>JAIMBB010000021.1 GCA_023511655.1 Anaerolineae bacterium
GTTCGATCTCATCGCCGGGCCGGCCGTCGCGCGACTGGCTGTCGCGGGACTGGCTGTTGGCGCGCGTCGGCGCGCGGGCCGAAAGATCCCCGCCTGCCATGCGGGCAGCGGCAGCGGCCAAAGCCAGCAGCGGCGAAGAGAGGCTGCGGCTCACCCACAGGCCGGCCAGCGCGGCCACGAGCGTGGCGCCCATTGCGGCCAGCAAGAAGGCGCGTTGCGATGCGGCCAGCGCCTCGTCGTTGAAGGTCGAGGCGCTGCTGAGTTCGACGTAGCCGACCGTTGAGCCGCCCAGCTCGATCGGCATGCGCACGCGGGTGGCGCTGGCCGGCAACGGCTCTTCACGGATCGGGGCCGGGCCGGGCGGTTGGCGCAGCTCGGAGAAGATCAGGCGGTTGCCATACGGGCTGCGCATGCGCTCAACGACCAGCACGCTCATGCCCGGAAAGGCGTCGCTCATGCCCAGCTCCTCCAACAAGCGCGCCTCGAAGTCGGGCCAGGCCGCGTTGTTGCGGGCGACCAGTTCTGCGACGATCCACGGTTGTCGGATCAGCGCGTCGAGGCCGGAGCCCCGGCGCGGCGGCGTGATCCACATCAGGCGATCCGCTGCGCCGCGTGGGCCGGAGTCCACAATCAGCTTGCCGTCGGCGTCGAGGACGCGCACCTGCATGTTGCCGAGGAAGGCAGCCATGTCGGCCAGTTGTTGCAGGCTGTGCAGGTCCGACACCGGTTGAATGGAACGGGCGGCCTGTCGCGCGATGGCTTGGGCGTTCATCGTCAGCAGTTCGGTTTCGCGTTCCACCAGACTGGTGCGGATCAGCGATAGCGCCAGCGCGCCGACCATGCTCACCGTCACCACGGTGAGCAGCACGTAGCTCAGCACCAATCGCCAACGGATCGAAAGGGATCGCATCTGACCTCACCTTTGCGCGAAACCCGAAGAGCCCCACGGGCCGCCGATCGCGCCGGCAGCCCGTGGAGCGATCCCAGGCCGAGCGAGGCGTTCGAACGCTAGGCTGCTCGCCTGTTCATTTCCGGAACTTCGGGATTCGGCGGGAATGGGAATGGCAGATCGCCGAAGCCGAACGGCAGGCGAAAGCCAGGGATGATCTCGAATCCCTCGCCGTCGCTTTCCTCGCTTCCCGGCAGGATGCGCTCGAAGCGGATGAACTGGCCGAGCGATACGCCCATGTAAGCCGCGCCCGGCTTGTCTGGGTTTTCGCCCAGCGTCACGGTGATCTCGATCGGCTTTTCTTCGCCGGCGCGTTGCACGCTGAGCGTGATCTTTTCGCCGGGCTTGCTGTTCTGCACCAGCTTGACGAGATCGCCCGGCTCGCGAATCTCTTTGTCGTTGGCCGCGAGGATCATGTCGCCCTTCTGCAGGCCGGCTTTCTCGGCCGGGCTGCCGGAGGCCACATCTCCAACGGTCACCGCGGCCCAGCGCCGGGGTAACTCGAACGGGGCGCCCTGGCCGGGCGGGTTGGGCAACGGCAGCGGCAGGTTGTGCGGGAGGCCGTCCGGCAGCCGAATCGCGCCCACGGCCGGCGCGTATCGAACGCCGAGGAAAGCTGTTCCCTTCCGATCGGGGTTCTCGCCCAGGCGCACCTTCACCTGGCGCTCGGTGCCGCCGCGTTTGATCTTCAGCGTGACCTCGTCGCCCGGCTTGAATCGGGCGATGACGTCGGCCAGCGTGTTTCGCAGGTCAAGCTGGATGTCATTCACGGCGATGATCAGGTCGTCCTTTTGCAGGCCGGCTTTCTCGGCCGGGCTACCCGTGATCACCTCGGTGATGCGCACCTGCGGGGCGAAGCGCTGCCATTGCTCTTGCAGCCACCTGCGCATCTCCTCGGCCTGCTGGGGATCGGGTCGAGGTGCCGGACCATTGCCCTGGCCTGGCTGTGCTTGTGGCGTTGCCGTCTCCGGGAAGGGCGTCACGCCTAGGTAGGCGCGGCCGTCGGCCTGGCCGAGGATGACCTTGAGGGTGCGTTCGCCCTCACCGCGGGCAATGCGGATTTGCACCTCGTCGCCCGGTTTGAACTTCGCCAGCGCATCGCGCAGGGCTTGTGCGTCGTTGACCTCGGCGTCGTTCACTTCGAGGATGATGTCGCCGCGGCGAAGGCCGGCTTTGGCTGCCGGACTGCCGCGTTGGACGGCAACGATCAACACGCCCTTATCTTCGTCCGCAGCCTGGGCCGCCGGCGCCGACGGCGCAATGGCCGCTGCCGGGTTCCCCGTCACCGCTATGCTCGTCAGCGCAACGGCCAGCGCAACGACGATGCTCAGAATTCTCAATGTGTGTCGCGTCATACGCTCATCTCCTGCTGAATCGTGTCCTTCCAACGAGCGATTCTAGGGGCGCACGTTTGCGGAATGTCGGAGGATTCGGTTAAGGTTCCGCAATCACCCGGCTTTCGACGACGAAAGGGTGGGGAGTGCGGAAGCAGGGAATGGGGGCGCAGTCACGGCTCGAATTTGTACCCGACGCCGCGCATCGTCACCAACCAGCGCGGTTGAGCCGGATCGTCCTCCAGCTTCTCGCGCAGGTGGCGGATGTGTACATCCACGGTGCGATCGTCGCCGATGCCGCCGCTGTAGCCCCATACCGCCTCGATCAGCGCGCTGCGACTGAACGGCCGGCGAGGATGCATGATCAGGTAGCGCAGCAGTTTGAACTCGGTCGGGGTGAGCGGAATCACGCGGCCGTCGCGTTCGACCGTCAGGCGCGTCATGTCCACCTTGATGTTGCCGAACTGAATCTCCTGGCGTTCGGCGTCGCCGGCTGACAGTTCACCGTACGTCCGACGCAAGGCAGCGCGAATGCGCGAGATCAATTCGCGCAGGCTGAAGGGCTTCACGATGTAGTCGTCCGCGCCCAGCTCCAGGCCGAGCACCTTGTCCACTTCCTCGTCGCGCGCGGTGACCATCAGGATCGGTTGGCGTTTGCCCTCGGCGCGCAACTGGCGGCACACGTCGAAGCCGCTCATGCCCGGCAGCCGGGCGTCCAGCAAGATCAGGTGGATGGCCTGATGACGCGCTGCTTCGAGCGCCGCCTCGCCGGTCTCTACGACGGTGACGGCAAAGCCTTCCTGCTTGAGGGCGAATTCGAGGCCGCGCGAGATGGCGCGGTCGTCCTCGACGACGAGGATATGTTGTGGATGCGTTGCGTCGGCCATGGTGGCATGATGATAGGCCCGCTGAATGAGAAGAGGGCTAGAAAAGCCGTGGTGGAGCGAGCCGTCGTCTCGCTGGTTGCGTCTTTTCGCGGGCGCGCTATAACCACTTCCATTAAAGATTCGCTCGAAGCATTCGCTCGAAGCATTCGCTCGAAGCATTCGCCATGCATCCCGTCAAACTACTCGCCCGCCTCGTCGCCGTCTTGCTCGTTGCGTTGCCGACTTTTGCTGCCTTGCCATCGCCGGCCGCCGCCGCCGGCCGCAAGCGCATCGTGGTCGTGCTGGGCGAACAGCGGGTCTATGCCTATGAGGGCGACACCGTGGTCTTCACCACGCGCGCCAATGTGCGGGGCGCCAAACGCGGCACCTTTCGCATCCAGAACAAGATTGCGATGGCGAAGTCCTCTGCGCTGGGATGGAAGCTGCCGTACTGGATGGGGATTTACTACGTCGGCCGCATCCAGAACGGCTTTCATGGTTATTCCATCCGCGCGAACGGCGGCCTGGCCGCCAATTCGCTGGGCTGCATTGTGATGCCTACATCGGCCGCGGCCTGGCTGTATCGCTGGGCAAGCGTGGGCACTCCGGTGACGATCCGCTGACGCGCGGTTCACCTGAGCCGGGGCGCGGCGCGGCTCGGCCGTGCGTCGAACGCCGGCAACTGCGGCGGATTGGCCTCCAGCAACCGCCGGATCTCGGCGATAGCGCGCTCGAGTTGTGCATCGCGGCCGCTCGCCCAATCCTGCGGCGTGTTGTCCACCACGATGTCCGGCTCGGCGCCGTAGTTCTCCAGCCGCCAGTCCACGTCGTGGAACCACAGGGCGAATTCTGGCTGGGTGGTGGTCGTGCCATCGGTGAGCGTATGTTGCGGCGAGACGCCGATGACGCCGCCCCACGTGCGCATGCCGATCAGTGGGCCGAGCTTCAGCGTCTTGAAGCCGTGCGCGAAAATGTCGCCATCACTGCCGGCGTATTCGTTGGCCAGCGCGACTAGCGGGCCGATGACCGACTCCTCCGGATAGGGAATCGGCACCTGCGCCCAGCGCGCGACGTCGTAGCCGATGCGTTTGCGGGCCAGCTTCTCCAGGATCAGTTGCGAGACATGGCCGCCGCTGTTGTAGCGCACGTCCACAATCAGCCCGTCGCGCTCCAGCTCGGCCAGGAAGCCGCGGTGGAATTCGGCGAAGCCGCGCGGCATCATGTCGGGGATGTGCACATAGCCGGCCCGGCCGCATGTCGCTTCGTGCACCCGCCTGCGGTTGCCCTCCACCCAGTCGCGATACCAGGCCCGGCGGTCGTCGTGCAATGTCTTGACGATGACTACTCTCGGCGTGGATTTGGCCGAGGCTTCCTGCCGGTTCTCCGCTCCGCGCCCATTGCCTTCGGCTTCCGGGCCCTGACCTATGCCCGCCGCGTCCTCGCTGCTCACCGTCAGCGCGATGTCAACGCCGGCCTGGTTGACCAGCAGCATGTGCGGCGAGCATTCGCGGGTGAGTTTCACACCGTTGATGGCCAGCAGACGATCGCCCGGGCGCACGTTCACACCGGGCGCGTTCAGCGGCGAATCATCCCGCGGTGACCAGGTGTCGCCGCGAGCGACGCGGGTGACGCGCCAGGCGCCCTCAGATTCGTCCCATTCGAACTCGGCGCCCAGGCGGCCCAGGGCGACGTAGCGCAGGTTGGCGCGGTAGTCGCCGCCATACTCGTAGCAATGCGATGTGCCGAGTTCGCCCTGCATCTCCCACATCAGGTCGCTGAACTCTGCGCGGCTGCTTACCCGCTCGACCAGCGGGAGGTAGGTTTCGTAGACGGCTTCCCAGTCCACCTGCGACATGTCGGGCGTCCAGAATTGATCGCGCTGCAGCCGCCACGCCTCGCGGAACATCTGTCGCCATTCGGCAGCCGGATTCACGCTCACGTTGACGCGGCCCAGGTCAATCCATCCCGATTTGCGCGGAGGGCCGTCGTTGCTGAGAGGCGCTCCCGCCTTCACCACGCGCAGTCGGATGCCCGTCCAGTAGACCAGCCAGTTGCCGTTCGCCGAAAGCGCGAAGTCCCGCACGTTGTCGGCCACCTCTTCCTCTCGGCGTGCTTCCAGGTCATATACCTTGAGCTTGGAGGCGGGCTCGCGTGCGTCACCAAAGGCGCCGTTCAACGCCGATTCGGGGGCATAGACGGTATAGAAGACTCGCTTGCCGTCTCGCGCACAGGCGATCTGGCGGTAAAGCCCTTCGCGCACCGGGAAGGCCAGCACGCGTTTCTCGATGCCGTCCAGGTCTATGATTACCTTCGGTCTTTCCTTCTTCGCCGCGCCTTTCTTGCCATCGCTCCGCGACTTTCCTCCGTCTCCCCCGTCTTCTTTGTCTCCCTCCTCTTTCCCGTCCTCCTCCTCTTCATCGGTCTCCTGCGGCGGCAGCGGCATGAAGGGCGAAGGGGTGTCTTTCTGCAGGGTGATCAGGCAGGGGACCATGCCGCGCGGGAAGCTCAGCTCGAATTGCAAGTTGTCGTAGACCGGCGTGAAGATGCGCGAGGAGAGAAAGAACAGATACTTGTCGGTCGGGTCGAAGGCCGGCTGCACATCGGCAAGCACCGGATCGGTGATCTGCCTGACCTCGCCCGTCGTCCCGTGCCAGAGCTTGATCGCCGTGCGGCGCAGCGAAATCGAGCACGCGTAGGCCAGCCATTCGCCGTCGGGCGACCAGTCGAAGCCCTGGATCGGCTTGCTCAAGCCGCGATCTACGATGCGCAGCGTTTCGCTCTCGTGATCGTAGACGATCAGCTCGTAGCGGTGGTTGGTGAAGGCGATCTGGCCCTTGCGCGGGTTGATCTTCACTGCGGTGATGCGACCGGTATCCATGATCGGCGCGCGTTCGCCCGGCGCGTCGTCCTGGCGACAGAAGCTTTGCCAGGCTTCTTCACCGCCTTCGTCGGTGATGGCGAGCACGGTTTCGTCATTGGTCCAGACCGGCAGGCGGTATCGCACGCCATCGGTGGCCCCATGTTGCATCACTGCGCCTTCGTAGTTGTGGAAGGTGTAGAGCTTGCCGCGCGTGGTGATGGCCAGCTTGTCGCCCTTGGGGCTGAGGGCGTAACCGTCCAGGCTGAAGCCGGCGTAAGAGAACTTGCGCTGCCGCTGGGTCTGCGGCGAATGCCATTCGATCGGGATGATCTGCGCGCGCCCTTGCGCCGGGTCGAACACGTACAGGTCGGCGCCGGCGTGGTAGACAATGCGCCGGCCATCGGTGGTGGCGTTGCGCACGTAGAAGTCGCGATGCGTGGTGTGGCGGCGCAACTGTTTGCCGTTGGGGGTGCAAGAATACAGGTTGCCCACGCCTTCGTGGTCGCTGATGAAGTAGATGCGGTTGTCGTCCAACCACATCGGCGAGGCCAGGTTGCTGTCCAGCTCGATGAGCGGCTTCCAGTCGCCGTTGCCCCGCAGGTCTATCCACAGGCGTCCGGCCATGCCGCCGCGGTAACGCTTCCAGCGTGCCGGATCGCCGGTGTTGCGCCCGATCACCGCACCGCCCTGCGGTCCATAGGCGATCGTCCGGGCCGGGCCGCATGGAATGCGTCGCGGTTGGGCCGGATCGTCAAGGGCGACGGTATAGAGGAAGGTGATATTGCTGAACGGTTGGTTGACGGCGCTGGCGAAGATCACCCGGCCGTCGCGCGTCCAGCCGACCACGTCGCAGTCTCCTCCACAGTAAGTCAGGCGTCGCGGCGCGCCGCCCAGGGCCGGCATGACGTAGACTTCCTTGCCGCCTTCATCCTGTCCTGTGAAGGCCAGCCACCGGCCATCGGGCGAAAAGCGCGGCGAGGATTCTTCGTCGGGCGCGGCTGTCAGCCGGCGTGGAATACCCCCCTGTACTGCGACGACCCACAGATCGTCTTCACACACGAAAGCGACAACGTCGTTGTGGATAGTGGGAAAGCGATAGTAGCCAGGCGCCATGGTGGGCGCGATTGTACCGAACGAGGCCGGATCACTCGTAGCGCCGCTGTTCCCCCGCCTCGGCGCGCGAAGGAACGCCGAACCGGCGCAACATCTCGCGCAGTTGCTGAGGCGACATGGTGTTTGGATCGGGCAAGCCTTCTTCGCGCCAGCGCACGCTGACCTCGGCGGCGGTGAGCGCCATCTGCGCAACATCGTAGGCGGCCCGTGGCTTGCCCAGTCGGCGGGCGCGGGCGGCAAATTCCGCCAGTTCCTGGCCTCCCGCCCGCAACCAGTGGCAGACGTGTTGCAGCACGTCCAGCGGCGACTCGGCGATCATCCCTGCACCGCCTTCCACCACATACCGCGCGTTGCCCTCTTCTTGTCCAGGCAGCACTTCGATCAGGATCATGGGCAGGCCGCAGGCCAGCGACTCGGTGGTGATCAACCCCCCGGCTTTGCAGATAATGGCGTCGGCAGCGTGCATGAATGTGGGCATTGTGTCTACGAAGCGGTAGAGATGCGTTGGAACGTGCCACTCCGTATCTTGTAACCGGCGATACAGATCGTCATCGCCACCAGCGCTGATGACCAGTTGGATCGGCAAGCCAGAGTGATTCAGCCCCTGCAGCATTTCGCCCAATTTGGGCACGCGCTTGCTACCGACGGCCAGGAGGGTGGTTAGCCCGGGCTGCCAGCCGAGCCTGGCGCGCACGTCATCTTTTGGCCCTTCGTCCTTGCTCAGCGCCGGGTTGACCGGGATGCCGATAAGGCGGATCTTGTCCTCACGCACGCCGTATTTCACTGCCAGGTCATGAGCCTCCTGCGTCGGCACCACCAGCCGGTCGGCTGCGTCGTTGAACCACACCCGATGCACGCTGATCAGGTCGGTGACCACAGTGATGAGCGCAGCATTGCGGCCGTTCAGCCGGAACAAAGCGCTCAGCGGAGCCTGATACAACGGCCAGGTGATGATGATGACCTGCGGATCATAGCGGTTGAGCGTGTCGCGCATCGCCTCATACAGCATCAGAATGACCGCGCTCTCGAAGATCAGGCTGGTGAGGGGTTGATCGGTGGCGGCGTAGCCGAGCTGATAGAGTTCCGGCGCCTGTCGGACCAGGCGATCGTAGTCGGTCTGGCTCTCGCGCAACAGCCGGGGCACGCGCGGATGGTCGAGCGCGTTAACGACGTGCACCTCAACCGTCTCGCCTGCCAGCTCATGTAGCGCCTCGGCCAGGGCGTTGGCTGCACTGCGATGACCGAAGCCAGCGTCGGCGGTCAGGATCAGGATGCGTCTGCGCTCGACGGTCATGATTTGATTATCATCGTCCACATGGCTTTCAAAATCAAGCGACGCGGCAAATTGACCTACTACTATGAGAGCGACGATGCCGTGCTCTCCAACCTGGTGACTGAGGTGCAGCCTGACGGCGACCTGCGCATTTACTTCGCCGGCCTGACCGGTGGCTATTCTGCTCAGGGCGTGCTTGGCCTGGACGAACCGGTGAGGATGGACCCCGAGCGCGAGATCCCTCTGGTGTTTCAATGCTGGGAGAAGTGGTTGCGCGATGCCGGCATCTGCGATTCGATCACCGCGGTGGACTTCATCGAAATGCACGTGTTCGGCTGCCAGCCCAAATCCCCTAATCCGCTCGTGGACCCGGTCGGCTTTCAAGAGGAAATGAAGCGGTTGCGCGCAGCGTATGCGCGAGCCTATCGGGCATGGTGGCAGACGCACATGCCTGAGCACGGTTTGCCTTGCCGCTTTACCGTGCACGTGTTGGATGTGCCGGACGCTGCAGCTTCATACGAGTTCTACAGCGTGGGGGTGTTGCAGAGGTAGTGTCAAGGTGCCGTTGGTGTCGGTGGTGTCAGTGGTGTCGGTAACACTTCTTCTCTTCCAGGATTGCCATCGCCGCGTTGCGGCCGTTGAGGCCGATCACGCTGCCGCCTGGGTGGGTGCATGCCCCGCACAGATACACACCGTCCATCGGTGTCTTGTAGCTCAGCCGCCGGTCCCACATGAAGTCGGGCAGGCATTCACCTTGAAAGATGTGCCCGCCGGTCAGGCCGGTGCGCCGTTCGATGTCCGGTGGACCAAGTACTTCTACGTCTATCACAGCCTGGGGGAAGTTCGAGACGAAGCGTGCGATGGATGCGATACCGAGCTGCTTGACCTCCTCGCGGCGTTCATCCCAGCTACGGCCATCCGCGAAACCATACGGCACATACTGCGAGAACACGCTCATCGTGTGGCACCCGCGATACGGCGAGTCTGGCGCGATCACGCTCGTGTCGTGCACGGTCTGGAAGTATTGCTCCGTCCACAGCCACGCCGGCAACTCGCCCCGCTGCGCTGCCGCGAAGCCAGCCTGCCACTCCGCTGCGGTCAGCGGCGTGTTGATCTGGCCGAAATGATGGGGCTGGAACTGGCCAGGCCGCGCCTTGAAGTCGGGCAGCTCCCGCAGCAGGAAGTTGAACTTCACCGTGCAGCCCTGGATCGGGATACGCATGACATGCTCGCGCCAGCACGCGTCGGCGTCGTCCCCGAGCAGCCGCAGCGTCATGCGCGGATCGGCGTTGCTAACCACGGTCGGCGCATGAATCGCCTCGCCACCCTCGAGCATGACCCCTTCGCCGGGACAGATGCGCGCCACTGGCACACCGGTCGCAACGACGGCGCCGGCTGCCTGCGCTGCCTCGCACAGGATGAACGAGATCACCCCCATGCCGCCCTTCACGTAGCCCCAAGTGCCGGAATACCCGCCCAGCCGTCCAGAGCTGTGGTGGAAGTAGATCGAAGCCGTGCCTTTGTCGAACGGACTGGCGTTGGTGCCGATCACGCCCTGGCCGAGGTAAGCGATCCGCAGGCGCTCGTCTTGTAGATAGCGTTCGACATATTCGAACATGCTCCACTCGAATAGCAGCCCACGCACTTCCTCATCGTTGCCGATGCGCGCTTCGAGCTGTTCGCGCGTCGGTGGCGGGCCGATCCACAGGTCGGTCAGGGCGGTCTGGTCAGTCTGGTCGGTCAGGTCGTCAGGTCGGGTCAGGTCGTCAGGTCGGGTCAGGTCGTCAGGTCGGATCAGGTCACGGGCGCGCTTCATCACAGCCTGCATGGCGCGCCAGCCGGCGAGGTCGCGCGGCGATAGCCGACGAATCTCCGCCTCGCATCGTTCGTCGTCATCGTAGAGCTGTACGCTACTGCCGTCCTCGAATGGCACGAACAGGCCGTTGAGCGCAGGGGTCCACTCGTAGCCGTATTGCTTGAAGCCGAGTTCTTCGATGACGAGCGGGTGCAGCAAGCCGGCCAGATAGGCGCACGGCGACATGCGCACGCCCGGCCACGGCTCGTCCAGGGTGCATGCGCCTCCCACGCGCTCGCGCGCTTCTAACACCAGCACGCGATTCCCGGCGCGGGCCAGATAGGCCGCGCATGCCAGGCCATTGTGTCCGGCGCCGACCACGATAGCGTCCCACGTGCGAGCGGCTAGTTCTTTGATTGGTGCCGGCAGGCCGATCCGGCCGAATGAGGTTAAGGCAGAAGGAGCAGGAGTCATGGCATTTAGGTCTTCGAGTGAAGTGGGCCGGCCGATGAAGCCGATGCGGATCACGACGGGTTGCAAACACGTCGTCATCCGGCCTGCCGGCGAATGTGCTGAGATAGATGATAGTGTGAGGCGCAAACAAGCGCAAATGTCGGTTACACTGGCGCCATGTCCTCCCGCGCGCTGGACGCATTCCGCGAGGCCCTCATCGCTTACGGCCAACAGCACTACGACGATGCGTGGCGGTTGGCCCAGCAAGCTGCGCAGGCCGATCCGGCCAACATCGTATACCCCGCCGCCGTCGCCTATCTCGACCGCGCGATGCGAGAGGGCAAGCGCGGCGTTTACAGCTCGCCCGAAGCGTTCGCCGCGTTCATCCGCGGCGGCGGTAATGTGCCGTTGTACGAAAACACCAGTGCTGCGCTGAGCCGCGTATACGAGCAATATCGGTCGCTTGCGCTGCTCGACGTCGGTGTGGGCAGTGGGCTGGCGCTGGTGCCGGCGCTCACGCCGAACGTTGGCCGGCTGGACGTGCTGGAGCCATCGAGCGCGATGCTGGTGCAAGCCAGCGCTGCCCTCTACGCGCGAGGCATCGCTCACCGCGCCATCAACATGACGGTGCAACAGTTCATCCGGGCCGAGGCCGGCCGCTACGACGTGGTGCAGGCCACCTATGCGTTGCAAGCGTTGCCGCCTGCCGATCGCGCGCACGTGCTGGCCGGGCTGCGCGCGATCGCGGATCGTTTGTTGATCGCCGAGTTCGATGTGCCGGAATGGGCGTCCTCACAAGCGGGGTTGGCGACGCCGGAACGCGTGCGCTATTTCGTCGAGCACTACGCGCGCGGCCTGGCCGAGTATGCCGGCGACGGACTGGTGGTGCAGGGCTTCTTGATGCCTGTGTTCTTCGGCGCGTTCGACCAAACCGAGGCGCGCTTGAACTGGGAGATGCCGATTGCCAAGTGGGTGCGCCTGTTGCGCGCGGCGGGCTTCGATCACGTGCGCAGCGAGCCGATCTACGACTACTGGTGGGCGCCGGGGTATCTGCTCGATGCCATCTAAGCCGGACAGACGTTACTTCGTCCGTCGGCTCGTCTCGATCGTCGGGTGCAGCGCTTCAGCCGGTTGTCCTCCGGTTACGGCGGTTCAAGGCTGTTGCCTGATGGTTTCGCGAACTATGGCCGGTGCGCCTTGCGCGCTCCCAGCCGCACCTCGCGTCATCTGTAAGTGGACGAACTTCTCCGAACTGGATGCATCGCGCTGCAACACAAAGAGCAAGCCTCGCTGCGGCTTGCCCTCGCGATCTCTGAATGACCACGTGCTCCATGCCACGCGATCGTCGCCGCCGCTCTCCAGGGCCGTCCAGCCGGCTTGTTGAAGCTGCGCGTCGTAGTGCTTGCGCAGGGCTTGCGTGCTCAGTTCGGTCTCGATGGTGACATATTGCGCCTGGGTGATTTGTGAGCCGCTGCCGCCCATGTCGTACTGTCTGGCGCCTTGGGGCGCTACGAGGGTGGGAAATTCCGGCGGGCCCATGTAGCCGGGCGGTAGCTCTGCCTTGCAGGGGAAATAGAGGCCAGGATGCTGGTCCTTGAACGTTTGCAACCCGTAACGCAGGTCGGTCGTGCCGTTTGCAAGTCGCGTTGCGCTGATGTAGATGACCGGTCCATCCGCGCTCCGGCAAAGGGTCTTGCTGCTGAACGGCACCGTGACGAAGCCACCCGGTTGTCCGGCGAGGGTGGGTGTCTGCCAGCCGGCAGCCAGCAGTTTCGCCTCGATGAACGCGATGGTGTCTTCAGGTGGTTGAATTGCGTCCACGATTAGATCTGCGTTGACCTCGCCTCGCGCTATTCCGCCGACGATGCGCGCCCCTTCGGGAATCGGCAGATCGCTCGGAAACAGCGGCGGTACGCGGCCGATGAACAGCTCGGGCACAGGAGGCGCCGAATCGCCGAAGGCATATGGGGGTGGCGAAATCAATCGCATGACCAGTTCGCGCAACGCCTCCATTTCGTCGGCTGCGGCGTCGGTTCGTGGTATCGGTGTGCCCGGAGCGGCAGGGCTTGCTATCGGTGAAGGTGTGCGAGCCGGCAGCGGTGGAAGGGCGCAAGCGGCCATGACCGTTCCGGAGGCCACCATCAGAGCAAGCACGCTCGTTTTGATCATTTTCGACCTCCGATCGGTGTGAATGCGACCATCATAAGCCACCCAGGGCCGGTGACAAGTGACAAATCGAGTGCATCACGCGGGCGCTTTGTCACTGATTTGCCAATGCGCAGCCTTTGCCGGTAAACTGCCGGGCTGGAGGAGGACGAACTTGAGCATGAGTACGACCCCAGCCCGCCCTGAGCTCGCTGGCATTCGCGAGCGATACGATCGCGACGGTTACGTGATCGTGCGCAACGTGATAGATGCCGATCTGGTGGAGGAAGCCCGGCAACACATCGAATGGTTGTTGGCGCGCAACCCCGGCCAGCGACCGGAGCAACTGCACCATTACCTGATGACCCACGACGCATTCTGGGTGCGGTTGATCAGCGACGACCGCCTGCTCGACGTGGCCGAGCAGTTCATCGGCCCGAACATCGCGCTGTTCGCTTCGCACTACATCGCCAAACGCCCCTACGACGGCCAGGCGGTGCTGTGGCACCAGGATGGCAGCTATTGGCCGCTGGAGCCGATGGAGGTGACCACGCTGTGGTTGTCGCTGGACGATAGCACGCCGGAGAACGGTTGTATGCGCGTCATTCCCGGCACGCAGCACCTGGAGCTAAAAGGTGTGCAGCGGCGCACCGACGTGGATAACGTGCTCAGCTCCGGCATGGACGAATCGCTGGTGGACGAGTCGAAGGCCGTGGATGTCATCCTCGCGCCCGGCGATGTATCCATCCATCACCCCAACGTCATCCACGGCTCGAACGCGAACACGTCGCCGCGCTGGCGGCGCGGCCTGACCATCCGCTACATCCCCACTAGCACACGGATCATTTGCGATGGCCAATGGCCCAGTGCGTTTTTGCTGCGTGGTCACGCGGTGGAAGGCATTAACAACTATCTGCCCTTCCCGAAGTATTCCCCCCAGACGAGCATGCCGTTCCGTGGCTGCGAGCGGTGGATGTAAGCGCGCTGAACCGACCGCTCGCGGTCGCAACGTGGGCTGCAGCCGCGAGCGGTGAATTGGCTGCGCTGACATTTACTCTTGCCGGCCGGACACGGCTTCGAGCAGCGCGTTCAGGCTTCTTTCGGCCGTCTCTGCATCTACGCCGGCAAACTGCGCGAATTCGCCGACCAGGTTGCCGTCGTCACGAAGCTTTCCGGCGTTGCTCGCAATCAACCCCTGGATGAGGATACCCCCTGCTTGGCCGGGCTGTTGTGGCTGATCTGCGCCGGTGGCTGCCTGGCCGATTCTGCCCAGCACTTCGTCTCCGCCTGCCGGCGGTGAGCCTGCGCCGCTGCTGCCTGTCGGCGGGGCGCCTACCATCCCGCCGAGCAAGCCGCCGAGGATGGTGCCGAGGTCAATTTCGCCCGGGGCCTGGCCCGGCTGGCCGGCGCTGCCCGGCACGTGTGGGGGTGGCTGTTGTGGCTGACCGCCACCCAGCAGCTTGTTGACCAGGAACATTGCGCCCAACATCGCCAGCTCGCGCGGAATGCCGAATCTGCGTGCGACATCGTCAACGAGCGGGCCGATGAGGCTGCCCAGCAAGCCTCCGCCCATCATCCCGCCGGCCGGGGGAGAAGACGAAGGGGAAGCGCCACCCATCAACCCGCCCAGGATCGAGCCCAGGTCCAGGTTCTGCTGTCCGGCGATGCCCATGACCTCCGGTCTACTAGCGTCTTGCGCATCGGCCCGGTCACCGACCGTCAATGTGTTTTGCACGGGAGCTTCGTCTTCTGCCTTCAGCGTGCTTTGTGCGGGTCCTTGCGGCTGTGCTGAACGCGGGGCGCGCTTGCGGGTGGATGTCCTTTTCTTCGTCATCTTCTCCTCCTGTTTGAAAGCTGGCCTCTTCGGGCCGACCGGCTCATGAAAACAGCTCGATTCTACGCCATTGGCGTTGCTGTCGCCCAATGTGAGTGCAGGCGAACCGCGAGGCAATTCGGCGCGAAGCAAACGACAGCCGTAAAACTCTTGACAAGGGCGGGTAATCGCGTATGCTTTTGCCCAGACTCTTAGTGTATGAACGCCACGAAGCTGTTCATCACGGCCGTCGCTCATGAGACGTGGGTGACGGCTGTTTCGCATATTCGCGACTCGCCTGCGTCGCCCACCGTTCGGCTCTCGGCTGTAGCCGAACTGCCAACTGAGCAGATCTCATCATAAGCGTGTCAACGACTGACATGGGTAAAGGGAGCGGCGCAAGGTCGCTCTTTTTGTTATCCAGGAGCAGAGAAGACCACATGGAAAACCAGGACGATCAGTGTATTCCATGCGCATACCCACACGTGATTGACGCCGACCGCGTGCGTGGACGCAAGCGAGCGTCGGCGCCGCTATACGACGCGCGCTTCGAGCACGACGCGTGCGGCATCGGTTTCCTGGCCGATCTATCCGGCCGGCCCACCCACAAAATCCTCGATGACGGTTTGAGATGTCTCGAGCGCCTGGCGCATCGCGGCGCGCTGGATGCCGACGGCAAGAGCGGTGATGGCGCGGGCATTTTGTGCTCCCTTCCCAACACGCTGATCAACCGCGAGCTGGAGCGCGTGGAGCAGCAGGCGCATCGTCCCGGCGACGTCGCCGTCGGCATGATGTTCCTGCCGCGCGACCCGGCGGCCAACGCTCGCGTCCGCGAGATCGTCTCTGCCGAGCTGGAGAGGCGCGAGCTGCCGATCTTGATGTGGCGCACGGTGATGCACGAGCCGAACGTGCTGGGCAGGCGCGCGCTGGAGATGCTCCCCGACATCCAGCAAGTCATCGTCGAGCGCCCCTATGCCTTCCGCAGCGAGCTGGAGTTCGACCAGCAGCTCTACCTCATCCGCCGCTGCATCGAAAACGCGGTCCGCGCGGCCGGCATCGAGGACTTCTACGTCTGCTCGTTCTCGTGCCGCACGCTGGTCTATAAGGCGCTCGTCTCGGCCACCCAACTGCGCCGCTTTTATATTGACCTGAACGACCCCGATTTCAAGGTATCGCACGTGATCTTCCACCAGCGCTACTCTACCAACACCTTCCCCAGTTGGGACAAGGCACAGCCCTTCCGGTTTTTGTGCCACAACGGCGAGATCAACACCGTGGAGGGCAACCAGAACTGGATGAGGGCGCGCGAACCGGAACTCAACTCGCCGGTGTGGGGCAGCGAAATCGAGCGGTTGAAGCCGATCGTGGACATCACCAGCAGCGACACCGGCCGGCTGGACAACGTCGTCGAGCTGATCACCTTGGCCGGGCGCGACCTGCGGCACACCATCAAGATGATGATCCCGCAGGCCTGGGAGAAGGATCCGGACCTGCCGCCGGCGGTGAAGGGGTTCTTCCGCTACCACGCCGCCCTCATGGAGCCATGGGACGGCCCGGCCTCCATCGTCTTCAGCGATGGCACGCTGATCGGCCTGGCGCTCGACCGCAACGGCCTGCGCCCGGCCCGCTATCTGCAGACGAAAGATGGGTTGGTCTATGCCGGCAGCGAAATCGGCGCGCTGGACGTGGAGCCTGAACGCATTCTGGTCAACGGCAAGCTCGGCCCCGGCCAGATGATCTGCGCCGATTTGCGCGCGCGCCGCCTGTTCACCAACGACGAGATCCTCAAGGAACTCTCCACCCGCAAGCCGTATCGCGAGTGGGCATCGCGCCAGCGCGTGCGACTGGAAGAGGTCGCCCAGATCGTCGTCGAGCAGCCGGCCGTCAACTCCGAAGCCCTGCTCGTCAAGCAGGCCCAGTTTGGCTGGACGAGCGAGGAGCTGACACTGGTGATCAAAACCATGTTCGAGGACGGCACCGAACCGGTTGGCTCGATGGGCGACGACACCCCGCACGCCGTGCTCTCGCCCAAGCCGCGCCCGCTGTTCAACTACTTCAAGCAGCGCTTCGCCGAGGTCACCAACCCGCCGATTGATCACCTGCGAGAAGACCAGGTGATGAGCCTGCGCGTGCTGTTGGGCCGGCGCGGCAACTTGCTGGCCGAGACCGAGGAATTGGCCCACCTCGTCCGCCTGAACAGCCCGGTGCTCTCCAACGAAGAGCTCAAGGCGCTGCAGACGCTCGATGACCCGGCCTTTCAATCGGTCGTGCTGGATGCGACCTTTCCCGTGCCCGATCCCGATTCTCATCTTGACGCGCCCAATCCCGTAGTAGACGGTAGTCGGGCATCTGCCCTTGAGCGGGCCGTCCACCGCTTGTGCGACGACGCCGAGCGCGCGGTCCGCTTCGGCGCCAGCATCCTCATCCTGAGCGACAAGAAGACCGGCCCGCAACGGGCGGTGATCCCGGCACTGCTGGCCGTCGGCGCGGTGCATCATCATCTGATGCGCCAGGGCCTGCGCAGCCGGGCCAGCCTCGTCGTCGAGAGCGGCGAAGCGCGCGAAGTGCACCACTTCGCCGTGCTGCTCGGCTACGGCGCGAGCGCGATCAACCCCTACCTGGCTCTCGACACCGCCCGTGAAGCGGTCCAACGCGGGCGTGTGCGCGACAAGTCGCTTAGCGAAAGCGACGTGGTCAGGCGCTACATCAAGGCCGTCGAGAAGGGCATCCTCAAAGTCATGTCCAAGATGGGCATCGCCAGCGTGGACGCCTACACCGGCGCGCAGATCTTCGAGGCGGTTGGATTGGCGCCGGAGTTGATCGAAGAATGCTTCACCGGCACACCTTCGCGCATCGGCGGCATCTGCTACGACGAAATCGAGCGGACGGTGCTGCAATGGCACTCGCTGGCCTATGGCCAAATGAAGAATGAAGAACTGAGAATCGAGAAAGAATCCGCGAATGCTCAATTCTCAATGCTTCATTCTCAATTGAAGCTGGACCATCCTGGCTTCTACAAAGAGCGCGCGGGCGGCGAGCCGCACGGCTACTCGCAGAAGGCCGTACATGCCTTGCAAAAGGCCGTGCGCCTGGAGAACATCTTCGACTACACCGGCGAGGCCGAGCTGGTCACCGGCATCGCGCGCACCAAAGTCAAGACCTTTGCCATCAACGGCAACTTCAGCCACGGCTTTCGGCTTTACAAGGAATTCGCCGGTTTGTTCGGCAACAACGGTCAGCCGATCGAACCGCGCGACCTGATGGAAATACGCTCCGACCGCGCGCCGATCCCGCTGGATGAGGTCGAGCCGCTCGGCAGCATCTTGAAGCGCTTCAGCACGGCGGCTATGTCCCTCGGCGCGCTCTCGCCGGAGGCGCATGAGACGCTGGCGATCGCCATGACGCGCCTGGGCGGCCTGAGCAACAGCGGCGAAGGCGGCGAAGAAGCGCGCCGCTTCATGGAAGAGGGCAACAGCGGCATCAAGCAAGTGGCCTCCGGGCGCTTCGGCGTCACGCCGGCCTATCTGCTGAGCGCAGCCGAGCTGCAGATCAAGATGGCCCAGGGCAGCAAGCCCGGCGAAGGCGGCCAGATCCCCGGCCACAAAGTGACCGATCTGATTGCGCGTGTGCGTCATACCGTGCCGGGCGTGGCATTGATCTCGCCGCCGCCCCATCACGACATCTACTCAATCGAAGACCTGGCCCAGTTGATCTATGACTTGAAGCAGATCAACCCCGAGGCCAAGGTGAGCGTCAAGCTAGTAGCACAGGCCGGCGTGGGCACCATCGCCGCCGGCGTGGCCAAGGCGATGGCCGACATCGTGCTGATCAGCGGCCACAGCGGCGGCACCGGCGCATCACCACTCAGCTCGATCAAGAACGCCGGCCTGCCTTGGGAGCTGGGCCTGGCCGAGACTCAGCAGACGTTGCTGGAGAACAACCTGCGCAGCCGCATTCGTGTGCGCGCCGATGGCGGTTTGCGCACCGGCCGCGATGTGATCGTCGCTGCGCTGCTCGGCGCAGACGAATACTCGTTCGGCACGGCCACGCTCATCGCCGAAGGTTGCATCATGGCGCGCGTGTGCCATCTGAACACCTGTCCGACCGGCATCGCGACGCAAAAGCCGGAGCTGCGCGTCAAGTTCGAGGGCAAACCCGAACATGTGATGGCCTACCTGCTCTACGTCGCGCAGGACGTCCGCGAACACCTGGCGCAGATGGGCTACCGTTCGCTCGACGAGATCATCGGCCGCTCCGACCTGATCGCCAAGCGCTGTCCGTCGCCGCACGAAGCGCTGGAGGTGCGACATCGCGAGGAGATGCTCACCCTGCGCAGCCTGAGCCATGCCCCGCCCAAGGACCGGCCGTTGCGCCACTGCGAGCCGGCGCCGCAATATCCGCGCAATGCGCTGAACGAGATGATCGTGCAAGACGCCCGCACAGCCATCGAAGAACAGTGGCCGATCAAGCTGCACTACACTATCCGCAATCAGGATCGCAGCATCGGCGCGCGGCTGAGCGGCGAGATCACCAGGAAGTATTACGACGGGGGCCTGCCGGCGGGCACCATCGAGATCAGCTTCCGCGGCTATGCCGGCCAGAGCTTCGGTGCGTTCACCACGAACGGCATGCGTCTGCACCTGGTTGGTGCGGCCAATGACTACGTCGGCAAGGGCATGCGCGGCGGTGAAATCTCTATTCGCCCCTTCCCCGAAGTGACCTACGTGTGGGCCGATAACCACATCCTCGGCAATACCGCGCTGTATGGCGCGACGGGCGGAGCGTTGTTCGCTGCCGGCCGGGCCGGCGAACGCTTCGCCGTGCGCAACAGCGGGGCGTGCGGCGTGGTGGAGGGCGTGGGCGAACACGGCTGCGAATATATGACCGCCGGCGTGGTGGTGGTGCTGGGAACCACTGGGCGCAACTTCGCAGCCGGCATGACCGGCGGCATGGCCTTTGTGTATGACCCCGACGGCACGTTCGTCAATCGCTGCAACACCGAGCTGGTGGATGTGGATCGCCTCACCCATCCGGGCATGAAGAGGCTGGTGAAGAGCCTGCTGCGCCGACACTACGAGCTGACCAACAGCCCCCGCGCGCGTGACCTGCTGACCCACTGGGAGGAGGCGTCGTTGTCGTTTCGGCGCGTGCTGCCCAAGGACCGCGTGGCCGAGATCGAGGCGATCAACGAGTTCTCGGATTTTCAGCAGACCTGAACCTGTTTATCTGACGTAGATCGGGTTGCTGTAGATCCATCCACGCAACCAGCCGCGGAAGAAGCGCCGCACCTCAACGCGATAGGTGCCCGGCTCGACGCTGGTGTGCACCAGTGACCTGCCCAGCCGGGTTGCCACCGGCCGGCCGTTGCGCAGCAGCGTGATGACGCCGATGCCCGGACAGCGCACCTCGAAGTGCGTCGCGCCGTGTCGGTGCAGGTCGTCGCCCATCACCGCGCGCGCGGCGCTGCTGCGGGCAGTGAATGAGAAGCCCCGCGCATTGCCGGCCAGGTCGTAGGCGACGAAACATCGCCCAGCGCGCAGCGCATCGTAAACCATTCGTCCGTCTCGCGCAATGTCCTGCGTCAATGGCCGGTCTATCAGCAAGTGCGTATTGACGCAGCGGAACAGGTAGTCATACGGAAAGACAGTCTTCCTGAGCGGGCCGAGTTGGAATGGGGTGCCGTGCGCATCGGCGTTGCCGATGGCGACTACGCGCCGGCCGCCCGCCAGCAGCTCGTCCCACTTGCGCAGCGTTGCCTTGAACGGGCCGCGAATCAGCAACGAAGGAAAGAAAGCGCCGAACGCCGCTGCCGGCCAGCTCCACAAGCAGGCTTTGAACTCGGTCATGTAGTTCCATAGCTCAATGCCGGTAAAACCGCGCACGTCCCAGTCCACCCAGGGAATCGCGGCGAAGTCCTCGCTCAGCCGGCTGCCATACTCGACGGGGTGGGCGAAGAAAGTCAAGCCGCCGCGCCTGGCCACCTCGTCCACCAGCCTGCGCGGATGCGACGCAAACAACACCACTTCCTCTCGAGCGTCGTACACCAGACAGTTATTGGCCTGCGGCCGGCGTTGCACGTCGTGCACCTCCTCGCCGACCAGCACCAGCACGCCGTCCACGTAGCCGTCTTTGCCACGCACCAGGACGTTGTGATCGGTGACGATGATCACGTCTATGCCTGCTCGCGCGGCTGCCTTGGCGATCTCGTGATGGTAGTCGTGCCCGTCGGAGTAAGGTGTGTGCATGTGCAAGTTCGCGACGATCTCGACCATGGCCGCGCGATTGTAAGCCAGCCTACGACAGCGGGCCGGTGACGCTGACGTGATTCTGCCTGTGCTGCGCTTCGTGCTAAAACGTGTGCATGCTGTACGGCAAGGGCGTGTTCATCTACCAGATTGAGAGATGCGAGGAAGGCGACGCGCGGCGCATCGTCGAGCGGGCGCTGGCGGCCGGGCTGCGCCATGTGGCGATCAAAATCGCCGACGGCGACAGAGCTTACCCGTTCGCCACGGCGGCTGAACGTCAGACGCGCGAGGCGATCGGCGCGTTGCAGGAAGCCGGCCTTGCCGTATGGGGCTGGCACTTCATCTATGGCCGCAGCGTCCGCGATCCGTCGCAAAGCATCGCCCAGGCCGAAGCGGAGGTAGCCATACAGCGCGCACATCAACTGGGCGTGCATGGCTTTGCCGTTGACTTCGAGAATACCGGTCATCCTCGGCTGACCTATCGCGGCGACGCCGAAGACGCGCGCATCTACATGGAAGCATTGCGCGCCGCGCTGCCGGAGATGCCGTTGGCTAGCGCGACGCATCGCTTCTTCAACCAGAATCTGCCCTTCGATGCCTTCCTCAGCCGCAGCGACCTGGCCATGCCGCAGGTGTACTGGGTGCAGGGCGATCCGGTGCGCAATCTCGAAAGGTCATATGCCGAATACCGGCGACGCTTCCCGGCTCTGCCCTACGTTCCGATCGGAGCGGCTTACTACGAAAGCGGGTGGGGCGCGACGCCGGAGGAGATCGTGCGTTTCCTCAACGCCGCCCGCACGTTGAACCTGACCGGGGTGAGCTTTTGGAGCTGGCAGCACGCGCGCAACGATCCGCGCTTCGGCAGCGAGCTATGGGATGTCATTGCAGCGTTCGACTGGGCGCCGCACTGGGATGAGGCGCCTGTGTGGGTCAACAGCCTGGCATGGCGTGGTCTGCGCTTTCGGGCCGGGCCGGGCACGGACTACGCGTGGATTGACAACCGGCTGTTCTATCCCGGAGACCGATTGACGGCCATCGGCCATCCGACCGCGCCGGATGCGAATGCGATGCGGTGGCAAAACGTGCGCGCGCCGGGTGGGCAGGTGGGTTGGGTGGTCTACAGCATCGGCGACGAGGTCTATCTCAGCCCATCGCCGCCCGGCGAACGCCGGATGGTCGTCGTTGCGCCGGATGGGCTGCGCTTGCGCGAGCGCCCCTTCAGAGATTCCTCCGACCCGCCGGGCGTGCCTTTCGGCGCGACGGTCATCGCCATCGGCGATCCATCGCCGGTGGATGCGGCCGGCTATCGTTGGCAGCGCGTGCGGCTGGCCGATGGGCGCACCGGCTTCATGGCCTATAGCCAGGGCGATGAGGTGTATCTGGCCTGATCGCGGATCACGGTCGGATGCTATAATTCCGGCACCTTGCGGGAGTAGCTTAGTGGTAGAGCGTTTGCTTCCCAAGCAAAAAGTCGCGGGTTCGAATCCCGTCTCCCGCTTGAGCTGACAGGCAACTCCGGCCTGTCAGTTTTGTTTCTGCATGCCGATCCTCACCGTCCTGGTCGCAGACACGACGCATCTGCTCCACGTCGCGAGTGGCACGAACCTGCGCCGTGCGCTGCTCGAAGCGGGCATTTCGCCCTATGCGCCGTTGACCCGCAAGGCTAATTGCGGCGGGCGCGGCCTTTGTGCGACGTGCGGCGTTCAGATCTTGTCGGGCGCATCGGAACCGACGCATTGGCACGATCGGCTCGCCCACCGCTTCGGCTATCCGCGGCTATCCTGTCAGATCGCGGTTCACGGTGACATGACGATCCGCATCCTGACCGATAAGCTCGTGTGGGGCAGGCGCGAACCGCAATCCGAATCGCGATAACCCGCACCGCGCTATGATGGAAAACGATCGAAGTCCGCCACAACGGCGGACCTCGACCGACCCATACACAGCTTTTACCGTTACTTCATGCTCGGCGGCAGGATGACCGTGTCAATGACGTGGATGACGCCGTTGCCGGCCATCACGTCGGGCGTGGTGACCTTGGCATCGTTGATCATCACCATGTCGTTATCGGCCTTGATGGTGATCTCCTCGCCCTGGACGGTCTTGGCGCTGGTGAGCTTGACCACGTCGGCAGCGGTGACTTTGCCGGGCACCACGTGATAGGTCAGGATGGCGACCAGCTTGTCCTTGTTTTCCGGCTTGAGCAAGTCGTCCAGCAAGGCTTTGTCCAGCTTGGCGAACGCCTCGTCGGTGGGGGCAAAGACGGTGAAGGGCCCCTCGCCCTTGAGCGTATCCACCAACCCGGCGGCGGTGAGCGCGGCGGCCAGCGTGTTGAACGAGCCGGCCGCGACGGCTGTGTCAACGATGTCCTTAGCTTCCATGGCCGGCGCTGCGATGGGCGTGGGCGCCTCGGTAGGCGTCGGCACCGCCGTAGGCATTGGAGCAGCCGGCACCGCGCAAGCTGCCAGAACCAACGCACCTGTCACACCAATCAAGAGCACTTTCTTATTCAACATCCGTCTCTCCTCCGATATCATGATTCTCAAAATCAACGATGTCTGGTTTGCCCATCACGCATGTGGCGGACAAAGCTTCACAGTTGTAGAAACTATGCGCAGCCGATGTGAAGCGTTTGTGATAGCTGGTTGAATGAAGACTAAAGAATAGCGAAGCGAATCTTGAGGAGGAGATGAGCTATTGGTGAGAGGCCGATCCCAGGGGAAGAATGTTGAAGGGGATTTGTGCTTACACGATTGAGTAGCCCTTGCCAACCTGGGGCAGCTAGATCCACAGCCTGTCGAGCTCAAGTGTCCAGCCAACGGGCACCGATGTCGCGGCGATAGTGCATCCCTGCGAAGTGGATGTGGGAGACGCCAGCGTAGGCGCGCGCCAGCGCGTCGCGCAGCGTCGAGCCGCGAGCTGCGACGCCCAAGACGCGCCCGCCATCGGTAATCCAACCGCCCTCGTCCTGCCGTGTGCCGGCGTGAAAGATGAGGATGTCGTCTGGCACATGGTCGAGCCCCTGGATGGGTAGTCCCGTCCGGTATGTGCCGGGATAACCACCTGAGGCGAGCACGATGCACGCACAGGCGCCGGCGTGCCATTCGACGGTCTGTGCGCCCAACCGGCCGTCAATGCAGGCATTTGCAATTTCGGCCAGGTCCGTCTTCAGCATCGGCAGCACGACCTGCGCTTCTGGATCGCCGAAGCGACAGTTGAACTCCAACACCTTCGGTCCGTCCTTCGTCAACATCAAGCCGGCGTATAACACACCCTGATATGGTGCGCCTTCTCGCGCCATGCCGCGCACAGCCGGTTGCAAAATGCGCGATGCGCAATCGTCAATGTCTCCGGGCGTCAGCAAGGGGGAGGGACAAAACGCGCCCATGCCGCCGGTGTTGGGGCCCTGGTCGCCGTCAAGGGCGCGCTTGTGATCCTGGGCCGGCAACATCGGGACCACTGTCTCGCCGTCGCAGAAAGCCATGAGCGAAACCTCCGGGCCTTCCAGCCGCTCCTCGATGACCACCTGATCGCCGGCAGAGCCGAAGGCGCGCTCGCGCATGATAGCGTGCAGCGCGGCGTGGGCCTCGGCGACATCGCGCGGTACGACTACGCCCTTGCCGCCGGCCAGTCCGCTGGCTTTGATCACGACCGGGTAATCGGCCCGCTGCAAATGACGCTCGGCCGGCGCGTAGCTGTCGAAGATGGCGAAGCGCGCGGTGGGGATGCCGTATCTGGTCATGAATTCTTTGGCGAACGCTTTGGACGCCTCCAACCGCGCAGCGGCTTGTGTTGGGCCGAAGGCACGCACGCCTTGCTGCACCAGCCGGTCAACGATGCCTTCGGCCAGCGGCGCCTCCGGGCCAATGATGACCAGCTCGGCGTCATGTCCGTCGTGCGACATGCTGGCATGGGTCATAGCCACGGCGTGGCCGTGCTGCGCCAGCTTCCACTGTAGAGCGTGTTCGCGTCCGCCGTTGCCGATGATGGTGATGCGCATGTGGTGGCAGGTTGCGTGTCGCAGATGACTTCTCCTATCCGAACACTCCCTCGAACACCTGTTTGTCGCTCACGGCCTCGATGGGAAGCGGATAGCGGCCGGTGAAGCAAGCGTTGCAATAACCGCCGGCGCGGCCGATGGCACGCATCATGCCCTCCAGGCTGAGGAAGGCGAGTGTGTCACAGCCGATGTGCTCTCGCATCTGGGCCACGGTCATGCGATGGGCGATCAACTCGTCGGGCGTGGCCATGTCCACGCCCATGTAGCAGGGATGGGTGATGGGCGGGCAGGTGATGCGCAAGTGAATCTCTGTTGCGCCGGCTTCGCGCACCATCTTCACGATCGGGCCGCTGGTGTTGCCGCGCACGATGCTGTCGTCAATCAGGATGACGCGCTTGCCGACGATGTTCTCGGCCAACACATTGAACTTGAGCCGGACGCCACTTTTGCGCAGCCGATCGCTGGGCTGGATGAAAGTGCGCCCGATGTAGCGGTTCTTGACCAGCACCTCGCTAATCGGCACGCCGGACTCGCGCGAGTAGCCCATCGCAGCCGGCGTAGCGCTATCGGGCACGCCGCACACCACGTCGGCGTCCACGTGGCTTTCGCGGGCCAGCTGTGCGCCGAGCTGCTGGCGCACGTGGTGAATGACGTGACCGTCCCAGATGCTATCGGGGCGGGCAAAGTAGATGTGTTCGAAGGTGCACAGCGCGCCGCGTTCCGGCGCGACGGCCTGCGTGCGGCAAAAGCCGCTCGCGTCCAGCCGCACCACCTCGCCCTGATGCACCTCGCCCTCGTAGGTCGCGCCTACCGTGCTGAGCGCGCACGATTCTGAGGCGACAGCCAGGCCGCCTGCACCATTGCCGGCGCCGTTGCCGGTCGGCAACCGCCCCCACACCAACGGCCGAAAACCCCACGGGTCGCGTGCGGCGTAGATCGCTCGTGGGGTGAGCACAACGATCGAGTAAGCGCCATACCACTGCCGCATGCACGCAGCGATGCGTTCCTCCATAGTCGCGCCCGGCGCGCCGGCCAACATCAATGTCATCACTTCGCTGTCGGAAGAGGAGGTCAGGCCGATGCCGCGCTGTAGCAGGTCGCGGCGCAGTTGTGGCGCGTTGATCAGGTTGCCATTGTGGGCCACGCCCAGCGGACCGTGTAAGGTCTCGATCAGATACGGTTGGGCGTTGCGCAGATATGCACCGCCGGTGGTGCTATAGCGCGTGTGACCGATGGCGAATTCACCCTTCAGCGGCGCCAGGTTCTCCTCGTTGAAGACGTTGCTCACCAGGCCCATCGCTTTGTGAATGTGCGCGATGCGCCCATCGGATGAGCAGATGCCGGCGCTTTCCTGGCCGCGGTGCTGAAGCGCGTGAAGGGCGAAGAAGGCAACGCGCGCTGCCTGCTCGCCGGGCGTGTAGGCGCCGAACACGCCGCATTCATGGCGCGGCTTGTCGTAGTCCATCATGGTTGCCAATTCAGCGCATGTTCGCGCTCCATCTTGTTGTTGGTCGCCGCACGCACCAACCGGTCGGCGATCGCCTCGCCCAGCCCCTCGCGCGGCACGTCAGTCACCAGGATCACGTCCACGCCGGCGCTGTCGAGTGCGCGCAAGCCGGCATACAGGTTGCGTGCGACGTCGTTCATTGTGTTGCCAAGCACGAACTGCGGATATAAATTCTCGCACGCCGCGCGCTGGTTTTCCAGGATCAGCAAGCCGACCTTCTTGTGCCGGCCGGCCAGCGCCGAATGGCGAGCCAGCATCTCGCCGATGTCGCGGCAGATGATTAGCTCGGCCTGTGGGGCGTAGTGCGAAGGCAGCATGCCGGGGGAGGGCAAGGCGGAAGATTGAGGGGTTGGGGATCGGGGATTGAGGATTGGGTGTCGGTCTCCGATTGGCAATCTCTTACCCAACTGCGTAAGCACGGCTTCGATGCGCTCTCGCGTCGTGCCGCCCGGTCGCAAGATGCGCGGCGGATCGGCGGTCAGGTCGAGCACCGTGCTCTCCACGCCGATGTGGGTCGGCCCGCCGTCCAGCACCAGGTCAATGCGCCCATCCAGGTCGTCGAGCACGTGTTGCGCCGTCGTTGGGCTGACGTGGCCGAAGCGGTTGGCGCTCGGCGCGGCGATCGGCACCCCGCTGGCGCGGATCAGCGCCTGCGCCACTGGGTGGTCCGGCATGCGCACTGCTATCGTGTCCAGTCCGGCAGAGATGATGGGTGGCACGCGTGGGCCGCGCGGCAGCACCAGGGTGAGCGGGCCAGGCCAGAACGTTCGAGTCAGCTCCTGGGTCAGGTCGGGCAGGTCGGCCAGGTCAGTCAGGTCAGTCAGGTCGGGCAGGTAGGCGATGTGCACGATGAGCGGATCGTTCAGAGGGCGTTGTTTGGCCTCGTAGATTTTGGCGACGGCGCGGGCATCCAGCGCGTTCGCCCCAAGGCCATATACCGTCTCGGTGGGAAAGGCCACCAGCCCGCCAGCACGGATCACCTGTGCCGCCCGGACGATGGCCGGATGTTCTTCCAGCGATGCATCTCCCTCAATCTGCCAGCGTTCAGTCCTCATCTCTGCTCCCTGTCTCCGGTTCTGAATCAACTTCCCGCCATCTGCCCATTCCCTGCAAGATGCGATCGTTCACCGGGTATGCGCCCGGGATGAACGGCTGACCCGTGATCCTCTCGTAGGCCCGGATATATCGTTCGCTGGCGGCAGCGACCAGTTCGTCGCTCATGGGCGGCGGCTCGCCTTCGCCGCGATAGCCGTGCTCGGCGTACCACAGGCGGATGAACTCTTTGTCGAGGTGGACCGGCTCGGCCCGGCGATCCGTCCGTGCGGAGGTGTCCCAGAAGCGCGATGAGTCCGGCGTGTGCAGCTCGTCAATCAACGTCAGCGCGCCGCCCAAATCGCCGAACTCGTACTTGGTGTCCACCAGGGTCAGTCCGGCGCGGGCGCATATCTGGCTGCCGCGCTCGAAGAGCGCCAGCGCGACGCGCTCGATGTGGGCATATACATCCGCCGGCACCAGCCCGCGTGCGATGATCTCGTCGCGCGTGATGCGTTCGTCGTGCGCTCCGCCCGTCGCTTTGGTCGTCGGGGTAATGATGGGGTGGGGCAGCCGGTCGTTCTTCCGCAAGCCATCGGGGAGCCGGACGCCGTAGATCTCACGTTCGCCGCGTGCATACAGCGTCCACAGCGACGTGCCGGTCACGCCGGTGATGTAGCCGCGCACGACGATCTCCACCGGCCACGGCCTGCACACTCGGACGATGCTGACGTTCGGGTCGGGCACATACAACAGGTGATTCGGCACGATGTCGCGGGTGCGCTCGAACCAAAACGCAGAGAGCTGATTGAGCACCTGGCCCTTGTATGGGATGGCGCCGAGGATGCGATCGAATGCCGAGATGCGATCGGTGACGACCAATGCCCGCCGGCCGTCCGGCAGGTCATACCAGTCGCGCACCTTGCCGGCCTGGCGCGAGCCGAGCGGCAGGTTGCTGTGAGAGAACGGGGCGGGCAGGCGCATGATGCTGTAGTCCGATTGTAAGGCGCGATGTCTCACTGTGCTTGAATTGGCTTGAATTTCTCTAATCTTACGCTCAGGTATAATTTTGCAATCTTACGCCGAAGGGAAGACACCGGGAGTATGGAGAACCAAGGAACCCCCGAACAGGCCAGCAATCCGAAGCAGGGGGAAGACGACTTTTCGCAGCTGCTGGATCAATTTCAGGCCAAGGTGAGCAGCTTCGAAAAAGATCAGCTCGTGTCGGGGAAGATCATCTCGATCTCCGACCGCGAGATTCTGATCGAGTTAGGCGCGAAGTCCGAGGGCATCGTATCCAGCAAAGACATCGAGGCGCTACCCAAAGACGTGCGCAGCAGCCTGAAGGAGGGTGACGAAGTTTTCGCCTACGTTGTGCAGCCTGAAGACGCCAACGGCAACGTCGTGCTCTCGATGAGCAAGGCAATTTCAGAGAGGGATTGGCGCTACGCCGAGGAACTGTTCGAGAAGCAGGAAGCCATCGAGTCCATGATTGCCGGATTCAACAAAGGTGGCGTCATCATCAAGATCGGCCGGCTGCGTGGCTTCGTGCCGGCGTCCCAGCTCAGCCTGACGCATCAGCGCATGCTGGGCGATGAGAGTTTGCCGCCGGAGCAACGCTTCCAGAAACTGGTCGGCCAGAAGGCGCTGGTCAAGGTGATCGAGCTAGACCGCGAGCGCAACCGCCTGATCCTGAGCGAGCGCGCTGCCAGCAAGGAGGCGCGCCAGGCGCAGAAAGATAAGCTGCTCAGCAGCATCGAGATCGGTCAGACGCTGGAAGGCATCGTCAGCAGCGTCAAGGATTTCGGTGTGTTCGTGGACCTGGGCGGTGCCGACGGCATGGTGCATCTGACCGAACTCTCGCATACGCGAATCAAACACCCCAGCGAGGTGGTGAAGGAGGGCGACAAGGTCAGCGTCAAGGTGATCAACGTCGAAAGGGACACTGGCCGCATCGGCCTGAGCCTGAAGGCGCTCACTCCGGATCCGTGGCAAGCGGTCGGCAAAAAATACAAACCGGGCCAGTTGCTGGAGGCTGAGGTGATCAAGGTGCATCCCAAGCACGGTGTCTTCGCTCGTCTGAAGGATGACGAAGCGATCGAAGGGCTGATCCCGCTAAGCGAGCTGAGCGACAAACCGATCAATAACCCCCGCGAGGTGGTGAAGGAAGGTCAGATGCTCACGCTGCGCGTGGTTCGCGTGGAGCCTGAGCAACGTCGCATCGCCCTCAGCCTCAAACGGGTGAGCCGGCCGGAATATGCAGACACTGACTGGCAAGCCGAAATGTTGGACGACGAAGGTCAGGACACCGCGGCGACGGACAGCAGTAGCGAGTCGGTCGTCGAGCCATCGCCTGCGGATGCGGATTGATCGGCAAGGGCGCAACCTGATTGCGCCCTTGCGCTTTTTCGCCGCCTGGCTCCGACCCGGCCACCCAGCCTTGCTGTGTGGACATGGTCGTAATTTGTGTTAAGGTCGCTCTAATAGCATGGGTTAAGATTGCAAGCGAGGTGAACCTGTGGCAGGCAAAATAGACCGCTTCAACCAACGCGCACGGCGCGTCTTGCAAATCGCAAACGACGAGGCCGAACGCTTGTCCCACAATTACATCGGCACCGAACATCTGCTGTTGGGAATCGTCAAAGAGGAAAATGGAATCGCCGGTCGGGTGTTGCGCGAACTGGGCGCCAAGCCCGATCGGGTGGCCGAGATGGTCGAGCGAATGACGGGCGCCGGTCGGCGCGCCTCGTCGGGCAAGCTCGATCTCACACCGCGCACCAAGCAGGTGTTGGAGTTTGCCGTGGAGGAAGCGCGCAAGCTCAGCCACGCTTATATCGGCACCGAACACCTGTTGCTGGGGCTGATCCGTCACGGCGACGGCGTGGCGATTGACGTGTTGCGCCAACTCGGGCTCACTCCCGATCGCATTCGCCGCGAGACCATGCGCGCCATCCAGCAAGAACAGCCGGAGGGTGTCAAATCTTCCTCGCCTCTCGTCAGCCAGAAGAAGGAACGCCCCAAGACGCCTGCGCTTGATCAACTGGCGACCGACCTGACGGCGCTGGCCGAGCAAGGCAAGCTCGACCCGGTCATCGGTCGCGAGACTGAGATCGAACGCGTGATCCAGATCCTGGCCCGACGCACGAAGAACAACCCCTCGCTGATCGGCGAGCCGGGCGTGGGCAAGACAGCCATCGTCGAAGGCCTGGCCCAGCGCATCGTGAACGGCCAGACGCCCGAGCCGCTGCTCGGCAAACGGGTGATGCAACTCGACGTGGGTTCGCTCGTCGCCGGCACGATGTACCGCGGCCAGTTCGAGGAGCGCCTGAAGCGCGTGATCGAAGAAGTGAAGATCAGCGACACGATCCTGTTTATTGACGAGGTGCACATGCTCGTCGGCGCAGGGTCGGCCGGCAGCAGCGTGGACGCGGCCAACATCCTGAAGCCTGCCCTGGCGCGCGGCGAATTCCAGTGCATCGGGGCGACCACGCTGAATGAGTATCGCAAATACATCGAGAGCGACGCGGCGCTGGAGCGGCGCTTCCAGCCCGTCTATGTGGATGAGCCGACGCCCGAGATGGCCATCGAAATTCTGCAGGGCGTGAAGAGCGCCTACGAAGCGCACCACAAGCTGCGCATCAGCGAGGAAGCCGTGCGCGCGGCGGTGCAATTCTCTTCGCGCTACGTCACCGATCGCTATCTGCCGGACAAGGCCATAGACCTGATTGACGAGTCGGCTTCGCGCGTCCGCATGTACAAGTCGCCGCAGTCCATCAACCTGCAGCGCGCCTTCCGCGAGCTGCGCCAGATCCAAAAAGAGCGCGAAGACCTGTACGCCGAAGCGCGTTACGAAGAAGCCACCGAGCTGCGCGAGCGAGAGCGTGAGCTGCAAGAGCAAATCGAACGATTGCGCTCGAACTTCGACCACGAGAGCGAAGGGCCGGAAGTCAGCGCCGACGACATCGCCGAAGTGGTGTCCATGTGGACGGGCATCCCGGTCAAGCGCATCGCCACCTCGGAGAGCGAGCGTTTGGTGCATCTGGAGGAGGAACTGCACAAACGCATCGTCGGGCAGGACGAGGCGATCGAGTTGGTCGCCAAAGCGGTCCGCCGCGCGCGCGTGGGGTTGAAAGACCCGAAGCGCCCGATGGGATCGTTCATCTTCCTCGGGCCGACCGGCGTGGGCAAGACCGAGCTGACCAAGGCGCTGGCCGAGCAGCTCTTCGGCAGCGAGGATGCGCTGCTGGTGCTCGACATGAGCGAATTCATGGAGCGCCACACCGTCTCGCGGCTGGTCGGCGCCCCGCCCGGCTACGTGGGCTACGATGACGCCGGACAGTTGACGGAGGCTGTGCGCCGCCGGCCGTACACCATTGTGGTGTTCGACGAGATCGAGAAGGCGCACCCCGACGTGTTCAACATGCTACTGCAGATCATGGAGGAAGGCCGCCTGAGCGATGCGCGTGGACGCAAGGTGGACTTCCGCAACACCTGCATCATCATGACCAGCAACGTCGGCGCCGAACTGATCAAACGTGAAAGCAAGCTCGGCTTCAACGTCAAGCGCGACGAACAAAAGGCGGCCGAGGAGCAGTTTGCCGAGGTGAAGGAGAAGCTGCTCGGCCAGCTCAAGCGCCTGTTCCGGCCGGAATTCCTCAACCGCGTGGACGCAACCATCGTCTTCCGCCCTCTCACCAAGGAACAGATAGATCAAATCGTCACGCTGGAGCTGAACAAGGTGCAAAAGCGCCTGAGCGAGCACAACATCACCCTGGAAGTAACCGACGAGGCCAAGTCGTATCTGTCACAAAAGGGTTACGACCCCGATTACGGTGCGCGTCCGCTGCGCCGCGTGATCCAGAATGAGGTGGAAGATGTGTTGTCGGATGGGTTGCTCTCCGGCAAGTTCGCGGATAACACCCACATTCGGATCGGCATGGCCGACGGCAAGCTCACCTTTACCCCGACGGAGCAGGTGGTCGGTTCGTCGGACGTCGAAATCCAGCCGCTTGATGCACAACCCGTCAAGTCCACCGGCGACGGGCCGCTGTTCGAATCAGCCGTCGCCTGAGTCTGGCCCGGTGACAAAGCAGTTCGAAAGCCCGGTTTCCCGAAGCGGAAGCCGGGCTTCTTCGTGTCTTCCCGCGTGGCATGCCCCAGTTACTCTCCATTTTCATCAACGTCCTAGCGCCGGTCTTCATCATCCTCGGCATCGCCTATGGCGTCACCCGGCAGTTGCGGCTGGACAGCCGGACGCTCTCGCGCCTGGCCTACTACGTGCTCACCCCGGCGTTCGTGTTCAACCTGATCAGCACGGCCCGCATCGAGGTGACGCTGGCGACGCGCATGGTGGTTTTCATTACGCTGGTATATGCCGGCTCGATCGTGATCGCCTTCGTGGTCGCTCGCTTGCTCGGACGTGGGCACAAGATGACCGTGGCATATATGATGATCGCCGCTTTTGGCAATGTGGGCAACTTCGGGCTGCCGATCTCACAATTCGCGCAGGGGAGCGCGGCATTGTTGCCGGCGACGGTGTATTTCCTCGCCAACCTGGTGTTCGCGTTCGTGCTGTGCGTGATGCTGGCCAATTCCGGCCGCGGCAAACTCACCCATGCTATCGGTCAGGTGATTCGTACGCCGGCCCTGCTGGCGCTCATTCCGGCGCTGTTCGTCAACGCCACCGGCGTGCCGTTGCCGGCCGTCGCGATGCGGGTGATCGAGCTGTTGGCGGCGGCCATGATCCCGGCGATGCTCATCGCGCTGGGCGTGCAATTCGCCAATGCCGGCATCCCGCGCATCAGCTTCGACATGCTGATGGCAGCAGGCGTTCGCCTGGTCTCCGGGCCGCTGCTGGCATTCGCGTTGGTCGGCTTCTTCGATTTGCCGGCGCTGGAGCGAAACGTCGGCATCTTGCAGGCCAGCATGCCGGCGGCTGTGTTGGTCTCCATCATCGCGATGGAGAGCGACACATTGCCCGAATTCACCACGGCGACGGTGCTTTTCTCCAACCTGGCCAGCGTGGTCACGCTATCGTTGGTGCTGGCCGCGTTGTAGCAGCGGTTTACAATGCCAGCCGTGCCGTTCAGTGCTGCGCTCGCCACGCTGCTTATCGCTTTCGTGTCATCGCTAGCGCTCACCGCCCTGGCCATTCGCCTGGGGCTGCGCTTGGGTGTTGTGGATCAGCCGGGCGGCCGACGCCGGCACACGCGACGCACCTCGCGCCTGGGGGCGATCCCGCTGTTCGGTGCATTCACGTTGGCCGGGTTGATCGGTCGGTCGTTCGACATCCCGTCGCTCGATCCGAACGAAGCCCTGCGCTTCGCCGGGCTCATCGCCGGCGGCGGAGTGGTCTTCATGGTCGCCATCGCCGACGACCGACGTGACCTGTCCCCCAGGGCGCAATTCGCCCTGCAAGCGTTCGCCGCCCTGGTCGCCATCAGCAGCCAGATCTTCATCGAGCGCTTCACCAACCCGTTTACCCGCCAGGAGATCGTCCTGACGTCGCCCGAGACCTTCGGGCCGGTCGTCGGCTACGCCATCGTCACCCTGCTGTCCTTGTTCTGGTTCCTCGGCATGATGAACACGGTGAACTTTCTCGACGGTGTGGACGGGCTGACCTCGACTGTCGGATTGATTGCGGCTGGAGTGGTGGCAATCCACATGTGGCGGGAGGGGCAGTACAGCGT
>JAIMBB010000217.1 GCA_023511655.1 Anaerolineae bacterium
CTACCATCTTAACCGTGGCCGCTCGGCGGGGTGCGTTCACACACGGGGGCATTTTCTTGTTGTGCAAGCCTATGTGCCTGCCTGCGTTTGGCGCGTATGGGCGGGCGGCCACGCAGGGCCGCCCCTACATCACCCACCGCCGCCCATTGTAGGGGCGACCCCTATGTGGTCGCCCGCGCAACTGCCTCCTAGGCCACGGATACGCTCACGACTAGGGCAGCGACAACCTTCCCGTAGGTCTTGGCTAGACGCAAGCAAGCTGCGGGAGGTGCTTGCCCCTATTCGTGAACGCACCCGCTCGGCGGGGTTTTGCCCGATCTTCGTCGCCCGGGCTGTCCTTACGCGGCGCGACCGCTCGGCTACAGCGTTGGCAACTCGAACGAGCAACCCCTCACCCGGCGTGAACTTGCCAGCGTCCAGGACCGTTCATGCTCGTTGGGGACAAAGCCGACGAGCGACGGCTCAGCGCGTGCAGGATTGGGCCGATGTATAGCCCGTGTTGGGTTGGGCTCGCGACGCCGAGCTGGACGGCGTGCGCGCCGTCGTCGCTCGCCGCAGCTCGGGCGATCTGGAGGAACTCCAACCGCTGATCTTCCCCGGCCACAAGGAGCAGGCGGTGCTGCCGTGGGATGAAGATCAGTCTGAGTGACTTCGGGCAGAAGGGCTAGGCGAACGTCAACGCGTGCAGCCGGTGCGCGGTCGTGGCCGGCACGCTCAGTCGCAACCGCTCGATCAGCGCGACGTCGGCGTGGAACGATGATGCCTCCGCAATGCGCTTCGCTTCCTGTAACTGTTGTGCGGCGGCGTTCGGCTCGATCAGTGCCTGCGCGATGCGCGCGTGCACCTGTCCCCACGCCGCGCCGATCCGATCGTAGATCGCCAGCGCCTGATACAGCATCTCGCGGTCTGGCTGGCCGAGCAGGCGCTTCGCCTCGGCCATGCCGAGCAGCGCGTGGGCATGTTCCAACTGGTGATCGTGTTTTGCCGCGCATCGGGCGATGGCGGCGTAGCGGTCATGGGCCGCCGCAGTTCGCCCGTTCAAACGCAAAATTTCTGCCGTGAACAGCGATTCGAGCAACTCAAACCGCAGGCTGAGGCGGCATAGCGGTGGGTCAGTTTCGATCATCGGCACAAGTGTTTCAAAGTTTTGGGGATCCTGCGCATCCTGCGCGGCGAGGCGGGCCAGCAGTGCTAGCCCTTCGCCCAGGCGGGCCATGCGCACGGTGGATTGGTCAATGTTGTGCGCGAGCTGCCGCGCCAGCCTAGCGAATTGCGCACGCGCCTGCTCGGCCCGGCCGAGGTGAATCTGACAATAGCCCCACGTGAACGTGACCGATGCGATCAAGTCTTCGTTGTCGAGCGACTCGTATGTGCGCATGGCCTGCTGCGCCATGGACGCCGCCCGCGCCACCTCGCCCTGGCGGCGCAACACGTCAGCTATCTTCCACGCGGCCATTGCATCCCAGTAGGCGTTGCCGTCGCGGCGGGCATCACGCTGCACGGGCATGTATTGCTGGAGCGCGCCGCGTAAATCTCCTTTCAGATCGGCCAGCATGGCCACGCCGTAGCGCTGCATAAATGCGCCACTGGCGTGGCCCAGTTGTCCCACCAGGCTGATCATGCGGTCGAAGTGCTCCAGCGCCTCGTCGTAGTTGCCCTCGGATGTGGCGGTGCGGCCGAGGTTCCAGTCAATCCACATCTGGCCTTCGTTGTGGGTCAGTCCAGCCTTGAGATACAGCCGGCGGGCCTCGTTGCAATGGCTGCGCGTCTCGGCCCAGTTGCCCATGATGCGCCAGGCTTCGGCGCTGATCACGTATGCATCGGCGACGAGTGTGGAGCCGGCGGGGCCGCGCGCGAGCCGACGAGCCATGTCGGCGGCATCCACGGCTTGTGCGTAGTTGCCGAGCATCACTTCTGCATCAGCCAACGCATACCACATCTGCGCCGTCAACGGAGAATGGCTACCGTTTAACCGGGCAATCAGATGCGTGGCCTGTTCGCGCATCTCCGCGAACCGATTGGCCTGTTTGAGCAGGGCGTTGGAGGCGAGCACGCTCGCCTCCGTGAGCAGGGTGGTCGAGGCGTCGCGCGCGTGCAACGCATCTGCGGGGAGCCGCAGCGTGATGAAGGTGTCCGGATCACCAAAGTCTGACGGAGGTGGAACGCCGGTGCCTCGCGCCTGCGCGTCGAGGTGCTGCAGCGCCTCGCTCCAGTTGAAGCCGGCGCGGTGATACAGGCGGTTGAGGTCGCCGCCGGTGAACAGGGCGGCCAGTTGGGCCAGGTGCTCGAAGCCCGGATTCTGCTTGCCCTGAATCCACTTGGACACCGCCGGCGTGCTGACGCCGAGCAGGTGCGCCAGCTTGGTGCGGCTGATGCCGAGCCTGCGCAGCTCGGCGTCAATCCAGGACCAGTTCCCCTTGTGGCTCATTGTCGCGCTTACTCCTGCCGAGCCTGCCGCCTTCGCGGCGCTCGCGTTCAATGACCGCCAGCTCATTTGCCAGCCCTGCCTGCTGGGCCAGGTGCGTCGCTTCCATTATCACCTCTCGCCACTCATCCAGCGCCCCTTGCGCGCGCAACGTTTGTGCCCAGGCGCGCAGGAACAGCACCTTGTGCAACGGGCCGCAATACGGTATGTGGTTCAGCACCGGCAAATATTGGCTCAACGTCGCACGAGCCTCTTGCCAGTGATCGCGGCTCACGCAAAAGTTCGCGTATGAGCGCGCCAGCAGCAAGTGAGCCAAGGGCTGCCAGTCGTTGCCCAGCGCTTCCGATGCGCGCCAGGCCGTATAAACCATGCGCCGCGCTTCGCGGAGGCCAACGCGCGGCAGGCGCTTCATGGCATGCAAGCGATCCCACGTCAGTAACGCTTGCCAGAAAGCGGCGTTGCGCTGATACGCCGGATCTGCCTCGATCTTGAATGCCAGGTCGTAAGCTTCTTTGCACAAGCCAAGCCCGGACAGCACAACCATCTCCTGGCGCAATGCATTGACTTTGTGTTCATCGAAGGATCGCCGATCGAGATGCGACCCGCGCAAAATCGGGCTTTCTTCCATCCATGCAGCGACCCACTGTTTGCGCTTGATGATCCACAGCGCATTTACGTGCCGGCCCAGCATGCTATACGCCTCGAACATGACATCGCAATAATCGAGATACAGAGCGGCGTGCTCCTTGACGGCCAGGCGCGGACCAACCGCCTCGCCCAGCTTGAGCGTCATATCCCACGCGTATCGCACGCCATCAGGCGGGGCTGAGAAGGTGGACAGGCGCAAGTCTGTGAGCTTCTGCACCATGGCGAGGGCGTCCTCCCGAACCAGGGCTCGCGCCGTCCTCTCGATGCATCGGCGGGAGTGCCAGAAGTGTTCAACTTGCTCTAACCAGGCGGCCTGATCCGTAGGAGAAATGGGAAGCAGCGGCGCCATGCGCCGGGCCATGTCCAGGCTGGGCATGCGCTTGCCCTTGATGATGTTGTTGACGAATACCGGCGTGACGCCGGCGCGCTGCGCAAAGGCCTTCTGGCTGCCGTGCATGTGGAGCGCCCCGGCCAGCGCCGTGGCAACGACATCCTGAGATAGCTGTGCTTCTTCAGCGTGGGTAAGAAGCGTCATCTGGCACCCCCGTTTTTGAATCCGGCCCCCAAATTTGCTGAAAATTAAACACCAAACCGGGCGTTCGCACATACCCTATTCAGCAGAGTGCGGCGGCCTGCGTAAACAAAAGTTCATGACAGGTGGCTTACACTGGAGCAAAAGGGGGAGCAACGGTGACTCGTGACGCTCGCCAGAGGGTCGGGTTACCGTTGCGGCTTACATTGTATTTCTGTCGTGTCTTGTGCCCGCTTATCTTGCTTGATCTTTGTCGTCTTTGTAAGCAGTTCTGGTTCGCGGGCAAGATGGCTGAAGCTACACAGTTATCGAGGGACATGATGCATGATAGATCGTCTGCGTCACGCCGCTGACGTCGCCAAGTTCAAGGCGGATCAACTCCTGCGCGTCAACCGCGTGCAGGGTGAGATATCCAACCTGCGGCGCGAGATTCAAACCATGCGCGAGGCGATCGCCAGCGCCGCGCTCGACCTGCATCGCAACGGTGGGTTGCTGCACGCCGAGCTTGAGCAACTGTGCGTTGTTATTGATCGCCTGAACGCCCAGATCGCCGAACGTGAAGCGGCCATCGCCGCTATCCAGGCGGAACTGCCGCCGCAGCTGGCAGCGGCGACGACGACATACGCCGCCACGGCCCCGGCGATTCAGCCGGCTCAACCAGCACCACGGCCTACCCGTGTCTGCCCACACTGCGGCTTTGGTGCACCGGCGCACGCGGCGTTTTGCCCGAACTGCGGCAGGCCGCTGCCTAAGTTGGCCGCGCCGGCCGAGCCGGACGCTGCCGATCAGACCGCGCCGGCTAGACCCGTGCAGCCTGAAGAGGGCACGGCTACAACCCGTGAATTCATGACGCCTGCAACACCCGACACCACCGACACCAGCGACACCGCCAAAGGAGGCTGACACATGTATTGCCCATCGTGCGGCGCGCAAAACGAACCGGGGAATCGCTTTTGCATCAGTTGCGGATCGCCGCTTGAGCCGCAAAAGCCTGTAGCGGTTGTCACGCCCGCCTCACCCGTGGCGGCAGCACCCTCCGCGCCCCAGGCGGGCGGACCGCAGGCGCCTGTTGTGCCTGTGGCCCCGACCCCGATCATCGTCGCGCCGCCAACGCCGAAGCCCAGCAGCCCGGTTGCGCTGGCAGCAACGGTCGGCGGCGTCGCCGGCATCGTGGGCGGCGCAGCATCGGCCATTGGCTGGTTCATGCCGTGGTTTGGCCTGGGACAGATTGGCCAAAGTCTGGGCGCACTGGCCAGTTTGATCGGCCTGGGTGGGGATGGTGGGCTGGGGTCGCTGCTCGGTGGCGGGATCGGCGGCAGCGGCTTCCAGCTGCTATTACTGGCGATTCAGGTGCCCTCGCTCCTCAATGCGTTCAGCAGCCCTTACGGCCCGCGCCCAGACATGAGCGGCCTCCTGCTGATCGTCCTCTCTGCCATCCTGATCCTGGTGCTCATCCCCGTCCTGGGTTTGTTGAACATTCGGGCCGGAGCCTCGGCATTGCAACTGCGGTTGGCGACGAACTCGATAGAGATCGGCGCGGTCAAGAACAAGCTCGACGCGCTGAGCAGCAACTCGACCATCGGCTTCATCCTGATGGTGATCATCTTCATCCTGCTGGCGCAGATCCCGTTTGCCACGATGCTGCTGAGCAGCGGCTTCTTCATCACCGCCGGCGGCTTCGCGCTGGCGTGGTTCGCAGCGCTGATCGCGAAGGGGCAGGTAAAGCCACTGAATCCGGTGGATGTGAAAGCGAGCGTGCGAGACTAGCTCTTGGACATTAGCAACCAAAAAGGGGGAACGTATGAAGAATCAGAAATTCAATTCATGTTGCTCAGTTGAAAACATCGCATAATTGGGAGTCATGAGAGGTAGAAAGGCAAAGGCAGTGAAACTGCGTGAGAGTC
>JAIMBB010000218.1 GCA_023511655.1 Anaerolineae bacterium
GGGCTGCACGCAGACGGCGGTTCCGGTAACACCGCAGCTAATCGCAGGCGTGGGCGTAGGCGTCGGGGTCGGCGTATCGGTGGGACACGGGCCGCCCGGGCACGGGGTCGGCGTCGCGGTCGGCGTGGGAGTATTCGTCGGTGTCGGCGTGGGCCCGCTGATGACCTCGACCGTCCCGTCGTACGCCACCGCGAAGATCTCATCGCCCAGGGGATTCGCGAGCGACGGATCGAGATCCAGCAGGGTCACCCCCTCCGCTACGGGCGCCCACTCCACGGTCGCGAGCAGGCCTGCCCCGCTCGGTCCCGGCTGCGGGCCGCTGGTGACGCAACCCACCTGAAGCTTCTTCGTCGTCCCCTGGACCGTCGTGATGACCGGGTTCAGGCAGAAGACCGAGCGGCCGGTGCTGCCGAGGAACGGCCCGTTCGTGAATGACACGAACTCCACGACCGCCGAGTCGTACTTCACCAGCACTTCGTACGCCCCCAGGTTGTTCACTAGTTCGACCGTCACGTCCGTCGTGAACGAGGTGGCGGTGATCGGCACGATCTGAGACGGCGGCTGAATGCGCTCGATCGCCGCTCCGGGCGGCGCGGTGGCCGTAGGCGTCGGCGTGTTCGTCGCGGGCAACGTCGCCGTGGGCGTCGGCGTGATGGTCGGCGTTTCCAGAGGCGTCGGCGATGCGGCCGGGGTAGGCGTAGGCGTGAACGTTGGGATGGTCGGCAGCGGCACCGGCGTCGCCGTCGGCGAGGGTAAAACGGTGACGGTGGGCGTCCAGGTCGGCGTGGGTGTCTCGGTGGGGGTTAGCAGCTCCTCAGGCGTCGCGGTCGGCAGTGGCGTTGCCGCCGGCGGGACGGTCGGGGCGATGACAACGACGATCGCCGTGGGGAGCGCTTCGAGCGCCGTCGGGTTGATCACGCGCACCAGCTCGGAGAAGATGTAGCCGCGCTGGGCGTCCGGCAACTCGATGACATACCAATCGCCATCCCTCTGCCGGGTGATGGCGATAGGGAGGAGTTCGGTCCCCGCGACAAGTTGGGTGAGGATGCGCGATTGGGTGCTGGGGCCGTCGCGCACGTTGGCGGGCCGGACGACGACCAACCGAACCGGCTCCGGCGCCGCAGTCGGCGAAGGTGAAGGGGTCGGTGAGGGCGTCGGGCTTTGATCCGGCAAGGGCACGATGGGCGCCGGTACGGCTCGCGTCGGCACGACCGGCGTAGTTGCGAAGATAGTCGGGCTTGGCGGCGCCAGCACAACAGGCGACTGCGATGCGTTGCCCGCTTGTCGAGTCAGGGCAAATATGAACACTCCTAACCCGACGACGAGAAGCACGGACACCACGGCGACAGCCACGCCCAAGATGCGCTGGTCACGACCAGCCCGTGATGATGGGGTACCGGAGGCCGACACCCACTCGGTGGTCCCGGCCGGCTCGAGTGGCGATGCACCCGTCTTCGCTGCGTTCGATGTCGTCTGCGGCTTTCGGCGCACCACCAGCGGGGGCATCATCGGTTCCATCACCGGTGAACCGGTGACCGCCTGGGCAAACGCCGCCGCCATCTGGCCTGCAGTGGCGAAGCGCGCGTTCGGATCCTTGGCCATGGCTTTCTCCACCACGGCAATGCAGGCTTCCGACAGCTCGGGCCGATACTCGCGCGGATCGGGAACCGGCTCCACCACATGCTTCATGGCCACGCTGATGCTGGTCGGCCCCTTATAGGGCGGCACGCCGGTCAGCATCTCGTACAGCACCGCGCCGAGCGAATACACATCGCTGCGGCGATCAATCGGCTTGCCCAGGGCCTGCTCCGGGCTCATGTAGGCAGGGGTGCCCAGCACCACGCTGCCGGTCAGCGTCTGCGCGCCGGATTCACCCTCATACAATTTGACGATGCCGAAGTCGGTGAGAAAGGCTTCGCCATGAGTATCGAACAGGATGTTGCCCGGCTTGATGTCGCGGTGGACGACGCCGTGTCCGTGGGCTTCGTCGAGCGCAGCAGCCAGGCGCTGGACGATGCGGACGGCATCGGGCAAATTCAACCGGCCGTAGGTGAGCAGATCGGCCAGTGATCCCCCGGGCATGTAGCGCATGACCAGGTAGGGCTGGCCGTCCTCTTCGCCGAAATCGTAAACCGGGACGATGGCCGGATGTTCGAGCGCGGCGACCGTGTGCGCCTCGCGCTCGAAGCGCATCCGCAACGCTGGCTGATCTTGCAGGCTGCGCGGGAGCATCTTGATGGCCACATCCCGGCCGATGACCGGGTCGTGGGCGAGATAGACGACCGACATGCCGCCGCGATTCAGCTCGGCCTTGATTTGATAGCGACCAATGTTACGCGGCTTCATCGCTCAACGTGCCGACGCCGGGCCGACAGCCCCTACCCTCCAAACAACAGCCACCTCACCCAATTCGCAAATGCATGGACGACGCCGGCCGAGGCAACGTTCCGCGTGGCCAGGAAGGTGCGGGCATAGAACACACCGGCCAGCGCTGCCAGAATGAACGGCCAGCCGATGTCGGCCGGCGCGCTCAGGTGCGCCATGCCAAAGATGATCGCGCTGGCGACGACGGCGGCCACATTACTCAAACCCAGCACGTCCTGGAGGTAGGTCAGCAACGTGCCGCGGAACAAGATCTCCTGCGGCAGCGCGACGAGCAGGAAGATGCTCAGCGCCTGCGCCGCTGCTTCCAGGGGCGGCGGACCGTGAAAGGCGGGGACCAGCGAGCGGGTCACCAACCCGAGCGGCACGGCAACCGCCACCAGCAGGGCAATGTTCGCGGTCACCACGCTGACCCCGCGCGGCGTCGGTTGAAACGACAGCCCAAGCCGGTCGAAACGCCCTGCCGCCGCCAGCATATAGAGGAAGAGTGGGATGACCGCAAGCTCGAAGTAGGAAATCCCCGTCTCAACTGCCAATGGGACGTTGGGCAACGCGTCGAATTGCACGGCATACCAGGCCGACAGCACAGCGCACACGAACAGGAAGTTGAGGTGCTGCTTCTGCTCGCGCGTGGTGAACACCAGCAGCGCAATGGGCAGCAAGAAGGCGACGATGCGCACGGCGACGCCGAACGCGGTTGGCGACTCGGACGGCGCACCGACCCCCGCATCCGGCGCATACGGCAATAACAACGGCAACGCCACGGTGATCAGGCCGAGCGAAATGTCGGAACGACGCAACTGGGGCACGTTTAAGATGGCACACGCTACCGGCAGGAAGATGAGCACCCCGCTGAACAACAGGCCAGCCAGGTCGAAGTTGAGGGCGCTGCGCGCATAGGCCATCACCGGCACCAGAGGCACCAGCGCCAGCAGCGCCGTCCCCAACGGCTGGGCTTCGGCCTGGCGCCGGATGATGCCGGCGACGTTCGGCACGCTGGCCAGCAAATAAGCCGCCGCCGGCAGGCCATAGATCATCAGCGGATAGAGCAACCCCTGGGGCGCCGCAGTTCCGATCTGACGGGTAAGCGCAGCGATGAACAGGCCGAACAGGATGACGCGCACACCGAGATCGAAGGACGTGATTCGCCGACCGGCAGGAAGTGTGGACGGCGACACGGCTCCCCCCTCCCCTGGCGATGCAGCCGCGCTCGACGGGCTGAGCGAGTCCATACGAGAGCGATTCTAGCAGTTTGCCATCTGCCAGGCCGCCATCACCTGTCGGCGGGTTTCATGCAGGCTGCCGGAGGTATCTATCACCACGTCCGCCCTGGCGAGCTTTTCGGCCTGCGGACTTTGCGCCGCCATGCGGGCACGCGCCTCCTCCGCCGACAGGCCGCGATAGCGCATCAAACGCTCCATCTGCACCTCCGGCGAACAATGCGTGACCCACACCTGGTCACAATGGCGATCCCAGCCGCTCTCAAAGAGCTTGATCACCTCGATGACGACGACGGCGTCGTCCGGCTGGGCGCGGATCTCGCGCCACATCGCCTCGCGCACAGCTGGATGCACGATTGCCTCTAACTGGCGCAGCTTGGCGGGATCGCCGAACACCAGGCGCGCCATCTGTGGACGATCGAGCTCGCCGGTGGGCAGCAACACGCCCGGCCCGAAGGTTCGCACGATCGCGTCCAACGCCGGCCGACCGGGTTGCACGACCTCCCGCGCGATCTGGTCGGCGTCAATGATCACCGCGCCCAACGCGCCCAGCATGCGCGCGACCTCGCTTTTGCCGGTGGCGATGTTGCCCGTGAGGCCGATGAGCAGGCGGGGCATGGAAGGCGACCAGAGGCGCGGTCTACCGCTCGCCGATTTCGATCGTGTGCGTCCAGCCGTAGGGATCGGCGACGCGGCCGTATTGGATGTCGGTCAGGCTCTTGAACAGGTGATTGGCGACCGGGCCGGGCGCATGCCGGACGAAATAATCCTTGCCCCGGTAGCCCATTTTGTCCACCGGTGCGATCACTGCCGCCGTGCCCATGCCGAACACTTCGGTGATCTCGCCCGATGCGATGTCGCGCAGCACATCCTCCAGCGCCAGGCGCGCTTCCGCTACCGTGTAGCCCAGGTCGGGAGCGAGTTTGAGCACCGAGTCGCGCGTCACGCCTTCCAGGATGCTGCCGGACAACTCGGGGGTGACGATGTGCTTGCCGCCATACACGAAGGCGATGTTCATCGCGCCGACTTCCTCCACGTATTTGCGCTCGATGGCATCGAGCCAGAGCACCTGGTGATAGCCGAGATGCTTGACCCGTTCGCTCTCGCGCAGGCTGGCGGCGTAGTTGCCGCCGGTCTTGGCGGCACCGGTACCGCCGCGCACGGCGCGCACATACTCGTCCGACACGAACACCGAGACGGGCTTGAAGCCGGTCGAGAAATAGGCGCCGGCCGGGCCAACGATGATGTAATGCAAATAGCTCTTGCTGGCATACACGCCCAGGCTGGCGTCCGTCGCGATCATCACCGGGCGGATGTAGAGCGACTCGCCATCGCCGCCGGGAACCCACTCGTGCTCCAGGCGCACCAGCGTGACGATAGCTTCCAGGTGGGCCTCTGGATCCACCCGTTGCATCGCCATGCGGTCGGCGGATCGGTTGAAGCGGGCGACGTTTTCCCACGGGCGAAAGAGGTTAATGCGGCCATCGGGACGGCGATAGGCCTTGGTGCCTTCGAAGATCTCCTGCGCATAGTGAAACACGGCCGTCGCGGGATCGAGCACCAGGGGTTGGTAGGGGCCGATCTTCGCGTCGTGCCAGCCGCGCTCTTCAGTCCACCGCTGGGTAAACATGCGGTTGGTGAAAGTCTTGCCGAAGATCGGCTTTTCGGCGAGCGGCTTCTTCGCGTTTGGCCCCAAGGGTTCAATCGTGATGTTCATGATCGCTTCCTTTCGATGGTGGAGAGGGATTTTATCGGAAGTCACCCAGAAATAGGGTGCGTTCACCAATAGGGGCAAGAACGTAACTGCCTACCATTCTACGGGAAGTGCGGTAAATTATCGTCGTGGCTGAGCA
>JAIMBB010000219.1 GCA_023511655.1 Anaerolineae bacterium
ACTCTCTCGCAGTTTCACGGCCTTTGCCTTTCTACCTCTCATGACTCCCAATTATGCGATGTTTTCAACTGAGCAAGGTAGCCTCCTCCTCGAAATGGTGTGGTCGCCCTCGCAACCGCGCGCAGGCAAACGGGCAGCGCTGCTCGGTGGGTTGCCGGCATTCAGAGCGGTGGAGGCTTGATTGACCTGCCGACTTGACTGACTTGATGACCTGCCCGGTGGGTTGCCAGCATTCAGAGCGGTGGAGGCTGCTAAAAAGCGCGCCGGGCACAAGTCCGCGTCGTCGGCGCGCCTGTGCCCGGCGTCATACAGAACGATCGGCGGGGCTTGAAATCAGCAGATGCCGCGAAAATCGTCCAGATACAGCATCCACTCTTCTTCGTGCAACACTTCTGGCATGGGAAAGCCATTGAACGGCGAGCCAACCGAGTACACGTATGCCCCGGCCGTCTTGAGCACAAGGCGATCGCCAGGGACCAGCTCCACCGGTGAGCGCATCTCGAACAGCGTGTCCAGCGAGTCGCACGTCGGGCCGGCCAGGCGATAGGTGTGCATGCCGAGCGGACGCGACTCGCGGATCGCCGGTTGCACGGCCGGACGGATGCCATCCGGGATCTCATACAGGCCGGAGAAGTAACCACCGTCTACGTACAACCAGGTCTGACCATCGGGGCGCTGTGCCAGGCCGGTGATCTCCACCACCATGTCGGCAGCATCACCACACACGCCGCGCCCCGGCTCCAGAAAGACGCGCTTCGCGCCCGGCACGCACGCCTCGATGGCTGGCTTAACGGCACTGGCGATTTCGTGCGGCAGCGGCACCGGGCCGGTGTAGGGTGCAGGGAAGCCACCGCCAAGGTCAATCAGGTCCAACGTCAGGCCTGCTTCGTGCGCCATCTTCCAGGCAGGGGCGACTTCGCCCAACGCCTCGGCCCACGTATCGGGTCGCACGCATTGCGAGCCGACGTGGAAGGCCAGCCCGACCGGCCTCAACCCGCGCGCCTTGGCCAGATGGAGCAACTCGACGGCCCGGCGTGGCTCCACGCCGAACTTGTGCGTCAGCGGCCACAACGCGCCCCGATGCGTCACGGTCATGCGCACATAGACTTCAAGGGGGTGGGCCGGATCGTTGAAGCGGGCCAATTTCTCCACCTCGTGCTCCGAGTCGTAGGCGAACAGGCGAACGCCATGTTGCACGGCGAAAGCGATGTGGGCGGGCTGCTTGACCGGATTGCTGAAGAAAATGCGATCGCCCGACACGCCGATGTCCACCAGCGCCTGAATCTCTGCCCTTGATGCCACTTCGAACCACGCACCCTCCACGCGCGACAGCGCCGCCAGCAGCGATGGGTGCGGATTGGACTTCATGGCATAGCCGACCGTAGCATCGGGGAACGCGCGTTGGATCGCTTTGAAATTTTCGACGGCCCGCGCCGGCGAGAGGATCAGCGAAGGCGTGGGGATGCGCCAGATGGGGTGGTCGCCAGGTGTGGCCGGATATTCACTGAAGGCGCTGATCCCGACCGGATGCGCCGTGTTCGAGTGTTGGGGAGTTGAGAAGTTCGTCTTTGCCGCGCGCGACACATTCGCGCTCAAGTTCACACGCTGCAAGGTCTTGTTCATCTAATACAGAAACTATTCCTCCTTCGCGGCCCCAGCCGATCCCGCGTTTTATACGAGATGCCGTACCGCATCGAAAAGACCAATTACAAAACGCGCGCGATACTATCACAAATTCCGCGCTGCGGAGACGTGCAACCTTAAATTTTCACGCCCGAAGCCTTCAACTGATTGCCGTTGCTCCGCGCTCAACGAGCGACCAACGCCGCGGATAACATGGCAGCCGTCAAGCGGCGTTCACGACACCGCTTTAACCTGGCGACGCTGTCTCTGCCGACCTCGGCGACATTTGCCGCCGAGCGACATCACCCGCCGTTCGAGGGGAACGACGAGTAGACAGCCGCTGCGCGGCCTTCGATCAACGGCATGTGGTGCGATACCGCGCACGCACAAGCAAAGGGGAACGAACAATAGACGTTACGGAAATAGCACTGAAAGCATCCTGAGCCTGTCGAAGAATGCGTTCTTGACGGCGAATTTGCTATGTTTCGCCCCTTCGACAAGCTCAGGGCTCAGCATGCCAAATTCTCAATTCCGATCACGTCTGACGTTAATGAAATTGGAGGGAGTTCGGGGGTTCCCGGAACGGAATCGAAATGTTGAATTGTCGCCGTCGGCTGAAGCGCATCTTGCTCTTCGGGTGTGTTCTCTTATTGTTCATCGCCTTCCGAGTTGCGCAGGCCAACAGCGGCCCGGTGTCGCATGATGGCTCACCTCCCATCACCACGCCCGCCGATGAAGTATTCCACGTCATCGCCCAGCCCCCCACCGATGTCACGGGGGAGAATCTCGCCGACGCAACTTCCAGTGCCTATGTCGAGCGGATGATCTGGCAACTCAATCAGTATCGCGCCCAGCAACACAATCTGCCACCGCTCAAGGCCGACCCGGCTTTGATGAAAGCCGCTCAGGATTACGCCGCCCGCCTGGCGCTGGGCAACTTCTTCGGACACAACGACCCGGACTTCGGCTGCAATCGGCCATCCGATCGCGCAGTGGCAGCCGGTTACGCTCAGTGGACCGTGATCGGTGAAAACCTGGCCGCTGGCTATGCCACGCCCGAAGCCGCCCTGGATGCCTTGAAACAAAGCCCGGGACACAACGCCGCCATACTAAGCCCGGAATTCCGTGAGATCGGCGTCGGCTACTACCACGAAGCGGAAGACGCGCCCAACGTGCGGCAAAACGGCCCCTGCCCCTATACCGGCGTCGGCGGGCCATACCGCCATTACTGGGTGCAACTGTTCGGAGCGCGCACCAGCAACGGCATCCCCGTCTTGCCAGTCATCATCAACGGCGAGGCCATCAGCACCACCCAGCGCCAGGTGGACGTATACATCCACGGCACTACGGGGGGCAGCGTATGGGTGCAATGGATGCGGTTCAGCGAAGACAACGCCACCTGGAGCGCCTACGAGCCCTACGCCCCACGCAAGACCCTCACGCTCTCGGGCGGCAGCGGCCTGAAGACCGTCTACGTCCAGCTCATGATCGGCAGCATCATTCAAACTGCCAGCGACACGATTTACCTGCAGGATACGGAGACGCCCAGCGATCCCCTCCTCTCGCCGCGCGTCTTCATCCCAATCGTTCGTCAAGAATGAGTCCACCCGGCTCGCTACCCGAAGCTGCTGCAAGGCACAACCGCTCAACCGAAAGCCCTGCCATGCGTACAATGCCGGTTGCCTATGGAACTCGATCAACTGTGGGAAGACATCTTCAGCGAGGACGCCGAGCGTGTCCGGAGTGCATGGGCCGGACTGAACGCACAGGAGCGCGCATCGGTGCGCGATCTACTGGAAGTCATCACGGGTGACGAACAACGGATCGAAGCCCAGCGGGTGGCTGCCCGCTTCGCGCTCGTCGCGTTGGAGATACACCGACCGGTGAGCAACGAGCCCGGAATCGCTCTCCCTGCGGGGGCGTTGGACTTCGCGCGCGCTCTAGCCCATGACATCGCCCACCGGCTCAAGGCGACCTTCGGCCATATCACGGCTGCGGTCAAACGCGATGGCACGCTGGTCACTCAGTCCGACATTGAATCCGACCGCCGGTTGAGCGACGCCATCCTGGCGCGCTACCCTTCGCACGGCATCCTTTCGGAGGAGCGCGACAAAATCTTCCGCGGGCAAGAATGGTGCTGGGTGATTGACCCGATTGACGGCACGACCAACTTCACCTGGGGCTTTCCGGCCTGGGGCGTGCTCCTCGGGTTGCTGCATTTCGGCCAGCCGGTGCTCGGCGTGGCCGATTTCCCCATGACCGACGAGCAGTACTACGCTGTGCGCGGCAGCGGCGCATGGTTGAACGATGCGCCCATTCGCGTCGCGACAATCGCTCAAGATGAGAAAACGGGTGAACCCCTGGTTCAGAAAACGCAGCTCTTCGCTTGCTGCACACGAACGCTACAACGCGGCCAGCTGGACATCCCGATGAAGATCCGCATCGCCGGGACGACCGGTTACGACCTGGCGCTGGTGGCAAAGGGAGCGTGTCTGGGCAGTATTGATATGACCTCGCACGTATGGGACGTGGCCGCCCTGTGGCCATTGATCGAGGAAGCCGGCGGGTGCATCCGAACCAACCTGTCGCGCGAACTCTTTCCCTTGCTGCCCGGCCAGGACTACGGCGCGCTGGACTTCTCCGTCCTCTCTGCCTGCTCCCCATCCCTCATGGCTTACCTGGAGCGTCGTCTAGGCGATAGACTCATTTGACATAATATAATTCGCGAGCCCTATCCACTCAGTTATCCCCAGCGTTTCGGCGCGCCGGCCAGGTTCGATGCCGCTGGCGAGGAGAATTTCCCCAGCCCGCGCCTTGGTTATCCCCAAGCCGGCAGCCAGGGTGTTGCGCAACTGCTTGCGCGGCTGGCTGAACCCCGCTTTGACCACCCGGAAGAAGGCCTGGGGATCCACTGCAAAAGGTTGGGCATGGGGGCGGATGCGCAAAACGGCCGACTCGACTTCTGGCTGGGGATAGAACCGGTCGGGAGGAATTTTGAACAGCAGCTCCGGCTCGCCGTAAAACTGGACGCTAACCGCCAGCAAACTCATGTCCGGCGGCTGGGCGACCACGCGCTCCGCCACCTCGGCCTGCACCGTCAGCACGATGGCCGCGCTGCGCAGGCCACATTCCAGGATGCACCGGATAGCGGCCGAGGTGATGTAGTAGGGCAGGTTGGCGACGAAGCGAATCGCGGCGAATGACCAGCCAAACGCTCGTTCGGCTTCCTGAGCGAGCACCCCAAAATCCACTTCCAGCGCGTCGCCGTGGACGACGGTGACGTTGCGTGCCTCGCCGAGTTCTCGCTGCAGGGCCGGGATGAGCGCGCGATCCAACTCGATGGCGACGACCCAGCCGGCGCGTTTGGCCAGGTGAACGGTGAGCGCGCCCATACCGGGGCCGATCTCGAAGACTAAATCCTCCGGAGCGATTTCGGCCGCGTCCACGATGCGACGAGCAGTGGCGTCGTCGGTCAGGAAATTCTGCCCCAGGCTTTTGCGCGGGACGATGCCGCGGGCTTTCAGCCGACTACTCAAGGCGATAGCGGATCTGATTGGGGACCGGCGTGAGCAAATAGACGTCAACCCAGCGGTACCACAGCTTGAGGTTGTCGTCGTCATAGCCCAGGTCAATGCGGTAGTTCTTGATCCAGCCGCCGGTATCGGCGGCGTAACCTTTGCCGATTCCGCCCAGGTCTAGCCTGTCTCTTATACAAAACTGACGCTGCCGACG
>JAIMBB010000220.1 GCA_023511655.1 Anaerolineae bacterium
CTTTCGTCTGCCATGCCTTCACCGTGCGTTCGTAATGCGAACACGATCGCTTGTAGCGGGCAACCGTGTGACAGCAAGGCCAGCACCAGGGCCACGATCCAGGAAGCCATACAACGGCGTGCCGCTCGTCTCGCTATACGCAAGCATGACACTTATATCGTTGTTCCGCACGAGAATGGATGCCAAGCGGGCGCTATTGCAGCGCGGGCATACAATTCCTTCCAGGCGCATCGGGGGCAGGTGAGTGTTGAGCATACCTTCATTTTGCCCCCGATCCCGATGCGCTCACTCCGCGCTATCGTGTGATGCTACCTGGCGTATTTCATCTTGCATCAATCGCCAATCTAAAATCGAAAACCGAGAATCGAGATGATCTACACCGGTTACGCCGACTTCTGGTTCCGCGACGTTCCTCTGCCCGAACGCGTGGCGAAGTTTGCCGCGCTGGGCATCCGCCACATTGACGTCTGGGCCTGGCGCAGCAAGGGTGCGTTGATGGACGAGGTGGCAGCAGCATGTCGCCAACACAACAGCGTGATCAACTCGACATTCGACGACGCCGGCGGCTCGCTGACCGACGCGAACGATCTGCCGTTGTGCCTGGATGCGTGGGCCGAGTCGCTCGACCACGCCCGGCGCTGGGGCGTGCAACACCTGTTCATGTTCAGCGAGCAGATTGACCCCCTCCCCACCCCTCCCCCTAAAGGGGGAGGGAGAAGGGAGGGGGTCGAAGGCTGGGTCAAGCCGCCCTCGCGCGATTACACCCCGCAGCAGAAATACGCTAACCTGCTCGACGGCGCAGCGCGCGTAATGGAGTTGGTGGAGAAGACGAACGTGATCGTGTGGTTCGAGGCCCTGAACACCTATCACCTGCACGGCGGCATCACCGTCAGCATACATGAGTTGGCGGCAGACGTGGTGCGGCGCATCGCCCATCCACAATTGCGACTGGCGTTCGATTGCTATCACCAGCAACGCACGGCCGGCAATTTGATTCAGGGGTTGCGCGATTACCACGGCCTATACGACAGCGTGCACATCGGCGACGTGCCGACGCGCCAGGAGCCGGGCACCGGCGAGATCAACTTCGCCAACATCGCGCGAGAACTCAAAGCGCTCGGCTTCGACGGCAAAATTGGGCTGGAGTTCTACCCTTCCACGACCGAGGCCGAGGCGTTGGCGACCGTGCGCGCATTGTTCGGATAACTTCAGCGCCCGGCAATCGGCACGAAGGCGCGCGAAGTCACGCTGAACGCTTCACCGTAAGCGATGTCCAGGCGCGGACGCCCCGCTTCGTTCCAGTCACCAGTGTCCGATGAAATGAAATACTTGCCGGTGTGGTAATCGCTGTCGGCGGAATACATCGCCAGGCGCAGCGGCCGGCCGGCGGCATAGGCCTTTGCCACGGCGTAGCTCACGTCCCAGCGATAAGGGATGCCTGGGAAGTTCACGTTGCCCTTTACCGGCTTCACCCAAGCCCGGCTGACGTTCTCCAGGGGCAGGGGAGCGTTGTTCCAGTTCAACGTGGCTTCGTTCCAATCTTCGTTGACCGTCAACACCTGGATGAGTGAATCGGGGCGCTGGTTAGGATCGCCAGCGCCGCCGAACAGGTGCAAGGTGAGCGTGGCCGAGACGACGGTGGAGCCAGGCGGTAACGCCGGCAGCGGGAAGGTCACGTAATACTTGGAGAAACACGGCCAGTCGGCGATATCGGCCTGATTTTGGATGTTGAAATCGCCGTATTCGTCGGTCGAGTTGGGAAAGGTGTAATACACGCGCTGTCCCCACTCGGTCCAGAAGTCCATGCCATCGCCACAGACGGTGTAGCCGCCCACTGCTCCGTCGGGCACGTTCGCACCTTTGTATTTGTGATACACCGTCGCCATGCCGCGCACCGCCAGGGGTGGCGGCGCATACGCCGGCAAGCCAAAATGCAACTGCGCCCACGTGGAGGGCTGATTGGACGTCATGGCCTCCGGCCAGATTTTGTCGGGCAGCGCCGGGCCGGCGGCGCTGTCGCGATCGTGCACGCGCATCGCTATGCCCCATCGCTGGCCATGCGGCGGGCCAGAGAGGCCAAGCGAAGCGAAAGGAACGTTGAACGTCATCGCCCAGCCACGATCGCCGGTGTCGCTGTTGTCGTTCAAGCGATCGCCGCGCCAGCCCGGCCGCGTCTCGAAGGCGATCGGCGCAGTCTGCCAGCCCGATTCATTGCCCCGCCAGGCCAGCCGATAACGCGGGTCGGCGTCGCCGCTGAGCTGCGCGACGAAGCGGTAGGCGTCAGTGCCAGGGGCCGCGCCCGTGTTACCGCCGGTTTTGAGGAAGAGCGTGACGGCGTCCCACTGGGTCAAATCGGCAGCGGCCGGCGTTTCGTCATACCACAGCCATTGGTCAAACACGGCGACGTAGACCCACAGGTGGCTGTCGTTGTAGCCGACGCGCACGTCGGCATAGCTCTCATTCGGCGTGACGCGGCCGAACCAGAAGATGGCACCTTCGACGAACTTCACCACACCCGCGGGACCGAAGTGCGGCGCGTTGACGACGCGCACCGGCATCGCCTGTGCGGACGTCCGCGTGCCCGGCGTCACGCAAAGGCCAGCCAGCAAACTGAGCAGTAGCAGATATCTGGTCAACCCTTTCATCGCTGACTCCGCGCCGAAAGATAACCGGCCGGGCGACACATGCTTGACGCCACGCAATCGGTCGGCCAAGTTGTGCAAGCGCACGCTTGGAATGCGACGCCGCCCCGCTCATCGGCGACTTAGCTACGCTGGGATAATCCGTGCCGATGTTCGCACCTCGCTGGCGCAAAGTGCTGCGTGACTTGTGGCTGAACAAGACGCGCACCCTGTTGGTGGTGTTATCCATTTCGGTCGGCGTGTTCGCAGTGGGTGCAGTCGTCGGCGCGCGCGCGATCCTCGCCAACGACCTGCGGGCGCAATACGAAGCCACTCGCGAGGCCAGCATGACCATCTCGGCGTCGAACCTGGACGAGCAGTTCGTGCGTTCGATTGCGCGCCTGCCAGAGGTAGCCGACGCGTACGGACGCAGCGTATACCTGCTGCGCGTGCGGCTGGGTGAATCGCGTAGCAACCTGATCCTGTACGCCGTGTGGGACTTCGACGACCTGCGGCTGGATCGCTTTCGCCACGAGCAAGGAGCACGCGTGCCGCCACGCCGCGAACTATTGGTGGAACGCAGCTCGTTGCGGCTATTCAACAAGCAGATTGGCGAGGCGTTAACGGTGGAGCTGCCCGACGGCAAGACGCGCGATTTGCGCATCGCCGGCACGGTGTTCGATGTGAACGCCCCGCCGGTCACGTTCGCCAGCTTCGGCAGCGCCTACATCACCCCAGACACGTTGGAATGGCTGGGCTTCCCGCGCGCCTACACGCAGATGCGCGTGCGCGTGGCCGAGAACCAGACTGACCGCGCCCACATCCAGCGCGTGGCCGACAAAATCAAAACGCGCGTCGAAGACAGCGGCCGGACGTTCTTCGGGGCAGGCATCCCGCAGAACCCCGGCCGACACTACGCCGAGGAGCAAATCCAATCCATGCTGCTCATCCTGGTGGCTTTGGGAGCGTTATCGCTATTCCTCAGCGCCTTCCTGGTCATCAACACCACCACCGCCATCCTCGCCCAGCAGATCAAGCAGATCGGCATCATGAAATCCATCGGCGCACGCGCGCCGCAGATCACCAGCCTGTATCTCACCAACGTGGCAGTATTCGGTGTGATCGCGCTGATGATCGCTGTGCCACTCGGCTCACTGGGCGCGTCGTGGTTGGTCGGATTCGTGGCCAACCTGCTGAATTTCGACGTGCTGACAACGACGCCGCCGCTCGAAGTGTTGCTGATCGAGATTGCCGTAGGGCTGATGCTGCCCCTGTTGGCCTCGCTGATGCCCATCTTGACCGGTGCGCGCATCACCGTGCGCGAGGCGATTACCTCCACCGGCATCAGCGATGACAGCCCCGGTCACCACAACCCGCGCATAGATGCCCTGAAGCAGCGGCTAGCCAGCATCGTCGTGCTGGAGCACTGGCTGTCGCGCCCGTTCCTGCTTTCGATTCGCAACACCTTTCGACGTAAAGGGCGCCTGATGCTGACGCTCGGCACGCTCACCCTGGCCAGCGCCATCTTCATCTCGGTGTTTACCGTGCGCGATTCGCTCAACCGAACCCTGGCTATCTCACTGCGCTACTGGCTATACGACATCGAGGTGAACCTGCGCAGCACCTACGGCGAGGACAAGGTGCTCGGTCAGATGCGCCAGGTGCCCGGCGTGGTCTATGCCGAGGCGTGGAGCACCGACGGCGCGCGCCGCGTGCGCGACGACGGCAGCGAGAGCCGCAGCATCAGCGTGATCGCCCCGCCCGCCGAGACGCAACTGCTCCAGCCGGTGATGATTCTCGGCCGCTGGCTGGCGCCCGACGACACCAACGCCGTCGTGATCAACGCCGACGTGTTGGCCGACGAGCCGGACATCCGACTGGGCGATACCATCACGCTCAAGTTCGGGACGCGCCGTGTGCCGGTGCAGGTGGTCGGCGTCACGCAGAGCACGCTCACCGGCCAGGTGCGCAACCCTCGCGCGCTGTATATGAACCTGCCCGGCTATCGCAGCACGCTCAACATCGGTCGGCAGGTGCGCAACATCGTCGTCGTCACCGAACAGCACGATGGCGCATTCCAATCAGAGGTCGCCAAGGCCATTGAGGCACAGTTCCGCGCCGTCAACATGCCGGTGGACACCACCGAGACCATCACCGAGCGGCGCGAGCAAATTACCTTTCAATTCAACATCCTGATCGTCTTCTTGTTAATCATGGCTGCGCTGCTGGCAGCCGTCGGTGGGTTGGGATTGGCCGGCACGATGAGCATCAATGTGCTGGAGCGCACGCGCGAGATCGGCGTGATGCGCGCCATCGGCGCCAGCGACGGCGCGATCCGCCGCATCATCATCGGCGAAGGCATGTTCATCGGAGCGCTGAGCTGGGCGATCGGCGCAGTCATCGCGCTGCCCATCAGCAAGCTGTTGTGCGATGCTGTGGGCATGTCCTTTTTGCGCCGCACGCTGGACTTCGTGTATTCGATCGAAGGCGTCGGGGTGTGGCTGATCGCCGTGCTGATCGTGGCGGCAGTCTCCAGCTTCCTGCCGGCCTGGCGCGCCTCCAGGTTGACCGTGCGCGAGGTGCTGGCCTATGAGTAGCTTCGACAGCCCGCACCGGGGATTGGTCAAGGGTGCTGAGTAGCTAACACTTTCGCCAAGCGGGGGCGAGTTGGAATGGGCTGAGGCGCAAGGTCAAGACT
>JAIMBB010000221.1 GCA_023511655.1 Anaerolineae bacterium
ATAGGGCGACCACCGTGATCTACACTTTTGCGTTCGTCGGCAGGGTGAGAGGTGTATATGAGACAGGTCACCGCGCCGGTTGCGGTGGGCACGGGTGTGTCGGGGGTGACCGGCGTGTAGGTGGGGAACGGCGTCAGGGTCTTGCGATACAGGCCGAAGCTGGTCTCCAGTTCTTCCGTGACGTCTTCGGGGGTGACGGTGATGCCGCGGCGCGCCGCTTCCTGGCGGATGAGCAGATCGTCAATCGCCGCATTCAACGAATTCTGGGCGATTTGCTCTGCGCTGCCTTGAAGGACCAGTTGCTGCAGTTGTTGTTGATAGAACTGCTGGAGGAACTGGCCGCTGGGATCGTTGCTTTGCTGCAACTGCGCTATCTGCTGCGAGAGTTGGTTGACGCGGTTGAGCAGTTGCGCCTGGTCATAGCGCATGCGTTTCTGCAACTGCTGGACGTTGATCGTCTGGCCGCCGACGCTGGCGACTGCGCGCTGCGGCTCGATCACGAAGATTTGCACCAGGGCGGCAGCGATCAGCGCCACGGTCACCACGCCCAACAGGATGCTGCCGAAAATGATGAGTTGGCGCATGCGGCGTTCGCGCTCATAACGCGAGATTTGCATGCGGGTCAGGCGCGCGCTGAGCGGCTCGTTTTTCTTGGTCATTGCGAAGTGCGACGACGGTAGTATGACGGACTGTGCTCGCGCCGAGCCCGCGCGGGGCGATCTGCCGCATCGAGGTCTGGCCGGGCCGGAGGCGCGGTTGTTTTCAGAAAGTGACCGATTCTTCGTCGGCTGCTTCCGAGGCGTAGTGATTCTCGGGATGAGGGCGTCGCTCGCCCAGCACCACCATCTCATTGGCGACGATTTCGGTGCGATAGTGGCGCTTGCCCTCGCTGTCTTCCCAACCGCGGGTCTGCAGCCGGCCTTCGATGTAAACCTGCTGGCCGCGCGAAAGATGTTGCTTGCAAATCTCCGCCAAACTGCCCCAGGCCACCACGTTGAACCACTCCGCCTCTTCGTGCCGTTGCCCGTCCGGCGTCGTCCAATCACGGCGTGTCTCGACGGCGAACGACGTCACGGCCTTGCCGCTGGGCGTATATCGCATCTCTGGATCACGTCCCAGGTGCCCAATAATCATGACCTTGTTCAATCCACGCATCGTGCTTGAACTCCATGGGCGGCCTCGGCATCCGGCCGGGTCGCCCTTCACCCATCACACTCTCGTCACAGGATCATTCGCAGGGTTGTTTGTTGAAAGTCGAAGCCCGTAAGCCTCTCGACATCAGGCGGAAGGCGTCGTTGCCTCTTCGAGCGCCTAGGCGGCTTCGGTCGCCGCATCCATCGTCGCCGGTGCCTCGTCGGCTGCGCCTCCCATCACGTCCGTGGTCTCGACGTTGGTTGTGTTGCCATCCTCGTCGGCGCGCACGATCAGGTAGCGGATGACGTCTTCTGTCAGGCGCAGGCGTTGCTCGAGCCGCGCCAGGGTCGGCGCCTCGAGTTCGACGATGGAGAACACGTAATACCCCTCGCGGTGTTTGCGAATCGGGTAGGACAACTGGCGTAAGCCCCATTGGCTGGTCTTGACGATGGTCCCGCCTTCGGATGTGACGAAGCCGCTCACCCGCTCGATCAATGCGGCCAGTGCACCGGCATCCAAATCGGGCTTCGTGATGTATGTGAGTTCGTACTTTCGCATAAATTGTTGAACTATCGCTCCTTTCCTCGGAATCGCTGCCCTTGCTGCGAGACCTGACAAGCCATGCACCGTGCCGGGTCTGCGTGCAAGAGCGGAAAGCCAGCCGCATCACGGTGGTGCGGCTGCAGATAGGGAGGGTAATATATCACATGAGTCCGGATTGATTTACAATCTCCGCCCCGGTGATCATCGCATGAGCAGCCCCATCGTCGTATCGGAATGCCGCACGCCCCAAGAGCGCCGGCAGTTCATCGAGTTTCAGTGGGAGATCTACAAGGACGACCCCTATTGGGTGCCACCCTTGGTCAGCGAGCGGGTGGCGTTCTACGACAAGGCAAGGAACCCCTTCTTTGAGCACTCGGACGCGGCGATGTTCGTGGCCCGGCGCGACGGACGAATCGCCGGCACCATCGTGGCCATCCAGAACAATCGGCACAACGAATTCCATGGCGAGAAGACGGGCTTCTTCGGTGGGTTCGAGGTCATCAACGACTTTGAGGTCGCTGCGGCGCTCTTCGACGCGGCGCGTGACTGGGTGAAGGTGCGGGGCATGAGCGTGTTGCGTGGCCCGGCCACGCTCAGCCTCAACGACGAGTGCGGACTGCTGGTGGATGGTTTCGACAGCGAGCCGATGGTGCTGATGCCATACAACCCGCCCTATTACGCCACCCTGGTCGAGCGCTATGGTTTCAGAAAGGCGATGGATCTATGGGCGTGGTGGGTGTCGGCCGAGACGGCGCAGCGGGTCATCGGCGAAAAGCTGGAACGCCTGACCAGGCTGGTCGAAAAGCGCGGCCGCTTCACCGTGCGCACGGCCAACTTCAAGCGGTTGAAGGAGGAAGTCGAGGCGCTCAAGGCCGTCTACGCCAGCGAGTCGGGTGCCTGGCGCGAAAACTGGGGACACGTCCCCATGACCGCTCACGAGCTCGAACATGCCGTAAACAACCTCAAGCAGTTCGCCGATCCCGATTTCATCCTGATCGTCGAATCGCAAGGGAAGCCTATCGGCATCGGTGTCGCCTTGCCGAACGTCAATCGCCCGCTGCGCAAAGCGTATCCCAATCCGAAAACGCCAGAATGGTGGACGTTGCTCAAGTTTCTGTATTACCGACGCACAATGGTGAACTCGGTGCGTGTGATCCTGGCCGGGGTGCTGAAGGAACACCGGGCGTCCGGCATCGAAGCCGTGATCATGTTGAAACTGCTGCAGACCGGGGTCGCCAAAGGCTACGTAGGCGGCGAGATGTCGTGGATCCTGGAGACGAACGACGCCATGAATCGGATCATCGCCCAAGCCGGGGCCACCGTCTACAAGACATATCGCCTCTATGATCTCCCCATCCTCGGTTGAGACCTCTCATCGCAGCGAAAGCGGCGTTGGACGCAATCGCGCGGCGCGCACAACCAGCCGCCAGGCGCAGATGAAGCTGCGCTTGCTGTTGATCGCCGGCGACGTTGTGCTTATCAACCTGGCGTTTGCGTTGGGCTACGTGGCGCGCTACCAGTGGCAATTGTTCCGCGATATCGAGTTCAACGCCGCATTCAGGGACTATTGGCCCATCCAGGTTCTCTTCACCCTCTCAGTGCTGGCGTTCTTTTGGTTGGATGGCGTATACGCCCTGCGCCGCGCGCCTTCCTGGCTGGATCAGATCTGGACGATCACCGGCAGCGTGCTCAAGGCCATGTTCATCGTGTGGGTGGCGATCTTCATTTACGGGCCGGCCGTGTATTCGCGTTTGTTGATCGCCGAGGCAGGGGTATTCCTCGTCGTGTTGCTGGGCATCTCGCGCGCCGTCAGGAACTTCTACGAGGCGCGCCAGCGCGCAAAAGGGATCGGCGTGTCGAATGTGTTGATCGTCGGCGCGGGTGAGTTGGGCCGCGCTGTGATGCGCACTTTGTTTGCCCGGCCAGATCTGGGCTACCGCTGCATCGGCTTCGTGGACGACGACCCGCTCCGTGGCCGCACCGACATCGGCCGCTTCCCGGCCTTAGGCGAAGTCGCTGCCTTGCCGGAGTTGCTGCAGCGCCAGCAGGTGGATGAAGTGGTGATCACCCTGCCATGGTCGGCGCAGCCGAAGATCATGGAGCTGGTCGAGATATGCCGGGCACACAACGTGCGCGCGCGCGTCGTGCCGTCGCTGTTGCAAATCAACCTGAGCAAGCTGGACGTGAACGACTTCGGCGGCATCCCTATGCTCAGCCCGCGTGACATGAGCAGCGGCATTGGCGAGTTGAACCGGGTGATCAAGCGCAGCGTTGACGTGGTGTGCGGGGGAATCTTCCTGTTGTGCTGTCTGCCGGTCATCGGTGCGGCGTGCGTGGCGATCCTGCTGGAGTCGCCCGGTCCGCCTATCTTTAGCCAGTGGCGGGTCGGCAAGAACGGCAAGCCTTTCAAGCTATACAAGCTGCGCTCCATGCACAAGGATGCCGATCGGCTGCAAGCTCAGTTGATGGCGATGAACGAGGCCGATGGTCCGATGTTCAAGATCAGGGAAGATCCTCGGCGGACGAAGGTAGGGCGGGTGTTGCGCAAGCTGAGCATAGACGAGCTGCCTCAGTTCTGGAACGTGCTGAAGGGTGACATGAGCATCGTCGGACCACGGCCGGCGCTGTTGTCCGAGGTCGCTGAGTATGCCGACTGGCATCGCGAGCGGCTGCGGGTGCAACCCGGGATCACCGGTTTGTGGCAGATTAGCGGGCGCAGCGAGCTGTCGTTCGACGAGATGTGCCTGTTGGACGTGTACTACATCGAGAACTGGTCGCCCTCGCTCGATTTCAAGATCATGCTGCAGACCATCCCCTATGTGCTCTCCGGTCGGGGCGCGTATTAGGACGGCTCAGCTTACGAAGGGGATGCATATTCGGGAATATCCGCGCTGCCGATCTTTCGAGCTGATACCTGGCAGCGCTTGATCGCGTCTCGGTACCATGCGGGACCGCCGCGGACGGCCACGCCACAGCTCACGTTTGCGCTGATTGTTTATAGACGGCGCTTCCGAAAGGGCGGATTACGGGCCGAGTTGTACTCCACAATCTTCTGCCAATCGAGCCGTCCACCGGCTTCGCAAAATTTCTCCAACAGCTCCCGTGTAAGTTTGTTGACCAGACTGGCGTAGAGCTCTTGCACTTGGTGGTTGGGCTCACGCGCCTCTCGTCCAAGTGGTTCAATGATGTCAACGTATAGCGTCTCGATGCCGGAGATGAAATGCCAGAACGCTTGACCGCACAGCTTGATGTAATCGCCGTGGTCTGCTCGGAGAGTGCGTCCGTAGCAACAACCATTCACTGCCTCGATGGAACGCCGTTGTGCGTTTGTCCGCAAAGTCTTTTTGGCTTTGTTGAAGTTATCGCGCATGCGGGCGATCTGCTGGCTGTTGCCCCAATTCGGCCCTGATTTGATGGCGACGATGTAGTAGGTGTCGTCTTTCTCGAATTCCAGGTCAATGCCGGCGGCTGCCGACTTGTGTCCTCCGTAGACTTCCCGGCAAACATAGATCGCCAACCCTTCTAAAAATCCCCCAAACGTAACTGCTCAGGCCGTCAGCCTGGGCATGAGCGGCTGACCGGCGAAAACGCTGGTGAGACCCTCGAGGACCGAATA
>JAIMBB010000222.1 GCA_023511655.1 Anaerolineae bacterium
ATACGATATGTGTTAGGGTGTCGTGGGCTCGGAGTTTTGTTTAAGAGACAGGTTGAGCCATCAGATGATTTCGTAGACGAGCAAGATGGAAAGTTGGATCGCGATGGTCACGGCAAAGACCTTCCAGGAGCGAGGCCGACCCAGGTTGAGGCGATGCCACTCACCGGTCGCGATAGCGAACGCGATGAACCCGAAGGCGAGGATGGGCAACAGACAATAGCCGATCGCATCGGCCGACTCGTAGTCGCCGCCGCCGAACTGCCTGGCAAATCGCGCATAGAGCAAGTAGTAGAGCTGACGCAGGACGTAGACTTCCCAGATGCCGAGCGCGACGGTGACCAGCCACAACGCCAATGCCAGCCCGGCGATCAAAACCTCTTTGGCTTCGAGTTTTGGATTCGACGACACCGACACACCCCCGTATCACAACACACCGGACACGACCCGGCTGCGGCGGTCGTGTCCACCCATCACCGCTCATACACCACGCCCACCGCGCATCGGTGGGTGTTCAAATGCCTTTCAGTTGCAGCTCTTCGGCCCGGTGACAGGCCACCCAGTGATCGGGCTTCACCTCGCGGAAGGCCGGCGCTTCGGTCTTGCAGCGATCAATCACATAGCGGCAACGCGGATGAAAGTAGCAGCCGCTGGGTGGGTTGGATGGATCGGCCACGTCGCCTTGCATGATGATGCGCTCGGACTTGTAGAGCGGATCGGGCTTGGGCACGGCCGAGAGCAAAGCCTCGGTATACGGGTGCAGCGGGTTGGCGTATAGCTCCTCCGAGCTGGCCATCTCGACCACCTTGCCCACATACATCACGGCGATGCGATCGGAGATGTGCTGCACCACGCTCAGGTCGTGCGCCACAAACAGGTATGACAGGTTGAAGTCCTTCTGCAGGTCTTGCAACAGATTCAGCGTCTGAGCCTGGATGGACACGTCCAGAGCGGACACCGGTTCATCGCACAACACCAGGCGAGGGTTGAGGGCAAGCGCGCGGGCGATGCCGATGCGTTGACGTTGGCCACCGGAGAACTCGTGTGGGTAGCGCCGCAGATGGTCGGCCCGCAAGCCGACGCGTTCGAGCAGGCTGATGATGATCTCCTCGCTGCGGCCCTTTTGATACTTGCCGTGAATCACCATCGGCTCGGCGATGATGTCGGCCACAGTCATGCGCGGGTTGAGCGAGTTGATCGGGTCCTGGAAGATCATCGCGATCTCCTCGCGCACCTTGGTCATCTGCTCACGATTGAGTTCGAGCAGGTTGACCATGCGAGGCCGGCCGTCGGGCGAGAGCACCCGGCTCTTGAACAACACCTGGCCGGCCGTCGGCTCATACAGGCGGATGATGGAGCGGCTGGCGGTGGTCTTGCCGCAGCCACTCTCGCCTACCAAGCCGAGCGTCTCGCCTTCGCGCACATACAGGCTGACGTCGTCCACAGCTTTCACATAGCCCACTACCTTCCGCAGCAACCCTTTCTGGATGGGAAAGTATTTCTTCAGCCCGTTGACCTCGAGCAAGATGTTGTCTTTCTTGCCATTCTGTAAGCTGTCCGTCATGGCCATCACTCCTCATACAGCAGGCAACGCGCCCAGTGATTCTCGCCGACCTTGTTCCACTGCGGGATGAGTTTGTCACACTTGCCGGGCATGAAGGCCGGACAGCGCGGGTGGAAGACGCAACCGCTGGGCAGGTGCAGCGGGTCGGGCACCATGCCTTCGATCGAAGCCAGCCGGGCGCCGGTCTTGGGGCCCAGCTTGGGCACCGACTGCAGCAAGGCTTGCGTGTAGGGATGCTTCGGGTTGTAGAACAAATCCACGACCTTGGCTCGCTCCACTTGCTTGCCCATATACATCACCACGATCTCGTCGGCCATGCTGGCGATCACACCCAGGTTGTGGGTGATGAACATGATCGCCATGTTGGCCGTTTGTTGTAGCTCGCGCATGATGTCGAGGATCTGGGCTTCGATGGACACGTCGAGCGCGGTGGTCGGCTCGTCGGCGATCAGCATGTAGGGCTCGGTGGAGAGCGCGATGGCGATCATCACGCGCTGGCGCTGGCCGCCGGAGAGCTGGTGGGGATAGCTATCTACGCGCTGCTCCGGCTTGGGAATGCCGACCCGACGCAACATCTGGATCGCGATTTCGCGCGCTTCCTCTTTCGTCACACGCCGGTACTCCACGATCTTCTCGACCATCTGATCGCCCAGCCGCTTGAGGGGGATCAAGCGATGCAGCGTGATTGCTTCGTTCAGATGTGTGCCGGCGGTGTAGACCGGCGTGAGCGAACTCATCGGCTCCTGGAAGATCATGGCGATCTCGCCCCCGCGGATTTGGCGCACCAGTTCGCCGTCGGGGTCGAGCTTGGTCATGTCAATGACCTCAATGTCCTGGGACTTGCCGTCCTTGCGCGGATAACGCGAGTAGCGGTAATACAAGATCTCGCCGCCGGTAATCTTGCCCGGCTTGGGGACCATGCGCAGGATGGCGCGCGCGGTGACCGACTTGCCGCAGCCGCTCTCGCCGATGATGCCGACGGTCTGGCCGCGCTTGATGTCGAACGTCAGGCCATCCACTGCCTTGACCACACCGCCGCGGATGTTGAACTCGACCTTGAGGTCGCGCACCTCGATCAACGTCTGCTGCGCATCGGCGGGCCGCGCGTCTGTGGGCTGATCGGCCGTCGCCGTGGCTGCCGGTTGTGATGGGTTTTCCATGATGATCTCCTCTAGCGGCTGCTATACGGGTCCAGCGCGTCGCGTAGTCCATCGCCGAGCAAGTTGTAGGTAAGGATGGTGAGCAGTATGGGCGGAACCACCCACAATAGCCAGGGCACGAAGCGAATGGCGCGCACCGTGGCGGCATCTTGCAGGAGCGTGCCCCAACTGGTGAGCGGCGGGCGCAGACCGAGACCCAGCCAGCTCAACGCGGTTTCGGCCAGGATCATGCCAGGGATCGAGAGCGTGGCGATCACGATCACGTGACTCATGGTGCCCGGAAGCAAGTGGCGGAACATGATGCGCCGATCTTTGGCGCCGAAACTCTTGGCGGCCAGCGCATATTCGCGTTCGCGCAGCGACAGGATCAGGCCGCGCACCTGGCGGGCCAGGCCGCCCCAGCCCAGGAAGGCCAGGATGATCGTAAGCATGAAATACACCGCGATTGGCGACCAGAAAGCCGGGATAGCCGCCGAGAGCGCCATGAACAACGGGATGTTCGGAAAGGCAGCCAGGAACTCGGTAAAGCGCTGCACGAACATGTCCACCGCACCGCCGTAATAACCGGAGATCACGCCCAAGGTCGCGCCCAGCGCCAGGGTGAGGAACTGGCCGATCAACCCGATCATCAGCGACAACCGCCCACCATACATGATGCGCGTGAAATAGTCGCGCCCCAGCGCGTCGGCGCCCATGATGAAGATGCGCTGCTCCTTCTGATCCGCCTCGATGCCGAACAGGTGAATGTTCGTCGAGACCAGGCCGAGCAGCCTGTATTCGTCGCCCTGCACGAACAGCCGGACGGGATACTTGCGATCGGTGTTCACTTGCCATGTGCGCAATCGCTTGACCGTATCCACCTTGCGGTCGAGGCCATAGATGAACGGTGCCTGGAACTGGCCGTTCGCATCCACCAGGCGGATGGCCGTGGGTGGCGCCTCCACAAAGTTGCTGCGGTTTTCTAATTGATAGGGCGCGATGAACTCCGGGATGGCGACAAACGAAACGTAGAGAGCCACGAGCAGAACGGCGCCGATCACGCCCAGCTTGTTCTTCTTGAAACGATACCAAACCAGATCCCAGTAGCTCTGACCAACTTCCTTCTTCTTGCCCAGGGGCAGCGCCGAAGGAGCCGTTGCAACTGCCATCTTTCGTTCCTCCTCACTCTTCTGAAGATTGAATCAGCCGCGTTACTCCAGTCGAATGCGCGGGTCCACCCACGCCAACAACAAGTCGGCCACCAGGTTACCGATCAGCAACATGATGGTCAAAAACACGATGCATGTGCCGGCCAAATACATGTCCAGCTTGCGCAGCGAATCCACGAAGACCGGCCCGATGGTGGGCAGGTTGAGCACGATGGACACCAGTGCTGAGCCGACGATGATGCTGGGGAAGACTTCCGAACCGAGGATGCTGATGAGGGGGTTGATGGCAATGCGGACGGCATGCTTCCACGTCACGGTGCGATTTTTCAGTCCACGCGCACGGGCCGACTCGACGAACGGCTGGCCAAGTGTGTCGAGCAAGTTGCCACGCATGATGCGCACCAGGCCGCCAATGCCGGTGACGGCGGCAATCAAGGCCGGCAGCCACAGGTGGTTCAGCAAATCCATGAACTTGGCAAAGCTCCAGGGAGCGTCCTGATACTGCGGCGAGAACAGCCCGGTCACCTCCAGATTGAAGACGATGATGGCGAAGTACATGATGATCAGCGCCAGCAGGAAGCCGGGCATGCCCAGGCCGATGAAGCTGATCACCGAGATGACCTGGTCGGTCAAGGAGTATTGTTTGACCGCCGAAATCACGCCCAGGGGGATGGCCAGGAACCACGTGATCAGCGTCGTCGCCAGGGCAAGGACGACGGTGTAACCCAGCCGGGCACCGAGGATCTCGCTCACCGGCCGCTCGAATTCGAACGACTCGCCGAAATCGCCGCGCAGAAAATTAGTCGCCCAGTTGATATAGCGCTCGAGGAACGGCTTATCCAGCCCGTAGCGCAGGCGCAGCATCTCCACTTGCTGTTCGGCGCTGCGGTCGCCTCGCGCGCGCAGTTGTTCCACCTTTTGGGTCAGGAAGTCGCCGGGGGGCAGTTCGATGATCACGAAGCTAACGAACGACACCAGCACGATCATGATCAAGGCGTAACCGATCCGGCGAATGATATAGTTCAGCATAAGCGCTTCTTCGTCATCGAGCCTCGCGCATGAGGCTCACGAAACTAGGTCGGTAACGCAGCGCGGGCCTGGCCTGTTGGACGAACACCGAGGCGAGGGAATTGCCAGACCACTGCCGCCTTCTCCAAATTACCCACGAGCCTTCGCACGAAGGTCGTTACACTCTACACCGATTCACCCCGGACGCAACTCCGATAGCACGGGCTGCCGTGATGAGGTTGCACCTATCGCATCCGAAAAGATACCTGTCGAGTCTTGAATTAATCATGACCGCTGCCGAGATCGTCATGCCCGCGCAGTCCCCGCCTTCGCGGGCATGACGGGGCATCCAGGGTGCCGCGAATGACTGGATTCCC
>JAIMBB010000223.1 GCA_023511655.1 Anaerolineae bacterium
CTGGAGGCCCGATCATGGTCAGGCCGATGCGGCGCTTGCTTTTATCCACCTCGACCACCCAGACATCCTCTATTCGGTCGCCGACCTTGGGGCGCATGCCCTTGGGCATCAGGTTAAACGGGATCAACCCGTGCTTCGGCCCGTCGAAATCCACGAACACGCCAAAACTCTCGACGGACACGACGCGTACGCCGTTGAGCTTGGCGCCGACTTCGAGGTTGCTCCAGTCGTATGCAGACGGCTGATGCATGGTCAGGTCAACGCGTTTGCGCTTCGGGTTGACCCGCAAGACGTAGACTTTGACCTCGTCGCCAACGCGGAAGAAGTCGGCCACGCGCAGCACCGGTTTGTCGCTGACGATCTGCGAGATGTGGAGGAAGCCATCCACGCCTACGCCAATGTCCACGAAGACACCTCCCAACTCGACGCGCGTCACCTTGCCCGTGAACGCCATCCGCGGCTTGAGTGAAGCTAGGCTCAAGCCGGCATCGGCCGGAGGATGACTCGAGGCTTTGGCGCTGGCCGTGCCGTTGACAGTTGGGACTGCATGATTTTCGTCGCTCACAGGGAAACCCCTTTCCTATGAATTAAGTACGTCCGAGGAGACGTCAATAGCATTGAAGGCCGGACAATTCTAGCCGAAATCCGGTCGGCTGTCGAGGATTTTTCTGATTTTCATTTCGACGAATGCGTTTCGGACGTCGAGCAGTTCGGCGTGGCGCGTGATGCGCGCCGCGCTTGCCTGCTTGCAGGAAATCAAGCGCTATCATTAAAATCCTTTAAAACCATTGATACAGCCGGGAGGCCCGTTTGTCATGAAGGAATATGGAACCGAGAAGCTGCGCAACGTCGCATTGTTAGGACATGGTTCGAGTGGCAAGACGACGTTCGCAGAAGCGATGCTGTTCGCCAGCGGCGGGACGACGCGCATGGGCAGGGTCGAAGATGGCACCACCGTCTCGGATTACGACGAGGAAGAGAAACGTCGCAAGCAATCTGTCAGCCTGAGTGTCATTCCGGTGGAGTGGAAGGATCACAAGATCAATCTACTCGATGCGCCGGGCTATGCTGACTTCTACGGAGAAGTGAAGAGCGCCGTGCGCGTGGCGGATTTGGGGTTGATCTTCGTGGACGCCGTGGCGGGCGTGGAGGTGGGCACCGAACTGGCGATGCAAGCCGTGGACGATGCAAAGATCCCGCGCGCTGTGCTCATCAGCCGCATGGATCGCGAAAACGCCAACTTCGACGCCGTATTGTCGCAGTTGCACGATGCGTTCCATCAAGACATCGTGCCGCTGATGCTGCCGGTGGGCAGCCAGCAACAGTTCGCCGGTGTGATTGATCTGGTGACGCGCAAATATCTGAAAGGCCCCAAAGGCGAAGTGGCCGACATCCCCCCCGACATGCTGGGAACAGTGGAGAAGGCGCGCGAGAAGCTGATGGAGGCGGCGGCCGAGGGCGAGGATGAGCTGATCGAAAAGTGGTTTGAGGTCGGCACGCTCACCGACGAAGAGTTCATCCGCGGCTTGCGCAGCGCCATCCGCAAGCGCACGTTCGTGCCGGTGTTCTGTGCGGCGCCGGCCGCAGGCATAGGCATCCACGCCATGCTGTATTCGCTGGTCAGCTATGCGCCGATGCCGTTCGACCTGGGCGCCGACCCCGACGATGGCCAGCACGGCAATGTCCTCTACATCTTCAAGACCACTGCCGACCCGTTCGTCGGCAAGATCAGCTACTTCCGCGTGATCGAAGGGCCGGTCAAGGGCGGCGACACGCGCCTGGTCAACACCCGCACCAACGAAGAAGAACGCATCGCCACCCTCTTCGTCCAACGTGGCAAAGAACAGATCCCCGTTCCGATGTTGCACGTAGGCGACATCGGAACGGTTGCCAAACTGGGCGGTGCCCAGACCGGCGATACGTTGTGCGATCGGGCGCACTGCGTTCAGCTTCCGGTCATCGAATTCCCAAACCCGTTGTTTGCCGTGGCTCTGCACCCGAAGACGAAGAACGACGCGGCCAGGATCAGCTCTGCGCTCGTGCGTTTGTGCGAGGAAGATCCCAGCCTGCGCCATACCAACGACCCAAGCACCAAAGAGACCTTGCTGCTCGGCATGGGCCAGGCGCACATTGACGTGGCCATCAACCGCCTGCACAACAAGTTCGGTGTGGATGTGGAGACCACCATCCCCAAGGTGAGCTATCGCGAGACGATCATGAAGCATGGTCAGTCGCGTTATCGCCACAAGAAGCAGACCGGCGGTGCCGGCCAGTTCGCCGAGATCGAGATGGCGGTCGAACCCAGCGCGCCGGGCGCCAGCTATGAATTCGAATGGCGCGTGTTCGGCGGCGCAATCAGCAGCTCCTACCAGGCGAGCATCGAGAAGGGCATCAAGCAGGTGATGGAGTCCGGCGTAGTGGCGGGTTATCCGGTGCAGGACGTCAAGTGCATCGTGCTGGATGGCAAAGAACACCCCGTGGACTCGAAGCCGATCGCCTTCGAGATTGCGGCCCGTAACGTGTTTCGCGAGGCGTTCGAGCAGGCCGGGCCGGTGTTGCTTGAGCCGATCTATCGTTTCACCATCATTGTGCCGGAAGCGAACGCCGGCGATGTGATGAACAGCCTGAAGACCAAGCGCGCCCAGATCATTGGCATGGATCAGCGCGGTAACAAGACCATCATCGAGGCCGATGCGCCGCTGGCCGAGATGCAACGCTATTCCACCGACCTGCGCAGCCTGACCCAGGGGCGCGGCTATTACGAGATGAGATTCGACCACTATGCGCCCGTGCCGCCCAACCTGGCACAAGCGATCATCGCCAAACACAAAGCGGAGATGAAACCCGAGGAAGAATAACCTTGCGGGCTCATCGGTTTCTGCCGTCGTTTCGGGTGTCACCGATGCGCTTCGCATTCAGCACAAGCCCAGTCGCATTGGGTGATTCTGGCGCGTGAGCCGGCCTTCACCTCAGCTACGAGCACGCAGCGGATCCATCGGCATCAGCCCCTTCTGGAATAGAAGGGGCTTTTTTTGCAACAGTATTGTGCGTTCCCCCGGCCAATCGGACGTGCGGAGGGGCTGCAAAGTTGCGACTGTCTAAGCGGGCGGTGCCAGTCACTCCCCAGGTTCGTTTTATCTCGGTGGGCTTTGCGCACGATGCACCATCCGTGCAAGACGCTGTCGGTGTGCAAGTCCTGTTCGATTGAACTCGGCCTGGAGGTGATCTTAGCGATCCGTCGAATGGTGCTGACATGATCGCGAAAACGACGATAATAAGAGATGAGGTCATCCGCGGGGAGATGCCTCGACATGACCTCACGCAGGTTTTCAGTGATATGGCGGTCGCACTTCAGTGGTATGTCGTTTACAACGGAACTGAACCGGTTGCGCTCGCGACGTCGCGTTCCGCCGAAACGGGCGTCGGCAAGAAAGACGTGCTGCTGGTGGTATGCGACTGCAAGAAGGGACATACTCACAACCTGCATGCGGCGAGCCTCCTCGCCCGTTTCATCTTCGATGCTTACAACGCGCGCGAAGGGAAGTTCGTGCCGAACGGTGTGGAGCCAGCCACGGCGGAGCGCACCGATATCGCGCGTTGTTTAGCCGACGCGATCGGTGAGGGGCTGCGCCGGTTGTACGAGGGCGAGGCAGTGGCGTTGAGCGCATCGGCTGCGCCCGTGCCACCGGCAGCGGCAGGCGACGCGCTGAAAGGTGCGACAGCCTCCGTGATTGCCGCCGTCATCCATCACGATAAGCTGTTGGTGGCGCGCTATGGCAGCGGCCGCCTGTATCTGTTGCGCGGCGGCATGCTGCAGAACCTGACGGACGAATCGTTCGCCGACGCTGCACATGCCGATCCTTTCGAGCCGGATCTGGGCCAGCTCGATCTGGCCGGCGAAGATCGCATCTTGCTTTGCACCGAGCCACTCTACCGACGGTTGCAAGATCCGCAAATTCGTTCGGTGCTGCGCACCACGCCAGCAGCACGACGCGCAGCGCAAACGTTGCTCGACCTGGCTACCAAAGCGCCGACGCACGACAACATCGCCCTCGCCGTGGCCGATTACGTCACCGGCAAACCCGGCATCTTCGAAGCTGCGCCACCGCGGGTATCAGGAGCGCCGATCGCCGGCCCGCGCCGCGGGACGTTCCGCAGGCTGATAAGCGTCGCTGCGCTGATCTTGTTGATAGCCGTCATCGGGACGTTGATCGTGAACTTCAGTGGCCAATTGCGTGCGCTGTTCGGGTCAGGCATCCGGGTCACGGCTGCCACCGCTACGCCGGATGCCGGTATGACCGCCGCGGCGATCATTGGCGAGACCGCCACAACCGAGGCGTTGGCGACGGCGAACGCGGCAGTCGCTTCACCGACCATCCCCCCTACTCACACGCCGACGCCTACCGAGACGCCCACGGCGACGCCGACTGCCCAGCCGACGCCGACGATGGTGCTGGTGGGTGTGATCACCCACACCGTAAAGGCCGGCGACACGCCGCTGGAGATTGCGCGCGCCTACAACATCTCGCTCGACCAGCTTTTGCGCAACAACCCAGGCCTGAATCCGACGAATCTGCAAATCGGGCAGGTTTTGATCATTCAACCTGGAACCGGAGCCGCGCCAGTGCCTACCTCGACCGCTACCGCTGCCGGTGAACAGCCAACGCCAACCCGGCGCCCAACGCGTCGCCCGCCGACGGCAACGCCGACGCCGCTGCCACCCACGGCCATGCCCGAGCCGTCGCCCGCACCGACGGATACGCCGGTTCCGCCGCCACAGCCACAACCGCCTGCGCCGCCACCGCCGACGCAACCTCCTTGCCCGCCTGGGGCGACGTGCCAATAGCTGGCGAGCGGCCTGTCGCACGCCTGCGGGCGGGGCGGGAGCATGCGACAGAGATAGATGACGCGGCGCGATGAGATCGTCATCCACATGTCAGTGCCTTCTGCATGGAGTCGTGGTGAAGTCTTAGCTGGTCCGGGCTTCAGACGCGCAATAATCTTTCTCAGGGAAAGCAGCCGACCGCGGCTATCAACCGCAGTGGCCATAGCAAAAATCGCATGTCGCAGTTTTCAAAGTTCATCGTCGTCTTCGCATTCGCCATCGGTTTGTTCGCAGTTGCCTTGACTTTGGGTCTCGGTTCGCAACCCAGGGAGTTGCTAGCTGCGCCGCCGGCTCAGGTCGACCCCAGTCTCTATAAAACAAAACCAGCCCATAAACAATAGGAAAAGTACGCGTAAGCACTTC
>JAIMBB010000224.1 GCA_023511655.1 Anaerolineae bacterium
CCCTCGAGTTCGTCGGCTGCGTCATTTGTTTTTAAGAGACAGGGGTGGGGGCGGTTGACCGTTCTTCCGGCTCCCACCCCCTGGCTCTCCGGCTCCGACTCCTCCTTCCTCGATCCCCAGCGAATCTATCCACGCCAGCGCCTGAGCGATGCTCATGTCGGTGACCTCGGCGATGTTCTTGCCGGCCACCTTGACGCACAGCACGTCTTCCTTCAGGCGCTTGCCGCCGCACGCCTCGCATGTCCGAAAGGTCATCACCTCTTCGATGCTTTGTTTGACGTAGTCGCTGGTGCTCTCGCGGTAGCGACGCATCAAGTTGGGGATGATGCCCTCGAAGGTGACGTCGTATTGGCGTCGCTCGCCCAGGCGATTGACGTAGTTCACCCGCAGGCGCTCGCCGTCGCCGCCGTATAGGATCACGTCGCGTTGGGCCGGGCTGAGCGAGCGCCAGGGCTTGTTCATGGGGATGTCGTAGGCCTTGCAGACGGCGCGCAGCATTTGCCGGCCCCAGCCTTCTTCGTCGTCGTTGTTCCAGCCGTTTGCGTTGATGGCGCCCTCGTCCAGGGACAGGTCCGGGTTCGGCACCACCAGCGCCGGGTCAATCTCGCGCTTGCTGCCCAACCCCTGGCATTCGGGGCAGGCTCCTTGTGGCGCGTTGAACGAGAACAGCTTCGGCTCCAGGTCGGGATAGCTCTTGCCGGTGGCCGGGTCCACCTTCTTCTCGCTGAACAGAATATCGCGCCATCCAGGAGTTGTGGATTTCTGCTCGCCGCCTCCCGGCTCCCCGCGCCCCGCGTCTGGTTCCTGCACCATGGCGATCAAAAAGCCATCGCCCAGCTTCAGCGCCGTCTCCACCGAATCGTTCAGCCGCGCGACGAACTGCCGGCGTTCATCTCCCGGCTCCCCACTTACCATGCCACCTGCCGGTTCCCCGACCTCCGGCACGACCAGGCGGTCTACCACGACCTCGATGTTGTGCAGCTTGTAGCGGTCGAGTTCGATGTCTTCATCTACGGCGCGAATCTCGCCATCCACGCGGACGCGGGCGAAGCCCTCTTTGCGCACATCTTCGAACACCTGCTGATGGTGGCCTTTCTTATCCTTGATGAGCGGCGCGAGGATTTGCACGCGCGTCCCCGGCGGCAGCGCGGCGATCTGGTCAACGATCTGCTGTGGAGTTTGTGAGGTCAACGGCAGGCCGGTGACCGGCGAGTGTTGCACGCCGATGCGCGCGAACATCAAGCGCAGATAATCGTAGATCTCGGTCACCGTGCCGACGGTCGAGCGCGGGTTGTGGCTGCTGCCCTTCTGGTCAATCGAAACGGCCGGCGATAGACCCTCGATCTGATCCACGTCGGGCTTCTCCATCTGACCGAGGAACTGGCGGGCATAGGCGCTCAGGCTCTCCACGTATCGGCGTTGCCCCTCGGCGAAGATGGTGTCGAAGGCCAGCGACGACTTGCCGCTGCCGCTCAGACCGGTGATGACCACCAGCTTATCGCGCGGAATTTCGACGTTGATGTTTTTAAGGTTGTGCACGCGCGCGCCGCGCACCACGATCTTGTCCTGTGCCATGCTCTTTCCCAACCCTGAAACGCGTTCTTGAATCTCTCGACACGTGTGAAGACCGCCGATCGCTTGGCACACCGATCCCTCTCGGATATGTCCTTTAACGCACGCTTAAATGCGAGGCGATCTCGGATCGAAGTAGATCACTATAGCACAGGCGTTCTGCGGTCCTCTCAACCGGGTGCGTTCACGCACGGGGGCATTTTCTTGTAGGGTGGGCCTATGTGCCTGCCTGCGTTTGGCGCGTATGGGCGGGCGGCCACGCAGGGCCGCCCCTACATCACACACCGCTGCCCGTTGTAGGGGCGACCCTATGTGGTCGCCCGCGCAACCGCGCGTTGCAAGCGGTCGGCCAAGCAGGGCTGCCCCCTGAGCCAGGGTGCGTTCACGAATGGGAGCAAGCAACCTGCGGGAAGGTTCTTGCCCCCATTCGTGAATGCACCCCTCTCAACCCTCCAGGGGTTCGAGGCTCGTCATGGGCAGCCAGCCGATCTCGCCGGCGGCGTTCTGGCACAGCGCCCATCCGCCGCGCACGTCGAGGCCGTGCACGACTTCACCGGCCCGCACCGTCAGCTCGCGCCCATCGTAGTCCTCGCGCGCCACGAAGCGATAGTCGTCCTCTTCGAAGAAGCTCTCGTGCACCCAGCCGCTCTTGCCGCGCTTGTCGGTGCACCACCACCAGCCCGGGAAGTCCTCGTCCTGGCGCTCGACGATGATGGACTCGCCACGCTCGAAGCGGATGGAATCCTCGTATGTGCGGCTGTGATCTGTGACGGCGCGATAGCGCATGGTGATGTTTGCCTTCACCCTTGCAAATCGCAAGGGCAGGCGCTCACGCGAGAGGCGCGGTGCGCACGCGCGCGCTGCTCTCGCGCACGATCAGTTCTACCGGCAACATGATGTGTTGAGGCTCGACCGGCCCTTCGGCGCGCAGCATATGGATGAACAGCTCGGCGGCGCGGCGGCCCTTTTCGCGGGTTGGTTGACGCACGGTTGTCAGCGCCGGCCGCAGCAGGTGGCTGGCCTCCAGGTCGTCGAAGCCGACCACGGATAAATGTCGTGGCACGCACAGGCCTGCACATTGGGCCGCTTCGATCACGCCGAATGCGATCACGTCGCTCAAGGTGACGACGGCGGTCGGTCGCGGCTGCAATTTCGCCAGTTGACGGAAGGCCCGTTTGCCCCCCTCCACGTCGCAACTGCACTCGATGGCGTGAACGGATGGGCAGTCCAGCGACAACCCAATCTCCTCCAGGGCTGCGCGATAGCCTTCGAAGCGGTGACGGAGCGTGCCGCTGTAGTCTTCGACGCGGCCGGTGAACGGTTCGAACGTAGCAATGGCGATGCGCCGGTGTCCCAGCTCCAGCACATGCTTCATGGTCAGGTAGGCGCCGCGATAATCGTCAACCTGCACCGAAGCGATGTCGTCGGGCGCATCGGCGTCTAGCATGACGAACGGAATGCGGCGCAGGCGCAAGGCGCGGACGGCTTTGTCGTTGGCGCTCAGGCCGGTGACGATACAACCATCCACCAGCGCGGCGTAGGTCGCCTCGACCAACGAGCCGCGCATCGGCGGCACGATCACCAGCGACATGCCTTCCGCGCGGCAGACTTCGCCGATGCCGCTCATCAATTCGGCGAAGAAGGGGTTGCTCAGCACAGTCGGGATGTCTTGCGGCACGATCACCCCCAGGGCGTTGGTGCGGCGCGTGTTCAGGCTGCGCGCAACGGGATTGGGCATATATCCCAGCTCGCGGGCCACATCCAGGATGTGGCGCGTGGTCTCGGCGGAAAGACGCCCAGGTTTGTTGAAGGCGAACGACACAGCCGTTTTGGACACACCGGCGTGTTTTGCGATGTCGCTGATGGTGATTTTGCGTCCTGCCGTGTGGCTGCGTCTGTTCTGTCCCGCTCCATTAGCGTGATCTGGCGCTTCGACGGATTGGCTTCGTTTTGTCACTCGATCCTCACGTTCAGTCGTGCGATGTCACTCGGACTGGGGTGCAGTCAAGCGTGAACCAGTTTATCATCGCCGCGGAATTTCGCGGCCGGCGCGTCAATTCGCCCCGTGCGGCTTTACAATGCCGCCATGAACCTTGGCCGATTGATCGAGCGAAAACTACAGGAAGCGCGCGAGGCCGGCGCGTTCGATCACCTGCCGCGCAAAGGCCGCCTCGACCTGGGCGACGACACAGGTGTTCCGGAAGACGAACGCCTGGCGATGCACATGTTGAAGTCGAACGATCTGCTGCCTGCCTGGATCGAGGAGGACAAAGCCCTGCGCGCCAAGTTGGTCGAAGCGCGCGGCGCGCTATATCGTGCCTACGTCTGGCGACGCCGCCAGTTGGCGCAGACCGGCCATCCGGAGGATCGGAGAAGAATCGAGCAAGAATGGCACCAGGCGCGCAGGCTGTTCGAGCAGAACATCGCCGAGATTAATCGCGATATCTTTCACTTCAATCTGCGCGCCCCTTCGACGGCTGTACACCGGCTGCCGCTGCGCCTTCAGGAGGAGTATGAACGGCTGGAGAGGATGGCGGCGGAGGATGACCGATCGCCGGTGACCGTCGAGCCGTCAGATCGCCGATCGGTAGACCGGCGATAACTGCCTCAAATGTGCTCGAAGCGCTCGACGTTGAGGACGAAGACCGTTGCGCCGCCGACCTCCACGTCAATCACCTGGGCGTTCAGTGCGCCGGGCACTTCGCGCGGCACGCTGATGTAGGATGTACGCCGCCGGGCCGTCTGTTGCAAGATGCGCAGCACGTCGTCCACGTGTTCGTCGTTCACGCCAAGCAACAGCGTCGAATTCTCGCGGCGTAGCCAGGCGCCCTGGGTCGCGATGCGCGTGACGCGATGACCGGCCTCGATCAACGCCTGAGTGACCTTCGACGCATCGTCCGCCTGCACCACTGCAAGGATCATCTTCATCGCATTCACCTCCCTACCTCGGTTCGAGCCACGGCCTCGATCAAGAACTCCAAGCCTGTAACCATAGCAGCTCGCGGCTCATTCTGGCATTTTAGCCCGTGGATAGCTCCCCAACACGCGCAGGATCGTCGCGAATTCGCCCAGGTGATCGAGCGCGCGGCGACAATGCACCTCGTCTGCGCGACCGGCAAAATCGAGATAGAACAGATATTCCCACGGTGAACCTTGCAGCGGGCGCGACTCGATCTTGCTCAAGTCTATATCGCGCAGCGCAAAAGCAGCCAGCGCGCGAAAGAGCGAGCCGGGTTGATTGCGCATGGCGAAGACGATGGAAGTCTTATATTTTTGTCCGTCCGAGGTCTCCTCGCGTGCACCGGGCGGGCAGCCGGGATGGCGCGCGAGCACCACAAACCGCGTGTAGTTCGTGGAGTCGTCCTCCATGCCTTCGCGCAGGATGGGGAGGCCATAGAGCTCGTGTGCGCGCCGGCCGGCGATGGCGGCCGTGTCCCGGCGCGGCGATTCGGCCAGCATCTTCACGCTGCCGGCTGTGTCGTAGACCGGCTCGCGCTCGGCGTTCGGCAGCAGCTTCGACAACGTGCGCTCGCACTGCGCCAACGCCTGCCAGTGCGACATCACGCGCCTGATTTCGTCCATCTGCACACCCGGCAAGGCATACAGATACCATCGGATGCGCACCACCACCTCGCCGACGATGTGCAGGGTGTGGCG
>JAIMBB010000225.1 GCA_023511655.1 Anaerolineae bacterium
TTTCTGTGGGTGGTCGATTTCCCGCTGTTCAGTTACGATGAGGATCTGGGCAAGTATGTGCCGGAACACCATCCGTTCACGATGCCGAAGTGGGAGGACCTCGACAAGCTGGAGACGAATCCAGGAGAGGTCCGTGCCCAGGCGTACGACCTTGTGCTCAACGGCTTCGAACTGTCTTCCGGAAGCATGCGCATCTATCGGCGCGATATTCAAGAACGCATGTTTGCGGCGCTCGGCTATTCGCTCGAGGAAGCGCAGGCGAAGTTCGGGTTCCTCCTCAATGCGTTCGAATACGGTACACCGCCGCACGGGGGAATCGCGTTCGGTCTCGACCGCATCGTGATGATCATGGGTCACGGCAAATCATTGCGGGATTGCATCGCGTTTCCGAAGACATCGAGCGGCACAGATCTCATGATGGATGCACCGTCGGAAATTGGTGAGGATCAATTGAGCATTTTGCACTTGCAGGTGCAACATGAGACGCCGGCTGGCGCGCGCGGTTGATGCCGCCAGCAAAAGCAACGTTTACCGCTTGCGACACGCGCGGCCCCATGTTACCATAAGTTCACCGCAGCGGCGGCAGACGAACGTTCCGGCCTGCCCCGACTGACAACTGGATACAGGTTTCGCGCCCTGCGCTGTTGGTGTAAACCCTTTGCGTTTTGAGCCAACACACATTAATAAGGGAGTTCGGCGTCTCGTCCAGGCGCACATGCCGCGATTCGAGCGGACTTGCAACTCGGATGAGCAGGACACCCACCTGCGAGAGCAGGTTCAAAACCCTCGGGTTTCACGGCATAGCGGGGCGCGCAATCTGCGTATGAGTACGGTGCTGAAAGGCGCCGTTTTTTGCGTTATAATGGATTAATGTTGAGTGTATTACTTGGAAATGAGGCTGACGTGTGCCACCTCTTGAAGGAGGCCTACTGACAGGGCATGGATCTGTTTGAACACCAAGCAGAACAGGAGCGCGCGCACGATGCGCCGCTCGCGTACCGAATGCGGCCACAGACGTTGGACGATATCGTCGGGCAGCAGGACATCATCGGGCCGGGTACGCTGCTTCGCCGTGCCATTTAGGCGGACAGGCTGCTGTCGGTCATCTTTTTCGGTCCGCCTGGTACCGGCAAGACGACGTTGGCACAGGTGATTGCGAACACGACAAAGGCGCGCTTCGAGACGTTGAACGCCGTTTCGGCTGGCATCGCGGACATCCGCACGGTGGTCCAAACAGCCAAGGATAACCGAGCCATGTACGGACGCAAGACGGTGTTATTCATAGATGAGATACATCGTTTTAACAAGGCACAGCAAGATGCCCTGTTGCCACATGTGGAGGCGGGTCTCGTCACCTTCATTGGGGCGACCACGGAGAATCCATATTTTCAAGTGAATCCTGCGCTCGTTTCGAGATCGCACGTTTTTCGACTGCATCCGTTATCCGAGTCAGACCTGCGGGAACTCCTGCGAAAGGCGATGGCGGATCCGGATCGCGGGTTGGGACGGCACCGCGCCGAACTCACCCCTGCCGCAGAGGCCAAGCTGCGTGAGCTGCTGCACCAGCGCAACATTCCCCACTACGGCCTACGCGTGTTCGTGGCCGGCGGTGGTTGCTCCGGCCTCCAATACGGTATGGCGTTCGAGGCACAAGCCCGCGAGTTCGATACAGTGGTCAACCAAAACGGCGTCAAGCTGTTCATTGACCCGACCAGCCTGATGTACCTGAGCAGCGCTTCAATTGACTTTGTGGATAGCCTGATGGGCGGCGGCTTCAAGATCGACAATCCCAACGCGGTTTCGGCCTGCGGCTGCGGCAGTTCGTTCAAGACCAAGGACAGCGGCTCGACCGACGAAGGGGCGAGCTGCGGCTCCGGCTGCGGTTGCCATTAGTGGCGCAATTCATCCGCGGAGGCGCGGAGGTCGCGGAGACAACCAGGAAGGTTCGCTCCGCCCTTATCGTCTCCGCGTTTCTCATTTTCCGTAGGTCAATAGCATGCGTTTCGTCGTGTTCACCCGTCGAGGGGCGGTAGTCTGGTAAATTAGTCGGAGAGCGATGTTCAAAAATCTGTTCAACCCGAAGGTGAAGCCGGAAGGCAAGGAGCCCAAGCGGTTGTGGCTGGATTTGGGAGACTTGGGCGATCTGGTCAATCCGGCCGGACCGCATGAGCAGTGGCAGGACCACGGCATGGGACTGCTGCGCACCATCCTTCACCAAAACGGTGTGATGACCGACATGTTCAGCACGCGCCAGTGCACCAGCTGGGAAGAAGTGGAAAAGCGCATGAAGGGCTACGACATGCTCATCATGAACGTGCGCAGCTACACCTTCCCGGTCGCCTATCGTTCGGCGCAGATCTTTAAGAAGATCAATCCCAAGGGGATCGTGCTCACCGGCGGTATGCACGCCACGGTCGCCCTCGACGAGATGCTGGCCGTGCCGGAGTTCGACAAGATTTGCCAGGGGCCAGGCGAGAACGTCATCGTCAACCTGGTCACCAACCCCGACGCCTTCCCGCGTGTGATCCTGGGTGTCGGCGCCAAGAGCATGGCCGACTGGCCGATGGTGGATCGCACGCTGTGGCCTGAGCCCGCAAGTAAGAAGCTGGCAGCCAAGTTCAACTGGCCGTTGGAGCCAGAGTGTGGCTGGGGGCCGCCGCCGGTGGCCACCATTCTCACCAGCCGGGTGTGTCCGTGGCAGTGCGCCTTCTGCAACGAAAACAGCTACATCCCCAACATGGGCCGCCGGCCGGTGGACATGGTGATCGAAGAGCTGAACTACCTGGACGAGACCTTCGGCCCGATCGGCTCGGTGGTCATCCACGACTCGATGTTCTTCCAGAACCCCTCCTGGCTGGAGGAGTGGGTAGACAAATATCCGAAGTACGCCAACAAGACGTGGCCGTATTGGGCCGCAGCACGCGCCGACACCGTTCGCCAGTGGCCGGATTTGTTCGAGGCGGTCGTGCGCAAGACGAACTGGAGCACGGTGTCCATCGGCTTCGAGAGCGGCAGCGATCGGGTGCTCAAGATCCTGAACAAAGAGTGCACCGAGGAGGACAACTACTTCGCCATTGACCTGCTCACCCGCATCGGCGACGAGATGGAGGCAAAGGGCCAAAAGCCGCCGGTGTTCTGGAGCAACATCATGCTTGGCATCCCCGGCGAGACGCGCGAAGACGCCTTCAAGACCATGCGCATGCTCAAATATACGAAGCGCATCATGCCCTCCATCTCGTTCTACGCGCCATATCCTGGATCGGTTCTCGGCCACCAGATCATCGCCGAGGGCAAGAGCCTGATGTCGAAGGAGAACTATCACCGCTACCCCGACGACGAGAAGGTAAAGGGCATTGACTATCAGTTCTATCGCGACCTGCTGAGCGGCAAATACGACGACGAAATCAACCGCGGGCTAGCCACCATCCGGCAACAACGCGTGGACTTCTGGGACGCTTTGGCAAAAGCATAGGGATCAGAGATGAGCAGCTTCTCCAACCCACACTACATGTATTTGTTCGACATGAAGAACGGCAAGAAGAAGCTGGCTTATGGCCAGTCGCCGGAGGATGCGCTGGAAATCCTGTCCTACCGCCTGACTGAAGAAGAGATGGCGCAGATCATCCGCGATAAATACATCAAAATCAACCAGCGCCAGCTCCAGGCCTACGTGAACGAACTCGGGTGACGACCGGTGTGCAACCGCGCAGGCTTGGGTTACCGAGCGTGTGGATGCAACTGAGCGAAGCGCAACGTCGGATCTTGTTGGCCGTGGCGGGCGGCATGCGCCTGAAGGATCACCGCGACATCGAAGGGAACAAGACCTATGCGTTGCATCACCCCGACGACCGCAGCGAGCCGGTTGATGCGCGCGACGTCGAAGTCCTGGTCGAACTCGGCCTGATCAGCAGCAACAAGAAATTTCCCTCCGCCACATACTGGTTGACGGAACAAGGCAACCTCGCCATCCGCGCTTTGCAGAACAGCGCCTGAGCGCCCGCCATCCTCCCACGCTCTCCCAACCCGACACCCTGACACCATCGACACTACCGACACCACCGACACCATCGCCCCCGACCTATCCCTGTGCCGCGTGCCGCATCGAGTCTTCATATAATGTCCATTGCACACAAAGGTAAGACGACATGCGAGGCATTACCATCTTCAGCGGCAGCGCGCATCCGCAACTGGCGGAGGAAATCTGCCAGCACCTCGGCCTGCCGCTCTCACCCGTGGACATCCGGCGCTTCAGCAACGACTGCTTACAAGTTCAGCTCTTGACCAGTTGCCGCGAGGCGGATGTGTTCTTCATCCAGCCGATCTGTCCGCCGGTGCAGGAGAACCTGATGGAACTGTTGCAGATGCTGGACGCAGCCAAAGGGTCGGCTGCAGCACGGCTCACCGCCGTCATCCCCCACTATGCCTATGCCCGTTCGGACAAGAAGGACGCCCCACGAATCTCGATCGCCGGCCGGCTGGTAGCCGATTTGCTCAAGACCGCCGGCGCCGACCGCGTCATCGCCATGACGTTGCACTCGCCGCAGGTGCATGGCTTCTTCAGCGTGCCGGTGGATCACCTCAACGCGCTGGTCACGCTGGCCCGCTATTACAAAGAGCGCGGCGGACTCGACAACACGGTCGTGGTTTCGCCCGATCTCGGCAATGCCAAATCGGCCGCCAAGTTCGCCCGCATGCTTCGGCTGCCGGTGGCGGCGGGCAGCAAACAACGCTTGTCCGACGACAAAGTGGTGGTTGAAGACATCGTCGGCGACGTGGACGGCAAGAACGCCATCGTGTTAGACGACGAGATCGCCAATGCCGGCACCATCGTCGAGACGCTGCACTGTCTGCGCAAGCGCAACGTGCGCCGCATGTCGGTCGCCTGCACCCATGGGCTCTTCACCGGCAAAGCCATCGAGCGCCTGCGCGCGCAGACCGATGTGGACGAAATCGTGGCCACCAACACCGTCCCCATCCCACTGGAGAAAAGGCTGCCGAACATGCGCGTGCTCTCGATCGCGCCGCTGTTGGCCGAGGCCATTCGCCGCACCCACAATGGCGAGTCTATCAGCAGCATGTTCGAGGAAGAGATCTAGCAGCCAATCGCCGCATCACCCCAAACCACCCTCCTCCCCACATTTTCAATTTTCGTAACTGCCTAGCCGCCTGCGAGTAAGCAGACTGGCTGGCGAGCGAAGAGGTCGCGCAGCGTGGCGAAGACGTTGCG
>JAIMBB010000226.1 GCA_023511655.1 Anaerolineae bacterium
GGCGGGGACTGCGCGGGCATGACGATCTTGGCAGCGGTCATGATTAATTCAAGACTCGATAAGACGCTCGATGTGCGCAGGTAGATGAGCAAACAAAAAGCCCGCATACATCCTCACACTTGCATGCGTGGCGGCTCGACTGTGCTCTGGGGCTACTTCTTGTCCAGGTCGTCCAGGTCGAGCGTGCCGAGGAAGTCTTTGAACGCGCCGAGATCTTCTTCTGCTTCTTCCTGGACACTCTCTTCCTCCGGCTCTTGTCCATGTTGAGCCATGACGTTGTCGTCTACATAGATCGAGCAACCGACGCGCACAGCAATGGCGATCGCATCGCTGGGACGCGAATCTATGCTCAGATCCTTGCCATCGCGCGTCCGCAGGACGAGCCGTGCGTAGAAGGTCTCTTCACGCAGATCGTTCACCAAGACATAGCGAACCGTAGCGCCCAGCGCGCGAATGGCGTTGACGATCAAGTCGTGCGTAAGTGGCCGAACAACCTTGGTATTCGTGAGATGGATGGTGATGGCCTCGGCCTCGGGTTGCCCGATCCAGATCGGCAGATAACGCTCGGACTCCAGATCTTTCAGGATGACGACCCGATGTGAACCCATCAGGTTGACCCGGATTGCATCCACCTTCACCTCTACCATTGATATTGCCTCCTCGTGTCCATCTGCTACAACAGCATCGCACAACGGCACCGTGCGACGCCGTGAGCAACCCATCGGTTATTCCATAACACTTGTCCCGGCGGGGCTGGTCATTTGTTCTTGTCCAGGTCGCTCAGGTCGAGCGAGCTAATGAAGTCGCTGAAGGCGCCGAGGTCCTCTTTGCTGGATGTATCGGGCTCTTCGATCGGCTCGACGCCAGCTTCGTCCAGAATATGCTCATCGGCAAAAATTGGGCAGCCCAGCCGCACGGCAATCGCAATCGCGTCGCTGGGGCGCGCATCGAGGGTGATTTCTTGCTCCTGGTCGTCTCCGAGATGCATGACGACAACGGCGTAGAAATGCTGGTTGCGGAGGTCGTTGATAAGGATATGGCTGAGGCGCGCACCGAGCCTGCTTAGGATATCGGCTGCCAGATCATGCGTAAGCGGCCGGGGGACGACGACGCCGTTGAGGTGAAACGAAATCGCATCTCCCTCCGTTTTGCCGATAAAGATCGGCAGGCGTCGCTCTCCGTCCATCTCTTTCAGGATCACTACCTGGTTCGTGCTCATCAAGCTCACACGAACGCTTTCGATCTTCATTTCAATCATGCCCGAGCAGCCTCCAACTGCACATGCATTTTTGAATGCAAAGGAGATTATACTCATCCGCGACGGGCACACTTTTCCGTAGGAGTAGGCTCAGGCTGGCTCGAATAGGCCCCCGATAAAATGTGCCTTGCTGACTTCCCGGGATGCCAGTGTGCATAGCGGGGCGAGTAGCTTGTCTCGCATACAGATTTATCATGCAACTCACCTTCTGGGGCGCAGCCCGCACCGTGACCGGTTCACAACACCTGATCGAGGTCGAAAGCAGCAAAATCCTGCTGGAGTGCGGCCTGTTCCAAGGCAGACGCGCCGAATCTTACGCCATCAACCAAACCCTCCCCTACGACGCGCGATCGGTAGATGCGACGTTGCTGTCGCACGCGCACATTGACCATTCCGGCAACATTCCCAATTTGGTGAAGAGCGGCTTTCGCGGCGACATTATCTGCACGCACGCCACGCGCGACCTGTGCGCCGTGATGCTGCGTGACTCCGGCGCCATCCAGGAGGAAGATGTCGGCTTCCTCAATCGGCATCGCAAGTCACCTCACACGCTGGAACCAATCTACACGCTGGCCGACGCCGAGAGATCGCTGCGCCAGTTTGTCAGCTACGATTACGATCGCTGGATCAGCGTGACCAACCACGCTCGCGTGATCTTCGGCGACGCCGGCCACATGCTTGGCTCGGCCTGGGAGCTGCTGGAATTGACCGAGGGCAGCTGCACCATTCGCCTGTGCTTCAGCGGTGATTTGGGGCGGCGTGGCCTGCCCATCCTGCGCGACCCCGCCCCGATGCCTTCAACAGACTACCTCATCATCGAGAGTACCTATGGCGACCGCCTGCACGCGTCAGTTGACGAGGCGACACCGGACCTGCGACGCGCCATCAGCGACGCCGTCTCCCGGCGCGGCAAGGTGGTGATCCCGGCTTTTGCCGTCGGCCGCACGCAGGAAATCGTGTACCGCTTGAATGACCTGGTCAACCGTGGCGAGATGCCCAATGTGCCGGTCTTCGTGGACAGCCCACTGGCAGTGAACGTGACGGAGGCCTTCCGCACCCATCCAGAGTGCTATGACGAAGAGACACGGCGCGCATTGCTCGCGGATTCCGACGGCAGCGTGTTTGGCTTCAAGCGATTGACCTACATCCGGCGCGTCGAAGATTCCAAAGCCCTGAACGATCTGGACAGTCCGGCAGTGATCATCAGCGCTTCCGGAATGGCCGAGCATGGGCGGGTGCTGCATCATCTTCGCCACACCATCGAGGATCCCAGGAACATGATCCTGTTCGTCAGCTTTCAGGCGCAGAACACGCTGGGACGTCGGATCCTGGACGGCCAGCGCTATGTGAAGATCCTGGGGGACGAGTTCACCGTGCGCGCCGAGGTTCGCCGCATCGAAGCGTTTAGCGGCCACGCCGACCGAAACGACCTGCTCGCCTGGGTAAGGCCGCAGGCGCGGGACCTGCGCGGCGTCTTCCTGGTGCACGGCGAGGACGAACCGATGCAGGCGTTGGCCGAAGGGCTGAGCGACCTGGGGATCAAGGTCGTTCACAGGCCGATGCGCGGACAGGCGTTCGAGCTATAACCACAAGCGCCCAACGCACCCAGAGCACAGCGCTCGAGGCGCGTTGGGCGCTTGTCCCAACGGCATCGAGGTGCCGAGATTTGAACTCGGGACCCCTTGCACCCCATGCAAGTGCGCTACCAGGCTGCGCCACACCTCGTCGGGCTTGATTTTAGCACGTCATGCGCTATCATTGCGTCTCAATGGTTTCAGGCTGCTCGAACTTCGCTCACATCTCGATGCGCATGCCCGACGTGCAACACCGCGCGGGCTAGACGAGTGCGATTCCGTTCGATAGCCTGTCACCGGCCTGAGTGACCAACCGCCCGCGCACACGCCGGGCGGTTTCTTTTTAGGAACGACAGATGCAGCTACAACACAACTATGGAAGCCGAGCGGAACGCGCCGCCGGAGACACACATTCGAAGCGAAGCGCAGAACGCGCCGCAGGGGTAGAACGATGACAGCGGAAAATATCCTCGTTTGCGTCGCCTGGCCTTACGCCAACGGCGATTTACACGTCGGGCACGTGGCAGGCGCCTATCTTCCTGCCGATATCTTCGCACGCTACCAGCGCCTGAAAGGCAACCGCGTGGTCATGGTCAGCGGCAGCGATGCGCACGGTACACCGATCGTCGTCCGCGCCGACAAGGAAGGCAAAACGCCGCGCGAAGTGTTCGAGTACTTTCACAGCCGCTTCCTGGAGACACAGCAACTGCTCGGCATTTCGTACGACCTTTTCACGCACACCGACACGGAGAACCATCACGCCATCGGCCAACAGATGTTCCGCCGGCTGCTGGCCAACGAGTATCTGTTCAAAGCCACTCAGAAGCAGCTCTACTCGGAGACGCAGGGCAAGTTTCTGCCCGACCGGCTGGTCGAGGGCACGTGCCCGATCTGCGGCTACGATAAAGCGCGCGGCGACCAGTGCGACAACTGCGGCAACCTGCTCGACGGCACGCAACTCATCAACCCCCGCAGCCGCAACAACCCAGATGATAAACTCACCGTTCGCGAAAGTGAGCATTACTTCTTCGACCTGCCGGCGCTTCGCGAGCCAGTGCTGGCCTACCTGGCCGACAAGGACGGCTATTGGCGACCGACGGTGCTGGAATTCTCGCGTCGCTATGCCGAGGAGATGGAAGCGCGGGCTTTCACCCGCGATCTGACGTGGGGCATCCCAATTCCCGTCCAGGGAGCAGAAGGCAAATGCATCTACGTGTGGTATGAGGCCTTGCTCGGCTACCTGTCAGCGACGGTTGAATGGGCCAAGATCACCGGCCAGCCCGACGCATGGAAGGAATTCTGGTACCAGCCGGATAACGTCCGCATCTACAACTTCATCGGCAAAGACAACATCTTATTCCATACGGTGCTATGGCAGGCCGTCCTGATCGGAATGCAGCGACTGGGCGAGCCGTGGGACGGCCTCGACGATTCGCCACAGAATCGTGGGCCAAAGTTCAACCTGCCCTACGACGTGCCGGCCAACCAGTATCTCAACCTGGGCGGCCAGAAGTTCAGCAAAAGCCTGGGGGTGTCGCTGGATGCGATTGACCTGGCCCAGAAGTATGGGGCCGATCCGCTGCGTTTCTATCTCTCGCTCATCATGCCTGAGACCAAGGACAGCGACTGGAGTTGGACTGATTTCGCACAGCGCAACAACAGCGAGCTGTTGGCCAAGTGGGGCAACCTGATCCAACGCACATTGTCGCAGATCTGGCGAAACTTCGAAGGCCGAATCCCGCAGCCCGGTGAGCTGACCGGGGCCGATCAAGCCATCATTGCTCGGGCGGAGGCAGCTTTCAACTCCGTCGGTGAGAAGCTGAACGCGGTCAGGCTGCGCGACGCGCTGAATGAGGTATTGGAACTGGCAACGGCGACCAATCAATACCTCGACTTCGAAGCGCCGTGGAAGGCGATTAAGACCGACCGCGCGCGCGCTGGCACACAGCTCTACGTCGCAGCACGGGTGATTGACTCGCTGACAGTGCTGTTTGCGCCGTTCACGCCGGGCTTATCGGAGAAGGCACGCGCCCAACTGGGCTACACCGATCCCCTGTTCGGCGAGCAATATATCGAGACGTTGCAAGAGCGCGGGCGCAGCCATGACGTTTTGCGCTACGACGCCAGCCGAGCGAAGGGTGAATGGAAGCCCAGCCGGCTGACGCCGGGGCAACCACTGGGCGGAGAACCGAAGGGACTGGTGAGCAAGATCGAGGTCAATTAGAGGCAGCCCCGCACAGAGCCTCTCTCAATTCTCAATTCAATAGTAACTGCCTACCATTCTACGGGAAGTGCGGTAAATTATCGTCGTGGCTGAGCAACTGCCGGAAGTAGAAATCCTGC
>JAIMBB010000022.1 GCA_023511655.1 Anaerolineae bacterium
GCGCTGGATGGGTGGGCGGATGCCGCTCTCCACCGAGCTGGCCGGCGCGCTCCGCGCCCAGCTCGAAGCCGCGCGTCAGGGCTGCTGGGACGAGCCGGAGATGCAGGCTGTCCGCCCGATCCTGGAGCTACAGGCGCAGCGCTCTCGCTTGCCGGAGCCAGACGAGCTGTTGATTGAGCGCGTCCAAACCCGCGAAGGGCACCACCTGTTCTTCTTCCCTCTCGAGGGACGTTCCGTGCACGAGGGCCTGGCTGCGCTGGTCGCCTTTCGGCTCTCTCGCCGCAAATCGATCTCGTTCTCCTTCGCCGTCAACGACTACGGCTTCGAGTTGCTCTCGCCCGACCCGCCGGATGTAAGCGACCTGCCGGCGCTCTTTGCGCCGGATGGCCTGGCCGACGACCTGGTCGCCAGCCTGAACGCCGCCGAGCTGGCGCGCCGCCAGTTCCGCGAGGTGGCCCGCATCGCCGGCCTGCTCTTCGAGGGCCTGCCCAGCCGGCGCAAGAGCACCCGCCAGCTACAGGCCTCCAGCAACCTGTTCTACGAGGTCTTCAGCAAGTATGATCCCGACAACTTGCTGCTCGTCCAGGCGCGGCGCGAGGTGCTGGAGCGCCAGTTGGAGGAAAGCCGACTCATGCGCGCCCTCCAGCGGATCGCGGCCGGCCGCATCACGCTGCTGGACGTGCCCAAGCCCACCCCGCTGGCCTTCCCGCTGATGGTAGATCGCCTGCGCGAGCAACTGAGCAGCGAGGCGCTGATCGAGCGCGTGCGCAAGATGCAGAGCCAGTTCGCCTAGCGCGCACGTGCTACGCACTACGCAATACGCAATACGGAATACGTATTACGTAGTGCGTATTGCGTATTCCGTATTTCGTATTTCGTGTTGAGCATCACATGTTTTGGGACATGGAGATCACCCTCGTAGGTGAGGTGGTGCGCCTTTTGCCGGAGCGGGCGATGTTCTGGCCGCGGCAGCGCGCTTTGTTCGTCGCCGACCTGCACGTCGGCAAGGCAGCGGCCTTCCGCGCTGCCGGGTTGGCCGTGCCGGAGGGCTACTTGGCCGACGACCTCAGCCGGCTCGCGCAGGCCATCGCGCGGGTCGGCGCGCGGCGGGTGATCTTCCTGGGCGACCTGCTGCACGCGGCGCAGGGGGTGACCTCCCAGGTGATCGCCCAGGTGGCGGCCTGGCGGCGCAGCCACGCCGATTGTCAATTCCTCGTCGTGCGCGGCAACCACGATCGGCGCGCCGGCGACCCGCCGCCCGAATGGGAGATGGATTGCGCAGATGAGCCGCACTTCGAAGCGCCGTTTGTGCTGCGCCACGCGCCGGGGTTAAGCGACGATGGCTATGTGCTCGCCGGCCACCTGCACCCGGCGGTGAGCTTGCACGGGCGCGGCAAGCTGCGCGCCCGCCTGCCATGTTTTGTGGTCAGCCCGCGCCAGATGATCTTGCCAGCTTTTGGCGGCTTCACCGGCGCAGCCGTGATCCGTCCGGGGGCCGGCGAGCGCATTTATGCGATCGCCGACCAGGCCGTGATCCCCATCAACGATGGCATGGCGTGACGCCACCCCTCATGACACATCCACCATCAACGATTGAAGCCCATGAAAGTGATACGCATTGCGATAGGTTGGCTGCTCCAGCAGGGCCAGCTTGGGCGCGCGGCGCGCCAGCGTCCCCAGCGCAACCTCCAGCTCCAGGCGGGCCAGCGGCGCGCCGATGCAGAAGTGAATGCCGCCGCCGAACGACAGGTGAGGGTTATCGCTGCGCGTGATGTCCAACACCGCCGGCTGCGGGAAGCGCTGTGGGTCGCGGTTGGCTGCGCCCAGCAGAAGGGCGACCGTGTCGCCGAACTTGAAACGATGCCCGTTCCATTCCAGGTCGTCTAAGACCCAGCGGGTGAACAGGTGGAGCGGCGTGTCGAAGCGCAGCAGCTCTTCCACCGCCGAGCGGGTCAGCTCTGGGTGGGCGACCAGCTTCTCCCATTGATCGCGGTGGGTGAGCAAGGCGTAGACGCCGTTGCCGATCACGTTCACCGTGGCCTCGTGGCCGGCGTTGAGCAACTGCATACAACTGGAGATCAGCTCGTGCTCGGTCAGCCGATTGCCCTGGTCCTCGGCCTCGATCAAGTGGCTGATGAGGTCATCGGTCGGCGCACGCCGGCGCTCGTTCACCAGGTCTTTGAGATAAGCGTAGAACTCCTGTGTGGCTTGGACAGCCTGGCGCTCCTGCTCGCGCGTGCGGCCCAGTTCATACATGGCAACCATCGCGTGCGACCAGCGCAGCAGGTGGTCGCTCATCTCGACCGGCACGCCCAACATGCGGGCGATGGTGACCACCGGCACCGGCGTGGCGTAGGCCGGCAGCAGGTCCACCTTGCCACGGGCCAGCATCTCGTCTATGAGCTGATCGCACAGCGCCTGGATCTGCGGGCGCAGGCGCTCGATCTGGCGGGCCATGAAGGCCTTTTGCACCAGCCCGCGCAAGCGGGTGTGATCGGGCGGCTCCATCTGGATCATCGTGGCGTTGTCCACGTCGTAGAAGGGCTTTAGCTCATCGGGGATCGGCGGCCAGCCCAGCTCTTCGCGCGTGCGCAGGTGGGTGATCTGCCGGCCGAAGCGCCGGTCGCGCAGCAGGGCGTTCACGTCACTCCAGCAGGCGAAGCACCACAGGTCGAAGTCCTCCCAGTAGAACGGCTGGGGCAGCGCGCGCAGCGCGTCGTAGTATGGGTAAGGGTTGTTATAGAAGTGCGGGTCGCGCGGGTTTAACCGAACGCTCGAATCGCGTATCTCGAGGTGCATCTTGCCGGTCAGTATAGATGCAAGCCGTGCCTCTTGCGCAGGCAGGCGCTAACGTTTCGACTATCCACATGTAATAGAATCTTAAAAGCTTTGCCTGGATGCATAAGCGATCGTGTGCAGGTGACACCTGTGGCGCGATCTGGATTCGACACAATTGATTTGGAGGGTGATCCATGACGATCTTCGACCCGATGCGCTCGTCGGTGTCTACGCCGACGACGAACGGCGCCGAGCTATCTGCTCCACTGCAGGGGCCGGTGGCCGCTAAAACCGATAGCGCCTATGCGACGGCGCTGGCCCAGTTCGACCGTGCCGCCCAGATTCTCAACCTCGATCCCGGATTGGCGGCCATGTTGCGTTCCTGCAAACGCGAACTCACCGTGAACTTTCCGGTGAAGATGGATAACGGCGAGATTCGTCGCTTCACCGGCTACCGTGTTCATCACAACACGGCGCGCGGCCCGACGAAGGGCGGCATCCGCTATGCCCCATATGTTGACCTGGACGAGGTGCGCGCCCTGGCCATGTGGATGACGTGGAAATGCGCGGTAGTGAACATCCCCTACGGTGGGGCTAAGGGCGGCGTGGTGTGCAATCCCAAGGAGCTATCGCCGCGCGAGCTGGAGGGCCTGACGCGCCGCTACACCACCGAGATCTCGCCGTTCATCAGCCCCGAAGGAGACATCCCCGCGCCGGACATGGGCACGAACCCGCAGATCATGGCATGGATCATGGACACCTACTCGATGCACCGCGGCTATTCCGTACCGGCCATCGTCACCGGCAAACCGGTGAACATCGGGGGGTCGGCTGGACGTTTCGAGGCTACCGGCCGGGGCATCATGTTCACCGTGCGCGAGGCCTACCACACCTTCGGCTGGAACTTCGACGGCATCCGCGTCGTCGTGCAGGGCTTCGGCAACGTCGGCTCGATCACTGCGCAGACAGCGCACGAGATGGGTTGCAAAGTGATCGCCGTGAGCGATGTCGAAGGTGGCATTTACAATCCGAACGGGATAGACGTTCCACGCCTGCGGCGCTACATGCGCGAGCATCACACCGTGCAAGGATTCGACGGCGCCGACAAGATCACCAACGCTGAGTTGCTCGAATTGCCGTGCGACGTGTTGGTGCCGGCGGCGATGGAGAACCAGATCACCCGCGCCAATGCGGCCCGGATCAAAGCACGCATGGTGGCCGAAGGCGCAAATGGGCCGACCACGCCTGAGGCCGACGAGATCCTGATGGCCAACAACGTGCTGGTCATCCCCGACATCTTGTGCAATGCCGGCGGCGTGGTCGTCAGTTACTTCGAGTGGGTGCAGAGCTTGCAGCAGCTTTTCTGGGAGGAGGACGACGTGACCCATCGCCTGGAACGCATCATGGTGCGCAGCTTCCACGATGTGTATGAGCTATCGGTGCGTATGGACCTGGACTTACGCACTGCGGCGCTGGTGTTGGGCATCGGACGGGTGGCCGAGGCTACCCAGACGCGTGGGTTGTATCCGTAGCAAAGTCACAAGGGTCTCTACAACAAAAAGAGCTCGGACTCCCTAAGCCCCTCTACATCTTTCGGCCTCCATTGCGCTCGCGTTTGCCCATCGAACTATGGGAAACTAGGCGCTGGTATGGCTAACTTGAAAATATCCCTTCGCATTTTGGCGCTGGTGTTGACAGCCGGCGTCCTGGCAGCCGTGGCTTCGCAACCGACCGCTGCAAACAGCAGCGTCGGTGCGATGTCTGCGCCGCTTGCCCAATCCACACCTACGCCGCGCGCCACCGTCACCTCCACACCTCGGCCCACGGCGACGCCGAGGCCGACCGTGACGGCTGTGCCGCGCGCCACCGCAACCATTGCGCTTCCACCAGGCATCACCGTCCAGCCGATCAGCAAAACCACCTCCATCAAGTCGTACAAGACGATGGTGACTATGCGGCTGGATGGTCAAAGTGCCGGCCGGGTGGCCAAAGGCGAGTTCAACGCTGAGGTGCAGACCGACGCAGCGGCCCGACGACAGAGCATCGGCATCGCCGGTAACCTGGTGCCGGTCTTGCTGGGCCGGTACTTGCAAGGCATCCCGGTCAGCGGGTTGACTGTATATCTGATGGACGGCAAGCCCTACGTAGTCGCGCAGGCCTTGATCCTCAAGGTATGCGCCGTGCCGGGCGCGCCGATCGCCGGCCTCGACCAGTTGAGCAGCGGCCTGTCCGCCGAAGTGTTGCTATCGCAATTGACGGGCAGCAACAAAATCTACGGCACGTTGGTAGGCAACGAGATGGTCAATGGCATTCAGACCAAGCGTTACCGGCTCGACACCAAAACGATCAACGCGCTGGCGAAAAGGAGCGGTGCAACCGCAGAGCTCAAGAGCGGGGATGTGTGGATCGCCACTCAAGGCGATTACATCGTGCGGCTGGTCGTGGAGGGTGCGGGCAACCTGGCAGCCAACGCTGGGGTGGACTTCACCGGCAATGCCAACATCACGCTGAACGTATCCGATTTGAACAAGGTGCCTTCCTTTCAACTGCCGGGCCAGTGCAACAACCCGATGCGCCTGCCGGGTTGAAGCCCGGCACCGGCACGTTGGACGCTTTAGCTGCTCCTATTCGAACAAACGCCCAATGGCTCTCCTACCGAGTTCGTGTCGGACCACCTCACCAGTTTTGATCTCGTAGCGCGTGAACTCGTTCCGGGGCAGCAGAGCGACGTCCGCGGTTGTCCAGCGCACTTTCTCACCATCGGCGCGTGGATGGGCTTGAGCAACGATTTCACTCACAGCGGCGTACTCCGAGCGCAGGCACAATTTACTCCACTGCGCCGAGCACCATGGCCAGCAACGCCATGCGGACGAACACGCCGTAACGGGCCTGGCGGAAGTAAGCGGCGTTCGGCAGGGCGTCCACATCGGTGCCGATCTCGTCCACGCGCGGGAGCGGATGCATCACCACGAGGCCGGGTTTCGCCGAGCGCACTGCCTGCTCGGTGATGACGTATACGCCCTTGTAGCGCATGTATTCCTCGACCGTCTCGAACCGCTCCTGCTGGATGCGGGTGACGTAGACCACGTCGGCCTGGGCAAGGGCGGCGTTCATGTTCTCGGTCTCGATCACGATCAGCCCCTGGTTGCGCAGGCCGGCGATCAACTCGGCAGGCATGGCCAGCGCCTTCGGCGCGCACAGAATGAGCCGCGCCTTCCAATGCGCCAGCGCCTTCGCCAGCGAATGCACCGTGCGGCCGTGCTTCAGGTCGCCCACCATGGCGACCGTCAAGCCGTCCAGGGTGCCTTTTTCGCGTTCGATGGTGTACAGGTCGAGGAGCGCTTGTGTGGGATGCTCGCCGGTGCCGTCGCCGGCGTTGATGACAGGCACGCTGGCTGCATCGGCCAGGGCGCGCGCGGAGCCGACCGCCGGATGGCGTTGCACGATCACGTCAGCGTAGCCTTCCAGCATGCGCCCGGAGTCGTAGATGGATTCGCCCTTGGCGGCGCTGCTGCTGGTCTTCGCTTCGGCCACGCTAATGACCGATCCTCCCAGCCGGTGCATGGCGCTCTCGAATGACAGGCGCGTGCGCGTGCTCGGCTCATAAAAAACGGTCGCCAGGATGCGACCGTTCAACAATGACAGCCGTTGCCCTTGCTGAAGCTGCTGCTCGAACCGGCCGGCTTGATCGAGGATGGCGCGGATTTCGTCTTTATTGAGGTCGGCAATACTGACGATATCCCGTCCGATGAGTGGATTGCTGCTTTTCATCGGGCCTGCATTGTACCGTCCTCGCCAGGCACACTCACCAGGCTTCTCGAAGTGGGACCACACTATGCAGCCGCATACCATGGCCATCGGGTCAAACGGCCAAAAGCCCACGGGCTTCAACCGAGCAATCGAGAATCTAAAGCCCGTGCGCTCTTCCTGCCAACACTTCCGCTACGTGCATCACCCGCCTGTTCGAGCCGACGCGCGAGAGGCCGCCGTTGATGTGCATCATGCAACTGGCGTCGCCGGTGATCACGAAGTCACACTCGGCAGCGTTGATGGCGCTCAGCTTATCGCTCAGCATGGCCCCGCTGATAGCGCTCATCTTGATGGCAAACAGCCCGCCGAAGCCGCAACACTGGTCGTGGCCGGGCATCTCGACCAGCGTCAGGTTTTTCACGTTGCGCAGCAACAGGCGTGGTTGGTGAGCGACGCCCAGGCCGCGATAGCCGTGGCAGGCATCGTGGATGGCCGCGCGCGTCGGTCGCGGCAGCGACGCACCAACGTCGGTTACGCCCAGCACATCCACCAGGTATTGCGTCAGCTCGTAGGTGCGCGATGCGATTTGCTGCGCCTCCGCTTCCCGGCGATGGCCGCGGAACAGCTCCGGGTAATAGTGCTGCACCATCGCCGCACACGAACCCGACGGGGTGACGATGGCCTCGTAGCCGGCGAAGACATCCAGGAAATGCTCGGCCACCTGGCGCGCTTCTTGATTGAAGCCGGAATTGAACGCCGGTTGGCCACAACACGTCTGAGCCTGAGGAAATTCCAGCTTCACCCCAACCCTTTTCAGCACGTCGAAGGCTGCCTCGCCGATGGTCGGGAAGATCGTATCTATGATGCACGTCACAAAATAAGCCACGCGGTTCATCATGGCTGGTGATGCTAGCATGTTCGCTCTCGACCACAACCCGATTTCCCCTGACGTGCGATCCGATGTGACCCATCGCTTTGAACAACGTCGCAGAGGTTGATCAATGGGCAGGCGCTCTCGCCAGCGGCCGAATTGGCCCAACGCGAGCGTATTGGGTTGGTTCAGCCTGAGCGGTGAGCGAACGAGTAAGATTGGCCCCATGGCATCGGCGCCACACTCCGACTCGAAGCCGGTCGTCGTGTGTTACGGCGACCTCGTCACTGATCTGGTCATGACGGTGGAGCGACTGCCCATCGTTGCCGAGCAAGTGCAGACCATCCACGCCATCACCGTCGAGCCGGGAGGAGCGGGCAACTTCCTCATCACCGCATCGCGCCTGGGGGCACGGGCCGTCGCGTTCGGCACGATCGGCGAAGACGCATACGGCCAGGCCGTGTATGATCTGTTGCTGGAAGAAGGGGTGGATGTGAGCTACGCCCAGCGCGGCGCAGGCAGTGTGAACGTGCTGGTGCTGGTGATCATAGACGACGCCGGCCAACACGTCTTTCTGGTGCGCGATGGCGTGGGCGATCCCTTCGTGCTCGACGCGCGCTCCAGTGCGTTGATCCGACGCGCCGATTTGTTCTTCATGCCGGGCTACGCCCTGCACGAGCGGCGCGTAGCTGGCTCGGCGATTGCTGCCACGCGGACAGCGGCCGAGGCGAGCGTGCCGGTCATGAACGACCTTGGCCCGATCGTCTCTGAGGCAGGCGTGCGTGAGGCAGCCCTGGAGATCGTCCGCCTGAGCGAGGTCAGCCTGTTGACCGCCGACGAGGCGATGCGCTTTACGGGAGAGGACAGCGAGGATCGGGCGGCTAGATGGATGCTTGCGCACGGCACGCGCCACGTCGTCGTCAAACGAGGTGGGGAAGGCTGTGCGGTGTATTCGGCCGGCGAGTATCATGCCATCCCGGGTATCCCGGTCGTCGTGCGCGATACCACCGCAGCCGGCGATGCCTTCGCAGCCGGGTTTGCAGTGGCATGGCTCGAGCACCGCGACGTGCGCAGGGCAGCCGAATTTGCCAACTGCGTCGGCGCAGCCAAGGTGCAAAAGGTCGGCAGTGGCCGGCAATGTCCAACGATGGCGGAAATCGCAGCTGTGTGCCAGAGGATGGTCTCATAATCTTTTCTTATCAATCGGATAATGTTCGCTTGATCTTCTCTCCATATCGTAGGCAAGTCGTAAAACACATTAGTGAAAACAGGAGAGAAGACAATCAATGAAAAACACTATTCGCAAGGGCATCGCCAGCCTGGCGATGTTTGGACTCGTTGGCGCAAGCCTGGCCATGAGCGTTCCTGCACAGGCTCAATCACCGCTCGGCAAGATCTACGGGGTGGCGTTCATTGACGCCAACGCCAATGGCAAGCGTGACCCCGGTGAACAAACCACCCTCGGCCGCTTCAAGATCACCGACGGCGGCAACTTCTGGCGCTGCGGCAACACCGGTCGAGATAACAGCTACGGCCTCACGGTTCGTCCCGGCACTTACTTCGTTATGCCCATCGCCGGCCCCGGGCAGCACACCTCCACCCCGGTGATTCGCGTGCAGGTAGAAAAGCCTGGCTCGACGGTCGTGGCCGATTTGCCTTTGGTTCCTCAGCCGCTGGCGCTTGCCGAGAACTGCGGTGCATACGCTCCTAAGCGCACGGCGCGCGTGCCATGGGGCATCCCGGAGACGGCGGTTGCGAATGGCTTCACCACACTTGCTCACGCTATTGATGCTGCAGGTCTGTTCGACACGCTGAGCAGCGGCGGCCCCTTCACGGTATTCGCGCCGAACGACCTGGCCTTTGCCAAGTTCACCGAAGAAGAGCTGAACGCCATCCTCGCAGACAAGGCGCTGCTCACCTCGGTTCTGACATATCACGTGGTGCCCGGCCGGGTGTCAGCTAACGATGTGGTGAATTCGACCGAGCTGACGACGGTGAACGGCAAGACGCTGAAGGTGGAAATCAAAGACGGCGAGGTGTTCATCAATGACGCGCGCGTCGTCGCGACCGACGTCACAGCCGCCAACGGCATCGTTCACGTGATTGATACGGTCCTGGTTCCCTGACTTCCTGCGGGTAGCGCCTCGATCAGCGCTTCGATCGCACAATGCCAGGTGTCGTCCTGGCATTGTGTTTTTTCGAGAGCTTGTCCGTGGCGGCCGCCCGTCGTAGGGGCGACCCTGGGTGGTCACCTGCATGGTGCGGTCGCCCGCATGATCGCGCGCACGCGAATGGGCGGCCACGCAGGGCCGCCCCTACATCACACCGCCGCTGCCCGTTGTAGGGGCGACCCTATGTGGTCGCCCGCATGGTGCGGTCGCCCGCATAATCGCCTACGCGCGAACAGGCGCCGCCGCCGGGCCGCCCCTACATCACACCGCCGCCCGTCGTAGGGGCGACCCTGTGCGGTCGCCCGCGCAACCGCGCGCGCCAACCCGTGCACGCCAAACAAGCGGCCACCCTTCGAAGGCTTCCGGTAGGCGCCCCTCGCAAACGCCATCGTCCGACGCCCAGGTGCGCTTAAAGGCCGGTTATTGCTGGTTTATTTTCGACTTAATGCTCCCCTCTACCATGAAACCTGTTGGTAAGCGTGACACACAGAGCTCTTGCCAAGTTACTTATCGAATGGAGACCCTGTGAGCCTGCTTGACATCCGCGGTTTGCGCCTGGTGTATCCCAACGGCCATGAAGCGCTGAGGAACGTGAGCTTTTCGGCAGAGGCAGGTGAAATCGTCGCCATCATCGGTCGCTCCGGCGCGGGCAAATCCACGTTGCTCCGTTGCATCAACGGGCTGGAGAAAGCCACAGAAGGCTCGATCGTCCTCGATGGGAAGGACATCACGAAGATGAGCCAACAACAGTTGGCCGAGGAACGCCGCTACATCGGTTTCGTGTGGCAGGAATACAACCTCGTGGATCGTCTGCCCGCCTTGACGAATGTGTTGATGGGGCGGTTGGGCTACAAGAACAGCTTGGTGGGTGCCGTCGGCTATTTCGATCGCCGCGAACGTGAGCTGGCGGTGCACAACCTCGAACGCGTCAATCTGCTGCATCGCGCCACGCAACGCGCCGACAAGCTCTCCGGCGGCGAGAAACAACGCGTCTCGATCGCCCGGGCCATGACGCAGCAGCCAAAGATTCTGCTGGCCGATGAACCCGTAGCCAGCCTTGACCCAGAGTTGTCGGTGCAAGTGTTAAGTGACTTGGCACGCGTGGCACGCGAGGACAAAGTGCTCACGCTGATCAACATCCATCAAGTTGAGCTGGCCCGTCAATTTGCCGATCGCATCATCGGTTTGGCGCAAGGTGTGGTCGTGTTCGATGGCAAAGCGGAACAGTTGACCGAAGCCATCATGGATCGCGTGTATCGCTTCGACAAGATGCCAGTTGCGTGAAAGGATAGCGTGTGGGATGGAAATAGCCAACAAAGAGGTCGTAGTCCAAACAGAAGCCGAGCGGAAAGGGCCCCCCGTTGTCTTGCGCGGTCAATTGCTCTCGCCGTTTCCGAGAATCACCCTGTCGGGCATTCTGCTCTTCGCGCTGATCACGACCATATTCCTGTGGGCCGTGCAGGGCACGCGCCCTCAGCCGGAACAACTGGTGCGGGGCATTCCCAACATCGTCAACTTCGTCACCCGTCTCTTCCCGGTGGATTTCGATTGGCATGCGATCGCCAAACTGCCGGTGGAGATCAGCCTGCCGTTCTCGATACAGGCGCGCTACACCGACACGCTCGACGGCGACGCGACGTTGGAACAAGTGGCGGCGGAACTGCGAGAAACGGTGCCGCTCGATGAGTTGTTGGAGAGCGGTCAGCCAATGCCGGAGCAGCCACAGGTGAGCGCGCCCGTTCAGGCCTCGCTACTATTGGAGCCGGGCGAGTTCCGGATCACGAACGAACCCTCGAAGTTGAATCGCGTGTGGGTGCCGGGCATTCTGCCGGCCGTCATCGAGACGTTGCAGATGGCGTTGATCGGCACTGCGCTGGCGGTGATTCTCGCCATCCCCTTCGCACTGTTAGCTGCCCGAAACACCTCACCCCATCCGGTGATCTATCAAGCTACGCGCCTGATCATGAATGCCAACCGGGCTATTCCTGAGTTGATCTTCGCATTGGTGTTCGTGGCAGCCATCGGCCTCGGCCCGTTCACAGGTGTGTTGGCATTGGGCATCGCAGCAATCGGTTCGATGGGCCGCTTGTACGCCGAGGCGATCGAACAGATCGACCCTCAGCAAGTGCTTGCCGTGCGCGCCACTGGCGCGAGTCGGTTGCCTATCTTCACCCACGGCGTGATCCCGCAAGTGATGCCGCTAATGGCCAGCTACTCGCTCGTGTTGTTCGAGCACAACGTGCGCGCGGCGACCATCCTCGGCATCGTCGGGGCTGGTGGCGTCGGTTTCGCGCTTCAGAAATACATGGCCCTGTTCCAATTTCGCGAGCTGATGGGAGCGGTGATCGTGTTGATCGTCGCCGTGACGATCATTGATCGCATCAGCGCGCATATTCGCCAGCGGTTGATCTGAAACGCTGAGCGACGCGTTCATCCGGGTCTGAACCTTTGGCAAATTCGAGCTCGCCGAAGCCGGTGAACCGTTGCGAAGTGTTGGAAGCAGGGATCGGATTTTTGCGTTACGCGGAATTCGACGCGAATGAATGTGAGTCAATCACTTGAGTAGTCACAGGAGGAATCAGTCATGAACAGACGAAAGTTTTTGCGTGCTTCGGCGCTCACCGTGGGCTCGGCCGCCTTTGCTTCGATCGTGGGCAAAGCCCCGGCCTTCTCGCTCAACCTGAACCAGTCGCCGAGCGAGTTCAAGGTCGGCATCTTCGCCGGCAGCGATGCCGAGCAAACGCTCAAAGCCGCCGAGCCGATCCGCGCACATCTGGAGAGGTCGCTCGGCATTCCCGTCACGCTCACCACTGGCTCCAGCTATAGCGCTGTCATCGAGGCGGTGCGCAACAAGTTTGTGGATGCGTTCGAGGTCGGCCCGTTTGCCTACGTGCTGGCCAGCAGCCAGACCAAACTCGATCCACTCGCCGTCGGCATCTATCCGCGCGTGCCTCGCGGCGGTACAGCGGTGTATAACCCTAAGGAAGCCCCGTTCTACTTCAGTGTGTTCTTCACGAAGAAAGGCTCAGGCATCCGCACTCTGGCCGATTTGAAGGGCAAGCGCTTCGCTTTCGTAGATCCAGCTTCGACCAGTGGCAATCTGATGCCGCGCACCATGCTGTTGAAGAACAAGATTGATCCTGACAAGGACATGCAATCGGTCTTCGCCGGCAGCCACCCATCGGCGTTGATCGCCGTTTGGAATGACAAAGCGGACGCTGGGGCGAATTACGAAGACAACCTCTACACCCTGGCGAATCAGGGTCAGGTGGATGTGTGTGGCTTCGCCGATGGCATCAACCGCCGCCGCACGCCGCAGGAGATTCAACTTAAATACAACGCCTGCAAAGACGGTCAAATCGTTATCATCGCCTACAGCGACCCGATTCCCAACACTCCCTTCGCCGTCCGCGATGAGCTGCCTCCGGCTTTCAAGAGCGCGGTGAAAAGCGCATTGCTGGCCGTGCGTGATTCGCCGGCGCTGGTGGCAGCCTACAGGCAGTGGTACGTGGACCCGGTGGCCGAGTATCCGACGCTGAGGTTGAAGAACATTGATAGCTTCTTCAACGGCCTGCGCGATGCAGCGCGTCTGCTCAAGCTCGATTTGAGCTCGATGCGATAGCGCAGTTTCTCCAACTTCGCAGGAATGACCAGCATGGTGACTCGTGGCTCATCTGAGCGTGGGCCACGAGTCACCGACGATGTATTGCCAATCGGCCCATGCATCCGCTCTCGATCCTCAGCCGTGCTTCCGCACACGAGGTCATCTCCCTGGCCGACGACATCCTGGCGCAGTTCGAAGAGATACAGGTGCTCCAGAATCGCACCGGCATCGTCATGCTGCCATATCGCGACAGCGCCAGGGGCGTGACCTTTCACCTGGGCGAAGTGCTCATGGCCGAGGCACATATACGATCCAGGCTGCCATCAGGCCGAGAAGTCGAGGGCTACGGTGCGTGTCTGGGGCGCGACCTGCAACATGCGCTGGCGATGGCCGTGTTGGATGCTGCGCTGCGCGGCGGTGTGGAAGCCGAACGCATTGAGGCGTTCGTCGCGAGTCAGGCGGCGGCGCTGGCCGCGCACGATTCGGCGTTGCTGACGAAAGTCGAAGCGACGCGCGTGACGATGGAGACGTTTTGATGCTCGGCGCCACTGCTACGTACAGTCACGCCGAAGCGATCGCCCGCCAGGCATTCCTGGCACTGATGTGGGCTCTCAGCTACCCCGGCCGTGTGCGCCAGTTGCCTCCGTCGCGCTTCGACGAGGACGATTTCATGTTGTTCGGGCGCGCCTTGCTCGACCCCGAAACGAGCTATTTCTGTCCGGATGGATCCTTAGCTGCGCGGCTGGCCCGGCATGGCGCGAAGAGCCGGTCTGTTGCCTCAGCTGCCTACGTGTTTCTGCCGCGCCTGGACGAAGCGGCCCTGGCGCTGGTATCCGAGGTGAGGCTCGGCACGCATGCCCTACCGGATGAAGGCGCGACCTTGATCGTCGGTTGCGATCTGGATGCAGCGGACGCGCCGGAGATCGTGTGCAGCGGGCCGGGGATCGAAGGGCAGGTGCGCGTGCGCATCGGCAGTGTGCCTTTGGCGTTCTGGGAGTTGCGGCGGCAAATGATCCGCTATCCGTTGGGCTTCGACGCCTTCTTCGTGCACCGCGGCCGCGTCGTCGGCTTCCCGCGCACCACGCAAGCGGAGGTGGCCTAGCGATGTATGTCGCAGCCCGAGGCGGCGAGAGCGCCATTCGCAACGCCGAGCGGCTCTACCGCGATTTGGTCGGCGCTTTCGACGCCGAGACAGTGCACACCATCGAGCGCGCCATGCCCTATCTGGTTGACCGAGTCATGGGAGAGGGCTCGCTCTACGCGCCGGAACTGGCGGCGCTGGCCCTGGCCCAGAGCGGCGGCGACTTGTACGAAGCGGTGCTGATGTTGCGCGCCTTTCGCAGCACACAGCCGCGCCTAGCCTATGCCCGTCCGGTGGATGCGAGCAGCATGCTCGTCGTGCGGCGCATTTCGGCCGCTTTCAAAGATATTCCCGGCGGGCAGGTGCTCGGCCCCACGCTCGACTATAGCCATCGCCTCTTGCAGCTCGAGGTTCTGGATCGCGATGCGAAAGCGCAGGACGAGGAGGAGCGATCGCAGGCCGGCGAACAAGAGGAGGACGGCGAGGAGGCGGGGATGGCGGGTGAGCGATCCGGAGTGAGCAATTGCAACTATCCCCTCGTCGCCGACTGGCAGCGCGATGCCGGGCTGTTGCCGCTTCTGGCCGTCCATCCTTGCCCGGATGCGTCCGAGATTCCGGATGTGACGCGAGAACCGTTGCTCTTTCCTGCGCCGCGCGCCATGCGCCTGCAATCGCTGTCCAGGGCCGATACCGGCGGAGTGCTGGCACTGGGCTACGCCAACATGCGCGGTTACGGAGCAGTCCATCCCACCGTGAATGAAGTTCGACTGGGCTATGCCGAGATAGAGATCGCCCATCCCATCACCAATGAGCTGTTCAGCATCGGCCGCATCCGCGTGACCCACGCCGAGGTCGTCACTGCGCTCAAGTCCGCATCCGTCGGCAATGGAGCGCAGCCGGATGGTGACACAAAGCTGCATCTGGAGCTGGGCTTCTGCGCCACGGTCGGCTGGAACGAGGTCAAGACCATCGCGGGCGCGATGCTCGACCTGGCCATGGATCTGCCCGATCCGCATCCCTCACACACCGAGGAATACGTGCTGTATCACACCGATCCGGTGGAATCGTCCGGCTTCTGCATCCACTATAAGCTGCCGCACTACGTGACATTCGGCAGCGAGCTGGACGTGGTGCGCAGCGTGGGTGAAGCGAAGCGGGTGGCCGGCCTGGGCGATTATTACGGCGACGGCGATCATCTGGTCAGCGGCATGCCGGGCACGTATTCGGAACGGCCCGGCGCGCCCCTGGTTCCGGAGGGCACCGCCGAACAGGTCTGATCGCATGTCCACCGTTGCCGAACTCGCCTCTTCCAACCGCGGCTATTCCTATGCCTTCCTCGATGAGTTCGCCAAGCGAGAACTGCGCCGTCGCATCCTGAAGGCCATCGCCATTCCGGGTTACCAGGTGCCCTACGCCAGCCGTGAGCTGCCGATTGCCCGCGGGTGGGGGACAGGAGGCTTACAGGTGACCCTCGCCCTCGTCGGCCCAGACGACGTGGTGAAGGTGATTGACCAGGGCGCCGACGACAGCGTGAACGCAGCTAACCTGCGCCGCTTCATCGCTCGCATGGCCGGCGCCGACACCACCACTGATGCGTCGCGGGCTACCCTGATCCAGAGCCGCCATCGCATCCCCGAGGAGCGCTTGCAGGAGCATCAGACGCTTGTGCTGCAGGTGCCCGACCCCGAGCCGCTGCGCAGCGTCGAACACGACATTAGCAAGGCGCGCCTGATGCACGCCGAAGCCGACTATGGCTTGCTATGGCTGAGCCTGTATGAGCAGTTGGTGCGTTATCGGCGCGTTACGTTGGGCGCAAGCTATCCCTGTTTGGTTCACCACCGCTATGTGATGAGTCCCAGTCCGATTCCCCGCTGGGACGTGCCAAAGCTGCACCAGTCGGCACACCTCACCTTGCTTTCGGCCGGTCGCGAGAAGCGCTTGTATGCCGTGCCGCCTTACACCGACGTGCGTCCGCTCGAGTTCGCAGACGTGCCGTTCCGCGTGGAGGATCAGCGCGGCTGGATGTGTTACCGGACGGGGCTGCAGAACAAGTTCATGAACGAGCTACCCCAGACTGGTGGTGGCGCGATCTACGAGATCTCCGACACAGGATTCGTGGAGAAGGTGCTGCGCAAGGTACCTGATCGTGAAGCGGCGGGGAGCACGCCCGCGCAGGCCGCGGTCGGCGCGACATACTACGACGATGAAGGGAGGTTCTACATAGATGGTTACCTCAGGTAGGGATGCGCCGCGGCCGGTCTCCGCGCACGCCCCCGTCATCGTCACTTCGCCGCCCCTGCTGCAGGTGCGCGGCCTGGTCAAGCGATATGGCGGCCACGTCGTCGCCGTAGATCGCGTGGATATCGAAGCATATGCCGGCGAGGTGCTCGGCATCGTCGGCGAATCGGGTTCGGGCAAGAGCACGGTGCTGCGCCTGCTCAACCTCGAAGAGCGACCGGACGCAGGCGAGTATTTCTTCGACGTCCCCGCGCTGGCCGGTCGAAACCTCTTCACGCTGGATCGGATGGCGCAGCGGCGCGTGCGCACCTTCGACATCGGCATCGTGTACCAGAACCCACACCTGGGTTTGCGCATGCGCAACACCAGCAGCGGCAACATCGCCGAGCGGTTGATCGTGGCCGGCGAACGCGCCTATCGGACCTTGCGACTGGCCGCGCGCGAGGCCCTGGCGGCCTCGGAGTTCCCGCTCGATCGCATGGACGATCCGCCCGTTCGATTGAGCGGCGGCATGCAGCAGCGCGTGCAACTGGCCAAGGCCATCGCGCTCAAGCCAAAGCTGCTCCTGCTCGACGAACCGACCACCGGCCTGGATGTCTCGGTGCAGGCGCTCGTGCTCGATACGCTCAAACGCCTGCAGCGCGAGACCGGGGTAACCACCATCATCGTCTCACACGACCTGGGCGTAATCCGCATGTTGGCCGACCGCGTGATGGTGATGCGCTACGGCCGCGTGGTCGAGCAAGGCTTGACGGATCAAGTGTTGGAGGATCCGCAGGATGCTTACACCCAGCAGTTGGTGCACGCAAAGCTGTGAGTGGTGTTGCGCGTAGCTCATTGCATATCGCGCAATACGTGCAAATCATGTCTCTGCTTCAAGTCAACCGCCTGTCCAAGCGCTTCATCATGCACCACCTGCGGCGCGAGGTGATGGCGTTCGACTGCCTCACTTTTGATGTGCGCGAAGGTGAGTTCGTATTGGTTGTTGGCCCGAACGGCGTCGGCAAAAGCACGCTGCTGCGTTGCCTATATCGCACATATCTCCCCACATCCGGCCAGGCGATATATCACTCGCGCTATGGCGCGATTGACCTGGCATGCGCATCCGATGTGGACATTGTGCGGTTACGCCGAGAGGAGATTGGCCACGTCACGCAGTTCCTGCGCGTGCGGCCGCGCGTGAGCGCGCGCGAGGCGGTTGCCGAGCCGCTGCTGGCTGCCGGCCTCTCGCCGATCGAGGCCGGGAAGCGGGCTTCGCACGCATTGGATGCGTTGGGCCTGAAGCGCGAATTGTGGGATGCCTACCCCACCACCTTCTCCGGCGGTGAGCAGCAGAAGGTGAACCTTGCGCGTGCCCTGATCGCTCCGCGTCGGCTGGTGTTGCTCGACGAGCCGACGGCGTCGCTCGATGCGCACGCGCGCCGGGCGTTGGTCGAACGGCTGGCGCAGCTCAAGCAAGCCGGCGTGGCGATCATCGGCGTATTCCACCATGCCGAAGACGTGCGCGGCCTGGTGGACAAGGAGATCGCGCTCACGGCTGATAGTCAACGTCCGTCGGAGGGTGATGGGCTTTTGACGTCTTCCATCGCTTGCAATGGTTGTGCCGGAGGTTCTGGTGATGTGGCTGAGTGATGCAAAGATCGTGTTGCCCGATCGTGTGATGGAGCGCGGTTCGATCTGCGTTGAGGGCGAACGCATCGTCGCTATCGTCGAAGGGCCGGCACCGCATGCCGACTGGGACTTGCACGGGCTGACGGTCACGCCGGGCATCATTGACATGCACGGCGACATGATCGAGCGCGAAATCGAGCCGCGCCCAGGCGTGCACCTGCCGTTCGATATGGCCTTGATCGAACTGGATAAGCGCCTGGCAGCCAACGGGGTGACCACAGCCTACGCCGCTGTCTCATTCGCTGAACTCTGGGATAAGCACGAGCTGCGCCGCGAAGAGCGCGCCCGCGAAATTGTTGCTGCCATTTGCCGGCACCGCGACGCGTTGTTGACCGATATGCGCGTGCATGCTCGCTTCGAGGTGACCAACCGCCGGGCGCCGCCTGTGTTGTTGGAGTTGATCGCTGCCGGGCAAGTGGACCTGGTCTCGGTGAACGACCACACGCCCGGGCAGGGCCAGTACCGCGACCTGGAGAAATACGTCAGGACGATCGCGGAGTGGCGCAACGTCTCGGCCGACGCAGTCGCCGATATGACGCGAGATCGCATCGCCCGGATGCAGGAAACGCCGCCGGCTTGGGATGTGGTGCGCGAGGTCACGGCGCTCGCCATGCACTACCGGCTGCCGATCGCCTCACACGACGACGACACACCGGAGAAAGTGGCTTTCATGGCCGGGCTGGGCGTGACGATCAGCGAGTTCCCGGTGACTTTGGAGGCAGCCGAAGAGGCCAAGCAGCGCGGCATGCACGTGGTGATGGGCGCGCCGAACGCGCTGCGCGGGACGTCCCATTCTGGCAACCTCAGCGCGATGGATGCTATCGCCGCGGGCGTGGTGGACATGCTAGCAGCGGACTATCATCCGGCGGCCCTGTTGCAAGCTGCCTACGCAGTCGTCGCGCGCGGTGTGTTGCCGTTACATCGAGCAATCGGGCTCATCGCTCAGAACGTGGCCGAAGGCCTGGGCCTGCGCGAGCGCGGCGTCATCGCTGAGCGAAGCTACGCTGATATTGCGCTGATCGAGGAAGGGCCGCTGCGCCCGCGCGTGCGTGGCACGCTACGGCATGGCCAATTCATCTATCTCGATCGGGTGCTCGCAGCGCGAAGGAAGCATGCTATACAGAGTTGACCGCTTTCCCCCGGACCGCATCCACGCACCAAAACGGCTGTGTGAGCAGCCGACCATCCATCCATCGTCGTTCGTGCTCGATAGTCGCCTCGGCTCGTGGACGGATATCGGGCCAAACTGCTCGATTGTCGAGTCGGTCTTCGATGATTACAGCTACGTCGCCGGCGACGCACAAATTATTTACGCCGAGATCGGCAAGTTCTGCTCGATCGCCTCACATGTGCGCATTAACCCAGGGAATCACCCGATGGATCGCGTAACCCAACACCACTGCACATACCGACGCGTCGAATACGGGTTCGCCTCCACGGACGACGAAGCGTTCTTCGATTGGCGCCGCGCACACAAGTGCATTGTCGGCCATGACGTGTGGATTGGTCATGCAGCCATCATCATGCCTGGTGTGACGATTGGCGTGGGCGCGGTGGTCGGATCCGGCGCAGTAGTGACCAGGGACGTAAGACCGTATGAGATCGTCGTCGGTGTGCCGGCCAGGCCGATACGCGCACGCTTCAGCGACGCGGTGATCGAGAAGCTCATGCGTATTGCATGGTGGGACTGGGATCGGCCGACGCTCGAGGCACGCTTCGACGATTTCCGAGATCTGAACGCCTTCATCGAGAAGTATGGATGACGCGTCGTGCGAGCTGATCTTGTATGCATGTCCGGTTGGCGAATTGGCCACACAACTGGACGCGTACTACGCGCGCACGCGTGCCGAATTCGGCCCAAACGCCGCCCATCGCTATCCACCGCACGTCACGCTCACCGGCTTCTTCCATGACACCGTCGCAGCCATCTCCATTTACATTCAGGCGCTCACCACGGCGCTGGCTGCGGCGCCGCAACCGCCGAAGATCACCATCGCCGGCGCGATGTTCGAGCCGACCTTTCACGGTTTGCTGATCAAGTCGCCCTGGTTGAGGGACCTGACAAAGGCATTCGCCTGGCTGGCCCATTCACCCACGCGCCGCGATGCGCTGCGCTTGAAGGATTGGCTTCACCTCAGCCTGGCCTACGACTTTCCTCCTGAGCACCATGCGCCGCTGGCCGAGTGCGGGCGTGCGATGGTGGATATCGCTGCCTCCGTTCGGTGGGAGTTGCGTTTGTATGAGCGCTACGGTATGCACGAATGGCGTTGTCACTGCACACGCATGCTGGGCTTAATCGCTGCTTAACAGCCATCCGTATCATGTCGTATCAACGACGATGGATACGACCACCGGCGCACGCATCCCAACCGGCGGCATTTGCGAGACACAGTCGGTTGACCTCGACCGAGTCTTCCCGCTGATCAAATTGCTGGGCGAGCCGAATCGGTTGCGCATCTTCGCATTGCTGACGCGAGGGGAACGCTGCGTGTGCGACATCGAATCTGCCATGGCAATGCCGCAGAACCTGGTGTCGCATCATCTGCGCGTCTTGCGCGAAGCCGATCTGATCGAGGTGCGCCGCGATGGGCGTTGGGCCTATTACCGCGTGAACAAGGCGTATTGGGCGCGCGTATACCCGGCGCTGTGCCGGCTGTTCGATCCCGAGCAGATGAGCGACGCGCCGGCTCGTTGTTGAGGCCATGAATGGCCCGCCTGCGTGAACGCTATATCCAATCGTGACATTGCCTCAATCATGAATGACATACGCAAGAAACGAGTGTTGATTTTGTGCACGGCCAACTCGGCGCGCAGCCAGATGGCCGAGGGCATCCTGCGCTGGTTAGGGGGCGACCGCTACGAAGTCTTCAGCGCCGGCACCAAAGCCACCCGCGTGAATCCGTTTGCTATCCGCGTCATGGATGAGCTTGGCGTGGATATTCGCAGCCAGTACTCGAAGACCTACGAACAGTTCATCGGCCAGCCCTTTGATGCGGTGATTACCGTGTGCGACGACGCAGCCGAGACCTGCCCATTTCTGCCCGGCCGATACCACCGTATTCATTGGAGCTTTCCCGATCCTGCCGCTGTGGAGGGCGACGACGCCAAGCTGCAAGCCTTCCGAGATGTGCGCGACGGGTTGATCGAAAAATTCAAGGAGTTCGTCCGAACCAACCAGGAGGTTTCCAGTGCCTAAGTCCAACGTCTTGTTTCTGTGCACCGGCAATTCGGCTCGTAGCCAAATGGCCGAGGCGTTTCTGCGCCACTACGCGTCCGACCTGTTTAATGCCTACAGCGCCGGGCTGGAACCGCGGGGCATGAACCCGTTCACTGTAAAAGTAATGAACGAAATCGGCATCAGCGTTGAGGGGCAATACTCCAAGAGCCTGCGGGAGTACCTGGGCAAACAACTGTTCGCTTACCTGGTCACCGTATGCGCCGACGCGGAAGCCAGGTGCCCGACCGTATGGCCAGGGGTGCAATATCGCCTGCACTGGAAGTTCGACGACCCGGCGGCCGAGCAAGGCACCGACGAGCAGAAGTTGGCCAAATTCCGCGAAGTGCGCGACCAGATCCACGCAGCCGTCAAAGCGTTTGTTGCAGAAGAACGAGCCAAGCATGGCGCAACTTCAACCTCTCAACGCTAGTCGTTCTCACTGGCAGCGCTATCTGGCCGAGTTGATCGGCACGTTCTTCGTAGTATTCGGCGCTTGTGGCGCCGTCATCAGCAATGGCGCCAGCAACGGGGCTGTGACGTTGCTGGGCATCGCGCTGGTGCCGGGCCTGGTCGTGCTGGCGATGGTCTATGCACTCGGCCCGGTATCGGCGGCCCACTTCAACCCGGCCGTCACACTGGCATTTGCGACCGTACGCCGTTTCCCTTGGAAGCATGTGCCTCCCTATCTCATCGCCCAGGCCGCCGGTGCGCTTTTGGCCAGCCTGCTGCACCAAGTGCTGTTTGGCCGCGATGTGGCGCTGCAGGTCAACTTTGGCGCGCACATTCCTGCGCCGTGGGTATCGGCTCCATCCGCATTCGGCTTCGAAGTAATCTACGGCTTTCTGCTCATGTTCGTCATCATGAGCGTAGCGACCGACAAGCGGGTCGCGTCGCCGATCCCCGGCCTGGCTATCGGCTTGACCGTGGCCCTGGCCATCATGATGGGTGGGCCAATCAGCGGCGCATCTATGAACCCAATTCGCAGCCTGGCCCCGGCCGTGTTGGCTGGCGGTCAGGCGCTGGCTGTGCTGCCAATCTACCTGGTCGCGCCAACCCTTGGCGCTGTGCTGGCTGCCCTCACCTACGAAGCGCTGCGCGACGGGCCGCACCACGCGCAAGCTGCACCAGCGGACCTGGTTTGATCAAGTCAAGGGCGAGGCAGTGCCTCGCCCTTTTCAGAGCCCTTGACACATCGAAGTTTATCTATATGATGGATAGCAACAGATAGCCGTTCATCGATATGACCAAGAAGATGAAGAGTGCACCGGATGCTGTTGTCTTCGCGAAGGCCATCGCCGACGAGACGCGCCAACGCATCATGAAGCTGTGCTGCTGCTGCCGACTGACCGTGAGCGAGATCACCGAGCAGATCGGCGTATCGCAGCCAACGGTGTCGCATCACCTGGCCATCCTGCGCGACGCGGGACTGGTGAACATCGAACGGAAGGGACGCGAGACCTACTACAGCCTGAACTGCGAGCACCTCACTGTGTGCTGTGGCCAACTCATGCTCACCTTCGCACCGGACGAATCCGTGACGCGCCAAGTGCAGCGCCAACTGCAGCGCCATTAAGCCTTTTATTTGTTTGATCTTATAGACGGATGTCTATTTGTCAGAGAGATGCACATACCGACTGATGCTGCCCGCGGTTTCATCGCCAAGCCCGCAATCCCGTATCCACGCCGGCAAGCGCCGAGTGTTCGAGTGCGATAGTCGGCGCACATCCCACTCGACTATCCTCTCATCAAGGAGATCACTACATGAGCAACCCGATTGCGATCACGGACAGCCACACATCTGTGCGAGAGTTTTACGCCGAACGCGCTAAGAACAGCGACCGCTGTTGCGCAACCGGCGCTGCAGCCGGCGCCGATAGCAACACCGGCGGTGACGCGCCAAGCACGAACCCGTTCTACGCCGCCGAGTTGCTGGACGGCATTCCCGAGGACGTGGCAGCCTTCACGCTCGGCTGTGGCGACGCCGTGTCGCTGGCGCAATTGCAACCTGGCGAGACGGTCATTGACCTGGGCAGCGGCGGTGGCCTGGAATGTTTCATCGCTTCTCGACAGGTTGGCGCGAAGGGCAAAGTCATCGGCGTGGACATGACGCCGGAGATGCTGGCGAAGGCGTGGGCCAACGCGGCACGCCTGAAGACCACGAATGTTGATTTTCGCTATGGCTTTCTCGAATCGCTGCCCGTCGCCGACGGCACGGCTGACGTGATCATCTCCAATTGCGTGATCAACCTCTCGCCGGATAAGCCACAGGTCTTCCGCGAGATGTTTCGCGCACTCAAGCCGGGCGGGCGCATCGCCGTGAGCGACGTGGTAGCCGATGGCGAATTGAGCGAAGAAGCAAAGCGCGACATGACGTTGTGGGGCGGCTGCTACTCCGGTGCGCTTGACATGGGCGTCTACGCGCAGCAGTTGCGCGAGGCCGGATTCGTAGATGTGAAGATCGAACCGAAGGGCGCTGCCGCCGATCACATTCCCGGGCTCCAGGGCAAGCTGTTTTCGGTGGCGATTACCGCGCGGCGATCACTACACTGAAGCTGTTCGACACCCAGTACTGCTCCTGGAACGACAACCGCCCCAGCCACGCTGCGCCGCGTCACCCTGTATCTGCAAAGCGGCTCGGCGTTTCTAGTGCACACTCCCCGCGAAAGTCAAGCAGCCTGTAGCTTTTGCACTCACCCCATGCCTGGTGCGCCGGTGCTGCCTCTTGGCAGTGCGCCGCCGGCCTAAGCTGCGCGAGTCTTAGTCTGCTTGACATGACGGCACATTAGCCGGCAGCGCTGCATAGCCATGATCTTGAATACTAGCCTTCCGACTAGCTCGGGTACTCGCTAGCCAGGCGATGCCAGGCACCACAGCTAACCATAGACTGAAGCGCATAGCTGTCACAAAGCATGCCAGTCCAAGGAGTGCTGCATGGAGCAAATAACCCACGAAGAAAAGCCCTCGGCCGATCCCGGTCGGCGCAATTTCCTGCGTGCGCTGATGGGTGCAGCGGGTGCTGCTGCGGCGTTGCAGGTGCTCGACAAGCTAGAGGCTGCGCCTGAGCAGGTTGCTGGGTCGTTGGTGCGAGTGCCACAGGCTGTAGCCGACGCTGATGATCAGGCCGACGTGCTCATTCGCATGCAGGCCGACCTGGCCCGCGCCTTGAAGAAGCAACCCAGCGAGCGGCGCTGGGTGATGGTGATTGACCTGCGCAAATGCGTCGGCTGTCATGCCTGCACCATCGCCTGTGTGGCCGAGAACAAGCTGCCGCCCGGCGTCGTCTATCGCCCAGTGCTGGAAGAAGAGATCGGCACATACCCCAACGTCACGCGCCGTTTTGTTCCCCGGCCATGCATGCAGTGCGAGCGGCCACCGTGCGTGCCGGTGTGCCCGGTCAACGCCACCTACACCAATGAGGAAGGCATCGTCGAAGTGAACTATAACCAGTGCATTGGCTGCCGTGCTTGTCTGACGGCCTGCCCCTACGGTGCACGCACCTCAGACTTTGGCTATACCTATGCCGAGGGGATGCCAAATGCCGATGGGCTGATCCTTGGTCGAGACAGCGCAGAGGCATACGAACGCGCTGCCAGTTACGAGTATAGCCAGCCCTGGCCGCGTCCGCCCGGCAAACGCCAATCGCCGATGGGCAATGCACGCAAATGCCACTTCTGCCAGCATCGCCTGAAGCAGGGCATGTTGCCCGAATGCGTAACGACGTGCATCGGCCGGGCGACGTTGTTCGGCGATGCAAACGACCCCGATAGCGTGGTGGCGCAACTCATCAAGTTGCCAAACGTGATGCGCCTGAAGGAAGAACTGGGCACGCAGCCGCGCGTGTACTACATCGTCTAGGGAGACCGCCATGATCAAGAAAACGTTGTATGCGCTTGGCGCCGTCGCCGTGTTGCTGGGACTATATGGGTTTTATTCCCGCTTATTCATCGGTGAACGCGATGTGAACTACGGCTCCTACGTGACGTGGGGATTGTGGGTGGCTATGTATTTGTTCTTTGCCGGCATCGCTACCGGCGCGTTCATGCTGGCCACGCTGGATTATCTTTTCAACGTCAGGCTGTTCAAAGGCACCGGCCGGTATGCGTTGTGGGTAGCGCTGGTCACCATGCCGGCGGCGCTGATCACCATCGCCTTCGACCTCGGACACATGGAACGCGTGTGGAAGGTATACCTCAACCCAAACTTCGGCGCGCCGATGGCGCAACTGGTGTGGGGATATAGCCTCTTTCTACTCACGGTCATCGTCTCTCTGATCCTGGCTGCGCGCTGGCCTGGTGGGCTGTCCATGAAGCTGACGATGGGCATCGGCCTGTTCCTGGCCATCTTCCTGAGCGGCGGTGTGGGCGCGTTGCTGGGTGTGAACGCTAGCCGGCCGGGCTGGCACAACGGCATGTTGCCCGCTCAGTTCCCGATTTTCTCGCTCACCTCCGGCGTGGCAGTGATGATGATTGTCATTGGCTGGTTCACGCCCGAAAGCGAAATACGCAGCCAGCGCCTGCGCGTGCTGTCCATCGCCATGATCGTGCTGATCCTGGTGAAGGCATATTACCTGTGGACGGATTTCTCGCTGGCGGTGTATAGCGGCGTGCCGGATGCTGTGGAAGGCGTCAACTTGATCCTGTTCGGGCCGTACGCCTGGGCGTTCTGGGGTTTGCAGTTGCTGCTCGGCATGCTCATCCCGCTGTTTGTGCTGTTGGTGCCGCGCATCTCGCGCAGCGCTTTCCTGGTAGGGTTGATAGGAGTTTGCGTGCTGATCGGCTTCGCCGTCGCGCGCTCGAACATCATCTTCCCCGCTCTGGCCATCCCCGAACTGAAAGGGCTGATTGACGCCTTCCATGGGCCGCACTTGAACTTCAACTACGCACCCAGCCTGATGGAATGGTCGGTCACCGTGGGGGTGGTTGGACTGTCCACACTGGCTTTCCTGCTCGGCACCGACCTTCTGCCGCTCTTGAAGCAAAGCAACGAGGTGACACGATGACAACGATTACGAAGACTAGGACAGACACAGGGCGAAACGCACGATGCGACGATCACGCCCTGAGCCGACGTGACTTCATGAAAGCCGCTGCTGCCTTTGGCGGAGGCGCGTTCTTGGGTGCTTTGCCGAAGGTGAGCGCCGTGCTGGCCGCCGCCGGCGAAGGCTCCAACTACCCGCTGGCCAACCCCGCCCAGCAGATCTACTCGGTCTGTCAGCAGTGCAATACCCAATGTGGCATCAAGGTCAAGTTGGTAGACGGCGTCGCTGTAAAAATTGACGGCAATCCCTTCTCCCCCTGGAACCTGGTGCCGCACCTGGACTACCAGACGCCCATCACCGACACCGCCCGTATTGATGCGCCGTTGTGCCCGAAGGGCCAGGCGGGCTTGCAGAGCGCCTACGATCCCTATCGGTTGGTCAAAGTGCTCAAGCGCGCCGGCAAGCGTGGGGAGAACAAGTGGGTGACGATTGACTTCGACCAGGCTGTGGCGGAGATCGTCAACGGCGGCAAGCTCTTCGCCAACGTGCCGGGCGAAGAGGATCGCCAGATCGAGGGCTTGAAGTCGCTGCGCGCGCTCACCGACGCCAAAGTGATGAAAGCGATGGACGCAGCCATCAAAAAGATCTGGGCTGAAAAGGACCGCGAAAAGAAGAAAGCACTCGTGGAGCAGTTCAAGGCTGATTTCGCCGATCACCTCGACAAGATGATTGATCCGGATCACCCCGACCTGGGGCCGAAGAACAATCAGATCTTGTATTTCTGGGGGCGGCAGAAAGGCGGGCGGAGCGATATTGCGCTGCGCTTCTTCCGCGCCGGCCTGGGCACCACCAACACCCATGGTCACACCACGGTATGCCAGGGCAGCCTGTATTTTGCCGGCAAGAGCATGAGCGACCAGTGGGACGGCAGCAAGTTCACCGGTGGCGCCAAGGCCTACTGGCAGGGTGATACGGCCAGCGCCGACTTCGTCATCTTCGTCGGCGCATCACCGTTCGAAGGCAACTATGGCCCGACCAACCGTGTGCCACGCATCACCCCGCGGGCAGCCGAAGGTCAAATGAAGTATGTCGTGATTGACCCGCGCCTCTCCAAGCTGGCAGGCAAGGCCTGGAAGTGGTTGCCGAACAAGCCAGGCACTGAGGCAGCCATCGCCCTGGGCATGATCCAATGGATCATCGCCAACCAGCGCTTCGACGCGCAATACCTGGCCGACGCCAACAAAGCTGCTGCCAAAAACGCGGGCGAGCCGACCTGGAGCAACGCCGCGTGGCTGGTGAAGATCACCGACGGCAAGCCGGGCAAGTTCCTGCGCGGCAGCGATCTGAAGCTGGTCGAAAAGAAAGAAGAGAAGAAAGACGACCAGACCATCGTGACCTACGTGACGAAAGACGGCACTGTCTTCAACACCGACCCGTTTGTGGTGCTTGACCGAGACGGCGCGCCGGTCCTGTTCGATCCGAACGATGAGGAACGCATCGTCGAAGCCGGCCAGTTGCTGGTGAATGGCAAGGTGGGCGACTTCGAGGTGAAGAGCAGCCTGCAGATCCTGTATGAGTCGGCCAGCGAGAAGTCCATCGAGGAATGGGCCGAGATCGCCGGCATCCGCGCGCAGGACATCGTCGAGCTGGCGCGGGAGTACACCTCGCACGGCAAGAACGCAGCGATAGACATCCACCGCGGCGTCAGTCAACACACCAACGGTTACTACAATGTGCTGGCCTGGAATGCGCTCGGCCTGCTCATCGGCAGCTACGACTGGCGTGGCGGCCAGGTCTTTGCCAGCACCTATGACATGGGCGGCACGAAGGCCGAAGGCCCCTTCATCCTGGGCAAGGCAAATCCCGGCGCTCTGTCGCCCTTTGGCATCAGCCTGATTCGCCACGAGGTGAAGTACGAGGACACGACCATCTTCGCCGGCTACCCGGCCAAACGCAACTGGTACCCGCTGGCGTCGGACGTCTATCAGGAGATCATCCCTTCGGCCGGAGATGCCTATCCTTATCCTGTCAAGGCGGTCTTCATGTATATGGGATCGCCGGTGTACTCGCTGCCGGCCGGCCATACATGGATCGAAATCCTGCGCGATGTCAACAAAGTCCCGCTGTTTGTGGCGTGCGACATTGTGGTCGGCGAGACCAGCATGTATGCCGATTACATCTTCCCCGACGTTACCTTTTTGGAGCGCTGGGAGTTCAGTGGTTCGCATCCCTCGATCACCTTCAAGGTGCAGGGGGTGCGTCAGCCGACGATCGCGCCGATCCCCGGCCTGGTCACGGTATATGGCCAGGAAATGGCGCTGCAGTGGGAAGCCCTGTTGCTGGCGATGGCCGAGAAGCTAGGGTTGCCTAACTTCGGGCCAAACGGCCTGGGCGAGGGTGTGGACTTCACCCATCCGGATGACCTTTACCTGCGCATGGTGGCCAACCTGGCGTTTGGTGAAAAGAAAGACGGCAGCGATGCCGTGCCTGATGCCAGCGAAGAAGAGATGCGCTTGTTCATCGAAGCGCGCAAGCATCTGCCCAGGGCCGTGTTCGATCCTGAACGCTGGCGCCGGATCGTTGGCGATGCGCTCTGGCCGAAGGTGGTCACCGTGCTCAGCCGTGGTGGGCGCTTCCAGGCGTATGAGAAAGGTTATCCTGGCGATGGGGTGCGACCGGGTTCGTTCGACGAGCCCTACATCGTGCCCACCGGCGCCAAGTTTGGCAAACTCGTCAACCTGTATCTGGAAAAGAACGTCGGCGTGAAGCACGCTGGCACCGGCAAACCAATCTCGCCCATTGCCACCTACATCGAGCCGGGCACGGGCTTCGACGGTCAGGTGATAGACGACTCAAAGGAAGGGTTCGACCTGAAGTTGATCACACACCGCGAGATTGCTATGACCAAGAGCCGCACCCCGGGCAACTACTGGTTACGCGCGCTGATGCCGGAGAATGCCGTGATCATGAGCGCGCAGGACGCCGCCGCGCGCGGGTTGAAAGACGGCGACCGCGTGCGCATCCTCTCGGCAACCAACCCGGACGGCGTTTGGAACCTGGGCAATGGCTCCAAGGTAGACATGGTCGGCCGGCTCAAGGTCGTGCAGGGCATTCGACCAGGCGTGGTCAGCTTCGCACTCGGCTTCGGACACTGGGCCTATGGCGCACAACCGATCACCATCAACGGTCAGACCCTGCCGGGCGACCCGTCGCGCATACAAGGCTTCCATGCCAACGCCACCATGCGCACTGATCCGCTGGTGACCAACACCACGCTGCTCGATCCGGTGGGCGGCAGCGCGGTGTTTTATGATACGCAGGTGAAGGTAATCAAAGTCTGATCGGACCCTGCCATGTCTAACCTGCCCAAAAGCTATCGGCAATTCAAGAAGGATCACGCCCGGTTGTGGCGCGCCTACGACAAATTAGGTGCGGCGGCGGCCGAAAGCGGCCCGCTCGATGCGAAGACGCGCGAACTGATCAAGCTCGGCATGGCTGCGGCGCAACGCAGCGAAAGCGCGGTCAAGTCACACGCGCACCGTGCGCTCGAGGAAGGTGCATCGGCCGATGAGGTCATCCACGCCGTGCTCCTCGGCGTGACGACGATCGGTTTCCCGGCGATGATGACGGCGCTGTCCTGGGCACAGGAAGCGATAAGCGCCCGGACGCCGCAAGGTGACTGACCGGTATGTTTACACTCGATCGCTATCGCGACGAATTACTTCGTCTGCATGATCACATCTGCCCGCGCCAGATCCTCGGCCTGCGCATGGGGGAGCTGGCCGGGCGGTTATTGGGTATATCGCTGCCGCAGCGCGGCAGGGACAAACGCCTGCTCGCCCTGGTGGAGACGGATGGCTGTTTTGCCGACGGCGTGATGGTGGCGACCGGTTGCTCGCTCGGCCATCGCACATTGCGATTGATGGATCAGGGCAAAGTCGCGGTGACGTTCGTGGATACGGCCGGCGATCCGAGCGTGGGGTTGCGCATGTGGCCGCAGCCGACCGTTCGCACGCTGGCGCGGGCGCTCTGCCCCGACTTGAGCAGCCGCTGGCATGCGCAGCTCGAAGCGTATCAGCGGCTGCCGGATGATGTGCTGCTCGCTTGCGCCGAAGTCGAGCTGCTCGTCTCGGTGCGGCAGTTGCTGAGCCGGCCGCATGTGCGCGTCACCTGCCAGCAATGCGGTGAGGAGATCATCAACGAGCGCGAGGTGAGGACAGGGGGTCGCACGTTGTGCCGGCATTGCGCCGGCCAGGCATACTACGCCGAGCGCCGCGCATGGCCCGTCCCGCAGGCAGCAGTGGGTGAGCAGCATTTCGCTCCCTGAAGGCGCCCGCTGCCTTTCCGATCTGGCTGATCGCGTTCCCCCAAGATTTCTGGTAGTTGCCATCGCCGCTCTCGGCGTAGCATCCACCTATCTGATGGTCTTTCCACGCGCTGGCTTCGAGGTTGCCGTCGCTGCGATCGTGCTCGGTGCCGTGCATTTGTTGCTGGCGAGGCTGAACAACCGCGTCGCTGTGTTTGTCTTTCGCGCGCTTGCGCTGGCTGGCGTCGCTGTACTCCTCATCCGCCTCATGCGATAGCAGAGCAGCACTGATCCATCAAGACAAGTCGCGCAGATCGCGCCCGCCGCGGATACGAATCGTGTCCATGCCGCTCTGCACGGAGCACTCGCCGGCGTGCCGACTTGCCGACGCCGCCTCGCTGGTCTCCCCGGCAAGCGGCAGCTTCCCACCCACGTGTGCATCCGACAACATGTCTTGATTGTGACCAGCCCAACCGGCTACAATACTGGTGTAACGGTTCACGTTCAGCGGGGCTTGACCCGATACGAAGCAGAGGGCCGACAACGCCGCACCATGTCGTCCGGCGCGATGGATGAGCCCCACATTTACGCGGACACGTGTAACCAAATAGTCATGACGCTGTGTAGAGATTGGACGCGCGCTCTTCCGGTCTCACTGCTCAGAGTGACCCACAAGCTCTGGATCGTGCCCCTACATCTCTGCTTCGTTTCTCCCGTGGCTGGATATATCGCCTTTCATCGTCGCTGTTGACGTCGAAAGGCCGCAATCCGTGGAGGACAAACCGCGATGTTTGATCGTCACTTTCTCGACGAACTCCGCAACCGACTGACGCACTGGGAGGCGACTGCGCTTCACCGCTCGTCCACGCGTATGCCGGAGCGCACGGACGAATTCATCACCACATCATCCGAGCCGATCCGTCGCCTGTATACCCCGCTCGACATCGCCGACACGGATTACTTCTGCGACATCGGCCAGCCCGGCGAATATCCATTCACCCGCGGCATCCATCCCACGATGTATCGCAGCAAGCTGTGGACGATGCGCATGTTCGCCGGCTTCGGCACGGCAGAAGAGACCAACGCGCGCTTCAGATATCTGCTTGAGCATGGCCAGACCGGCCTAAGCATCGCCTTCGACCTGCCCACGCTCTACGGCTACGACACCGACGCGCCGGAAGCGCGCGGCGAATTCGGGCGCTGCGGCGTGGCGTGTTGCTCGCTGGCCGATATGGAAGTGCTGCTCGACGGCCTGCCGCTGGACAGGATCACCACCTCGATGACTATCAACTCGCCCGCCGCGGTGATCTGGGCGATGTACATCGCGGCAGCCGAGAAGCGCGGCATCCCCAGGGACAAACTCGGCGGCACGCTGCAGAACGACATCCTCAAGGAGTACATCGCGCAGAAGGAATTCATCTTCCCGCCGCGACCTTCGATGCGCCTGGTCACCGACACCATCGAGTTCGGCGCGCAGCACATGCCGCTGTGGAACACCATCTCGATCAGCGGCTATCACATCCGCGAAGCCGGCAGCACCGCCGCGCAGGAGCTGGCCTTCACCCTGGCAGACGGCTTCGAGTATGTGCGCTGGGCGATGGCGCGCGGGCTGGACGTGGACGAATTCGCCCCGCGGCTATCGTTCTTCTTCAACGCGCACAACGACTTCTTCGAGGAGATCGCCAAGTATCGCGCGGCCCGGCGCATCTGGGCCGAGGTGATGCGGGACCGCTTCGGGGCCCGCGACGAGCGCTCGTGGAAGCTGCGGTTCCACACGCAGACCGCCGGCGTCTCCCTCACGGCCCAGCAGCCCTACAACAACGTCGTCCGCACCGCCATCCAGGCGCTCGCCGCGGTGCTCGGCGGCACGCAGTCGCTCCACACGAACTCGCTCGACGAGGCCCTCGCCCTGCCGACGGCCGAGGCCGCCACGCTGGCGCTCCGCACGCAGCAAATCATCGCCTTCGAGAGCGGCGTCGCGAACGTCGTCGATCCGCTGGGCGGCTCGTACTTCCTCGAGCGGCTCACGCGCGACATGCGGGACGGCGCCTACGCCTACTTCGACACGATCGACCGGATGGGCGGCATGATCCCCGCCATCGAGCGGGGCTACCCCCAGCGGGAGATCGCCGAGAGCGCCTACCGCTTCCAGCAGGCCGTCGAGTCGAGGGAGAAGATCATCGTCGGCGTGAACGCGTTCACGGCAGCGGAGGAGCCCCCCGTGCCGATCCTCTACATCGAAGAGCGGGTCGCAGAGCGGCAGATCGCCCGCCTCGAGGAGGTGCGGCGGACCCGGGACCACGATCGGGTCAGGCGGGCGCTCGACCGCCTGCGCGAGACGGCGGCGGGCGACGGTAACACGATGTACCCCATCCTCGACTGCGCGCGCGCCTACGCGACTGTCGGCGAGATGTGCGACGCCCTGCGCGACGTCTGGGGCGAATGGGAGGAGGAGCCAGCCATCTAGGCGGCCCGGGCCTCATGCAGGCGGGCCG
>JAIMBB010000227.1 GCA_023511655.1 Anaerolineae bacterium
CGGGCGCCGGGAAGCGGCGGGGCGATCACGGGTGCACCGACCCGAGCGGTCAGCTCACCGATCCCCTCGACCACCATGCGCACCTCGTCACCCTCGGCCAGCGGCGGCGGCGTGGGCAGAGGCGAATCGCCTTGTGTGTATGCAGTGGTGGCGGGCAGCGCACCGGCGACGAGCGCGGCGACGAGCACGCACAGGCCAAGCCCTTTGAGCGAAGCAGGTGTCGGGTGTCGGTTGGTGTTCATGGCATTGGATTGTTCACGTGACAGTTTGCCTGGCACGAGGATTTTACGGCGGGCGGCGGGCAATTGCTCTACGATTGGCCCTCATGTTCGATGCTTGGCGTCTCGTGCGCGGGTGCGCTTCTCCACGATCGGCTGCCGATGGCCGCCTTCGATCGGGCTGCGCTAGAGCAGCGGCAATCCGAGCAGAAAGGTCGGCCCGACGTGCTCGATCTTGCGCGCCGCCAGCGCCGCTGCGTTGGCAGCGGCGGTGATCGGGTCGTCGCCCCGCGCCATCCCGGCCAGCGTCGCGCCGCAGAAGGTGTCGCCTGCGCCGGTCGGGTCGAGCTCATCGGCCGGGTCGGCGGGCAGCGGCGTGGCCCGATCGCCGGCGATCACGATGGCGCCGCGTTTGTCGAACGTGATGAACAGCAGGGCGCCTTCGCGCGTGCGGGTGGATATTCGGCCGGCCACGCGCAGCGATCCCCACAGGCCGATCGCTTCGTTTTCGTTCATGAAGAACAGGTCGGCCTGTTCGAATATGGCGCGCACGGTGGCCGGCTCGTTCTGGACGATGCGGTAGTAGGTGCCAGCGCTGATGCGCGATGCGCCGCGCTCGCGGCAGGCGCGCAGGAAGTCCAGCATCTTGTGCGCCGAGCTGAGCGCAGCGATGTGCACAAAGTCGAAGCGCGACAGGTCGTCGGGCAGGTGGGTGGTCGCCAGTTGTGACTCCGCGCCCCACGATGCACCAACCAGCGTCGCCTTGCCGTCGCCGTGATGCACAATCTCCAGGTGGGGCAAGGCGTCCGGCGCTGCTTCGGGGCCGATCCACTCCAGCCGTTGAGCGATAGGGGCCAGCAACGCAGGGAGCGGAGAGGGCCTGGGGCCGAGCAGAGTGGCATGTGCGCCGGCGCAGCGCGCCGCCAGGGCGGTATACAGACCCGCGCCGCCGATGGTGTGATAGGTCCGCCCGCCGATGTGCAACGTATCCAGCGACGCGCAGCCGATGACGAGAATGCGATGTGTCATTGTCGAGGGCGTAGACTATACGCGACCGGCAGCGCGCGGAAGCTGCCCATCGGTGGGCGGAAACATGCCGCAGAGGCCCGCCCCAACGGCGCGTTGTGGTGGATGCGGGATGGTGTTTGTGCCCGCGATGGGGCAATCGGTGGAGACACGTGGCCTACAATCGCAGTGTGGCCGAGTCGAAATCCGCCATCCGCAAATGCATTCGCGCCCGGCGCGATGCCATACCGCCCGGCTTGCGCGCCGAGTGGAGCCGGAGCATCTGCGCGCAGGCCCTGTCGTTGTCGGCCTATCGCTCTGCGCGCACCCTCCACATCTTCCTGTCGTTCCAGAGCGAAGTGGATACGCGGGCGATCATTGAAGATGCTTTCGCCGACGGCAAGCGCGTGGTCGTGCCGGTGTTCGTGAAGGGCAGCGATGACACGCCCTGCACACTGATCACCTCGCTCGATGAGGCAGCCTTCGATTTCGGTGCGTGGGGCCTGCGCACACCGAAGGTCATTCGGTCTGTGCCGCTGGACGAAATAGACCTGGTCTTTGCGCCGCTTGTAGCCTATTCTCCTCTCCCGCAAGGGAACGGCGTTGCCCGCATCGGCTACGGCGCCGGCTACTACGACCGCTTCCTCAAGCGCCTTCGCCCGGGCGTGCCAAAGATTGGCCTGGCGTTCAGCCTGCAATGCGCAGACGCCATCCCAATCGCACCGCATGATGCGTTGCTGGACGAGGTGATTACGGAACGCTAACCTTTGCCGCGGCGTTGCATAGCCCGGTAGATTGAGCCGGCGGCACATTAGCCGACGGCACATTTGCCGGTGGAGCGCCTTTCTGCCAAAATTTCGCCCGTGGGTACCTTCGTCCGCGCTGGCCTGGCGCGAAGTCTGATCGTCGCCGTGTTGGCTGCCTCATCTGTGATGCCTCGAACAGGCATTCTCCGTGCGGAGGGCGAGGCGGCTTCCGGTGGCGTGGTGGGCACAGGCACGCCGGCCAGTTGCACCAGCAGCGCCCTGCAAACCGCGCTGACCGGCGGCGGGCTGGTCACCTTCAACTGTGGGCCCAGCCCGGTCACCATCGTCTCGAACACCTACGTCATCACTGCCGACACTACGGTTGACGGAGGCGGCCTGATCACGCTCGACGGCGAGAACCTGCGCCAACACTTCCTGGTGCAGCCCGGTGCGCGCCTGACGCTGCAACGACTCACCCTGACGCGTGGGAACTTTGCCAATGGCGGCTCGATTTACAACCAGGGCATCACCGTCCTGGCGAATGTGATCTTCGACCGCAACAGCGCGTCCGGCAACGGTGGGGCGATCTATAACGCTGCCGGTGGCGTCCTCGTCGTCAATCGCGCAACGTTCAGCAAGAACCAGGTGCCGCTTGGTGTTGGCTATGGCGGGGCGATTGCCAGTTTGGGGAACATCACGGTGACCGGCAGCCTATTCACGCAAAACGAGGCACGCTACGGCGGTGGATTGTTTGTGGGCAGCAGCGCCCTGGGCGAGGTGATCAACACTGCCTTCTCCGCCAACAAGGCTCAGATGTTTGGCGGCGGCCTGTACATGAACAACGACAGCAGCGTCATCACGGTGACTCACGCTGCCTTCGATAACAACACGGCCGCTTCGGGCGCCGGCTTGGGGCGCTCCGGCGGGCGGCTGACTGTGCAGCACGCCTCGTTCACCGACAACACGGCGGTATCTCAGGGCGGCGCGCTCAACGTCTCCGGCGTCGGTGTGCCGGTGCGCGTGGTGAATACGACGTTCAGCGGCAACGTCGCGAGCGATAGCAAGGGCGGCGGCATCTTCAACAACGGTATGCTGGAGCTGGTGAACGTCACGCTGAAGAACAACACCAACGGCGTGTTCAATTTCGGCGCCGGCGAAATTACATTGATGCGCAACAGCGTGTTGGACAACCCGGGCTACCTGAACTGCGACGGTGACGGGACGCCTGTCACCTCGAATGGATACAACCACAGCAACGACAACAGTTGCGCGCTGGCCGGACCGGGCGATCAGAACGGACTAGGCCTGGATCCAAAGCTCGGGCCGCGTCAGGTCAGCTTTACCGCGTTTCACCTGCCGTTGGCCGGCAGCCCACTCATCAACGCTGCGACAAACTGTAGCCTCTTCGATCAACGTTACGCGCTGCGGCCGGACGCCTGCGACATCGGGGCCGTGGAGTTCGGCGGGTTATTGGCACGGGCGTATGCACCGATCGCGGTGAAGTGATATCCATGCCGGCAACCGGAGCGCCTGAGCACTCCGGCTGCTGAAGAGGGTGCATTTCTCATAGAGGCGGCCCTGTGTGGCCGCCAATTTCGTATGCGCCGAGCAGCGGGCGCCGAGCAGCGGGCGCCGAGCAGCGGGCGCCGAGCAGCGGGCGGGTACATCGGCCTGCAGAAATGCGCCTGGCTGAAGTCCGTGTGATCGGCACTACTCGCCCTGTTCCACCCGTCGCATCACCTCCCACCAGAACGCCTGTGTGTCGTTCACGTCTCGTTGCGTCTTCGCATCGAGCGGATGGCGGAAGGGCAGCGCATCTACACGCTCGAAGAACTCCGCAACCAGCGCATCGGCATCCATCGTCAGCAGCCTGCGGTCGCGCACGACGACCTGCCCGTTGACGATGACGTGCTTTACGCTGCTGCCAGTCTCGCAGTGCACCAACATGCCGTAGGCGTCGTTCATCGGCGCCAGCGTGGCGTTGTGCGTGTCGAGCAAGACGATGTCCGCCACCATTCCGACCTTCAAACTGCCTAACCGATCCTTCATCAGCATCGCTGCGGCTCCGCCGATCGTGCCGGCCTCGAATGCTTCCCGCGCGCTGATCCACGTCTTTGGGTCGTGACTTTTAAGGTTGTGGATGAGCGCGGCCAGCTTGATGGCGTCAAACATGTTCTGGTTGTCGCTGCTGCACGCGCCGTCCACGCCCAGCGCCACAGTGATGCCGCGGTCCAACATCTCGCGCATTGCCATCAGACCGCTGCCCAGCTTGAGGTTGGCTGCCGGGTTGTGCACCGGAATGGCGTCGCGCTCGGCCAGCCGGTCGAGGTCGGCCGCGCTGCGGATCCACACGCTGTGCGGCAGCGTGACCTCCGGCGAGAGCAGCCCTTCGTCATACAACCAGTGGATCACGGTCTTGCCGTGTGCGCGGCGGATGCAGTAATCCTGCACGCGCGTCTCGACACAATGCATGTGCACACCCGCGCCGTGTTTGCGTGCCAGTTCGAGCGACCACCGCAGGCATTCGGCCGTTACCAGTTGGCCGGCGGCCGGGCCAAGGAAAGTCTGCAGCCGACCGTCGTCGCTGCGGTGCCAGTCGCGCATCCAGTCGTCGAACAGGGCCAGGTTGTCGCGCAGCACGCCGCGCCGGTAGTCATCGCGGTCGGGGCGATAGCCGCCGTGCGATTGTCCATACACGCTACCGCGTAGATCAAAACCAAGCGCATCTGCTGCGTCGAGCACGTAGTCATGGTCGTCGTACATCGGCGCGACGGTCGCGCGGATGCCGCTGTCGCGGTAGGCCTGTATGGCGGCATCCAGATAGTCGCGCTTCCACGGCCCACCGTGCCACAGGTGATCCAGCGTGCCGGTCACACCGCCGAGCAGCATTTCGATAGCGCTCATGGCCGCGCACAGGTAGTGATCACGCGCGGTGTATTCGCCGCATGTGCCGTATAGCCACACCAGCCACGGCTCCAGCGGCATGCGCTCGGTCGCACCGCGCATGAAGTTCTCCGGCGAGTGCGTGTGCGCGCTGATCAGACCAGGGATGGCGAGCAGGCCGCGGCCGTTGATCACTTCGCTGATCGGTAGCTGATAAGCGGAGATGGGTTGACCGGCGGGTTCGATGGCAGCAATCATGTTGCCTTCAATGAGGATGGATCGGTCGCCAGCGGTGC
>JAIMBB010000228.1 GCA_023511655.1 Anaerolineae bacterium
TGTTTAAAGAGCCGGCGCCCCCGCCGAAGCCACTCCCATCCGCCCCCCAACCCACCGCTCAGGAGCGTAAACGGCTGCGCCGCATGGAGCAGTTGAAGAAGCAGGTGCGCGGAGGCGGCAGGCTCAGGTAGGCAGACGAACAGACCAGACGTTTGCGTCGCCCCCCAATCTCAAGTAATCTTCCCGCGTGCCCAAGCATCAAGCTCTCCTCGACGCGACGAACCGCGCCGCAGAGTTGCTCGGCCTGCCGCCGCTGTTGCTCAAAGCGTTCATCGCCGTCGAGGGCGCAAATGTGAACTCGCGCGACGGCGTATTGCAGGTGACGCCCGGCACGCGGGTCGCCGTGATCGCGCGCCTGCCTCGCCGATTCAAGCTGGCTGCCCTCGGCCTGGACGACGACCCCACCATCAGCGATTCAGACCTCGACGCGCGCTTCGCGCAGGCTTTCGAGCAAAAGCACCTGCTTGTCCAGGTGCTTACCGGCGGGCAATACATCAAGGAGCAGCTCGATCGCTTCAACGGCTTCGTCGCCCTGGCCGGGCTGGCCTATAACGCCGGCCCGGGCCGCGCGCGCAGCGAGATCAACGACAAATGGGGCGGCGATTCGCTGCGCGCAGCCCTGCAATATCACAAGCGCATCGGCTCTGGCAGCGACGAAGTCACCGTGCAACCCGGCGTCCCATCGGTGGATGCGTCCACCGGCACGCAGTGGATCCGGTTTCCGGTGATCGCCAACGACACCGGCATCGAGGTCTTCCAATACCTCTACCTGCGCCGCGTGCCCAAACGCAACTTTGGGCTGCTCGACTTTATTTTCAAGCCGACGTTGCTCGAGTCGCTCGGTCTTTTCGACGACGACGCCCCGCCGGGCGAAGATCGTCCCAATCGCGCGTTGATCGTGGTGAACGGTCAATTCCGATTCGCAAACGAAGGAGATCGCATCACCACCATGTTCAACACTCTGCCACTCTCGCAACGCGACCCGCGCTGGAAGGACATTTTGCTCGGCTTCACCAACGAAGGCCGCACCATTGGCTCGGACGGTTGCACGCTCACCTGTCTGACCATGCTGGCCAACGGATTCGGCTTTCAAGAGACGCCGGCCACGCTGAACGACAAGCTGAAGGCGCTAGGCACGAACCAGGGCTTCTTCGGCGCGCTGATCGCGTGGTTCGGCCTGCCGCGCGCCCTGCCGGGCCTGAAGCTGAACCGGCTGGTGGACTGCCGCAACGTCCCGGCGCCGATGGCGGAGATTGACGCAGCGCTCGATGCAGGCAAGCCGGTCGTGGCCGAACTGGACATGTCGCCCAGCGCCGGCTTCCAGAATCACTGGGTGCTCATCTACGCGCGCCAGGGCGGCGACTATCTGATTCACGATCCATGGCCATGGCCGGTCGAGCAGAGCGCCTGGCTCACCCAGCGCTACGGTTTCGCCGGCTCGCCCGCGCAGATCATCACCTATTGCGCCTTCTACGATAACCCGAACTTCCGCCCGCCCGACGGCCTGCCGTCGGTCGAGACTACCACCGTCATCGTGGTCAATGACGTTCCGGACATCCACGCCGCCGGCGGGCTGGCGCTGCGCAACCAGGCCGGCGCAATCGGCACACAGGTGCTACAGCGGCTGCCGGCCGGGACGACGTTGACCTTGCTGGAGCCGGTGAGTTCGGCCCGCCAGAAGATCGGCGTGTATAACCAGTGGCTGAATGTGGCGGCACCGGATGGCACGCGCGGTTGGGTGGCTGCCTGGTATGTGCATGCCCGCGAAGTGGCGGTGACAAAATCGCTGCCCCCACCGGCTCGACGTCGCGGCCCGCGCGAACTCGACGTGGATTCAGCCGTGCAACCCCCGCTACGCGCCAAGGTCTTCGTGCTGACCAGGAAGTCGCGCCGGCGCGTCACAATCTACGGCGATGCGCGAAAGCGCGCGGTGCTGGTCCACGTCAAAGGGGGAACGAAACTCGAAGCGCTGGGGAGCGAAGCCGGGCTGGAGCGCAAGCTGCGCACGCGCCTGCGCACGCGCGACGCCGGCCGCTCAAGTTGGATCAAGGTGCTCGTCGGCAGGCCGCAGCGAGTCGGCTATGTGAGCGTGGCAGACGTGGAGGCGCAACTGTTACGCGCGCCGAAGCCGCGCCGGCCGCCCATCGGCAAAGCGCTTGATGAGGCACTCGTCGCGTTGACCGAGCCGGATGCGCGGCCTGCGCTGCGGGTGATCGCCCAGGCTGGGCTACGCCTGCGCGATGCTCCCAGCCTGACCGCCGGCGTGAAGATAATCCTGCCGCACGGCACGTTGCTGCTGTTGCGCGAACCGCTGGAAATAGCGCTGCCCAAACTCGGCCAGCCCGGTCAATGGCTCAACGTGACCACGCTGGACGGCGTCATCGGCTTCGTGGCGGCGGAGTGGGTGGTGCTGCAAACCACCTTCCTGCCCGGCCCGGAGGTGCAGGCGCAAGGCGTGGTGTTCGCCAGCGTCGAGGCGCCTTTGCGAAACTCGCCGAGCGCTAACGCGAGCGCTAGTAGCGAGAGCGACTGGCGCGTGACGCCCGGCACGCCTCTGCGGCTGATCAATCCCAGCGACTGGGGAAAGATCGGCGACGATGGAGCCTTCGTCCAGGTCGAATCGTTCGCCTTCAAGCACGGCTTCGTGCGCGGTTCACAGGTGCGCGCCCCGGATTTCGCCGATAGCCGCGTCAAGGTGGAAGACGCGCCGCTGCCCTTCGGCATCTGCGCCTGGAACTACGGCCTGCACGACCCCTTCGATCGCGACCTGTTCGCGGGCAGCGGAAAGACCGGCTGGGTGCTGTTCACCCACCGCGTCGTGAACGGCGAGGGCTTCAACTATGAAGGCTGGTCGCGCAGCGGCTACGGCGTGATTGCGCGCCTAAACAACGACTACGGCGGCAGCGGCACTATCCCGGTGCCGGCGCAGTACGACGCGTTCGCCGAGCAGTGTCGGCGTTGGGTGCTCAACTCACGCGGCAACCTGATCTGGGTGATCGGCAATGAGATGAACAACCCGCGCGAGTGGCCAAACCAGGATCCCTGGAACCCGGGCAACAATCCCGCCGATGCCATCACGCCGGAGCTTTACGCGGTTTGCTTCAACAAAGTGCGCGCAGCGATCAAGAGCGTCCAGCCACGGGCGATCGTGGTGCCAGGGGCGATAGACCCATTCCAGGGGCCGCGCCAGAGTTGTCTGGCGTATTTCGAGCGGATGCTGGCGGCGATCACCGACCTGGACGGCATTGCTTTGCACTGTTACACGCACGGCTACACACCCGACTTGGTCACATCGCTCGACCGCTTCCAGAACGATCCGTTGCGCTGGCAGTATTACCACTTCCGGGCTTACACCACGTTGCTCGACGTGATTCCGCCGCGCCACCGGCTCAAGCCGGTTTATATTACCGAAACCAACCCGCACGGCGCACAACCCTGGAGCGGCGGGCAGAATGGTTGGGTTCAGGCAGCCTATGCGGAGATCGCCCGATACAATGATCAGCCGCATGCACAACAGATCCAGTGTTTGTTGTTATATCGCTGGTCGCGCGACGACATCTACAGCATCGTGGACAAGCCGGGCGTGCAAGCCGACATCCGCGCGACGATCAACACCACCGACTATCGGTGGAGAGGTTAATCATGAACACGAAAAAGACCGGCAATCAATCTCATCCCGAATCCGCGAGTGACGCATCGGCCACCCCACTGCCAGCCAGGCGCGAACCGACCGGGCCACAGTTCGATGACAATCCCGCCCTGGACGAGTTGCGGGCGATGGTGCTCCCCTCGACCAGCCTGGCAGCGATGAGCCTGGAGACCGCCGCCGCCAAAGACCTGTTGTCCGGCCAGACGCTTGGCGACGCGCTCAAATCGTTCATCCGGCAGCTCACCGACTCGCTCAGCCGCACCGCCAACGACCTGAGCAGCCTGGAAGTGCGCACCTTCGCCACCGACGACTTGAGCCAGGTGCGCTACGATTTCGCCTCCGGCGAGTTCAGCGGGCCGGTCAAGGTGCGCGCGCTCACGCGCATCGCCTTCGATGGCGACATGCAGGTGGTGTTGCCCGAGAAAGACGACATGCTGAACGAGACGCTGTGGGTGGCCCACATGACGATGGTGAAAGAAGCCCAGGCGACCCGCGCTCAATTCCTCGGCTCGATGGCCGAGATGGCAACACGGCTGATCGCCCTGTTCAGCAAACCGTGATCAATCGGAGACCGGATCGGGAACCGGGTTCCCCGGAGACATCCGGTCTCTGACGCGCGCGGTTCTGACACACTGTGTTCGAGCACCGCCATCGCTTTCGCTGCCTGACGGACGAGGCGTCGGGAACCAGCCGGTCATGAACGCCGACCTGGAGTTGTTCGGTGCCTGGACGACCGGGGCAGCGGCGACCAAAGACCTCGCCACCGGCTCGCCGGCGGTCGGCGCGCTTTGGCATTGGGAGATCCCGGCCGACGTCCGAGCGGCACAACTGGACTTGCAAGCACAAGACGCGGTGCTGCTGCAAGACCACAAAGGCATCGAACGGGCGACCGAGCGCCTGGACAGCTTCATCGAGGTATGGGCGCCGGACGAGTCGCCACAACCGAAGTCGCCTTTGAACGAGCCGGCCTCGCCCGAAGACGCGCTTGCCGAGGCGTTGGAGAGGATTCGCGCGCCTCAGGCCAAGGGGCTGCTCGCCCATCCACAGACCATCGCAGAAGAATTCGACGCGTTCTTCCGGCGCGTGCGCGAGCTGATGTCGAACTATGCGGTCATCGAGACATCCGCCGGCAGCGTGACGATCGCGCGCACCTTCGTTGGCTGGACGGGTGACTTCCGCTCGCTATGGCGGCACGACGCGACGGCCGATCAAGTTCGGCTGCACCGGCAGAATGTGCAACTGGCGCTGGCGCGCCGCGCCTTGCTGATCCGAATGGTCGGCGTGATCGGCACAGGCGCGGCGAAGATCGTCCTGCGGCTGGCGACGCCAGGCGCGCAACTTCTCGTCCTGCCCGCCGTCTGGCAATTCATCCGAGACGTGATAGCGGAATATCGGCGAGCGCAAGCCGAGGGCATCAGTTAAACTGCGGCAACAGACCGGTCGCCTGGTGCGCGGCGCAAGCTTAAAAACAT
>JAIMBB010000229.1 GCA_023511655.1 Anaerolineae bacterium
GTCTACACCAGTGTCGAGCACGGCCACCACCACGCCTGCCCCGCGGTGAACGCCATGCGCCTCAGACAGGCGAATGGCCCCCGGCGCCCATTGAGCGGCAACGGTTCCCGCATCGCCACCGATCACCCAAGGATTGCGCTTGCCGCACCCCTCGGGAATCTGACCGATGTAGTTTGGTTCGGCATAAACCACCCGGCTGTCATTCCTCAAGGCATCTGCTTTGACCGGCGGCGGCATGCCATCGCCGATTGCCATGCGATAAATTGGACGCGAGCCAAACTGACCCAGCAGACTTAAGTTGAAAGCAGCGCTTATGGCCGGCAAGTCAGAGACTGATGCAAGCCTGACAAGCACCTCTCCAGGAACATAACCATCCTCGTCAGCATGTACAGGCTGACCAGAACCCAGCAGCAGCGCCGAGCAGGCTGTCGCAACCAGCCAGCGCCATAATCCGCACACCCTCGTCAATTGCCCAGCATCCATAGTCTGCACCTCCGCCCTATACAGAGCCAGGTTCTCTCCCAAAAATACAGCAACAACAAAAACTGCTTCCTCGGCAGACGGCGAGCTTATGCATGTATTTTTGAGTCACGCAGGCGCTCCTTTTCTATACACCGGTATCGGCAACAACCGGTGCATCCGGGCGCTGCGGTTTCTCCCCCGATCGCAGCGCCTGCTTTACTACCAACGACCAAACAGGACGAAGGGAGCCCAGAAGAATGGGTGTGGCTGTTCGCGAAGCACGTGTAACTGGGCGTCGCGCAGCGCCGCAGCCGGGCGATTGCCGGCCAATAGGCGAGCATAGAAGCGTTCCATCAGCGCAACCGTTGTCACGTCGTCTACCACCCAAAGGCTCACGACAAGCGAGGAAGCGCCGGCTGCGAAGAAACCACGCGCCAGGCCAACGATCTCATTTCCCGGGGCCAGCCTGTTCATGCCGGTCTCGCAAGCGCTTAACGTCACCAGCGTGCCGCGCAGTTCCAATTGGTAGGCATCGCGCACGGTCAACCAGCCGTCGGCCAACATCAAGGACGAGAAAAGCGGGTTATCGGGCCGGAACTGACCATGACAGGCCAGATGCAACACATCGGCTTGGCTGGCATGGTTCTGTAAAGCGGCGAGGGTGGCGTAATCACCGATGAGCAGTTGTGATGAATGAAAGAGCTGCGCCAGGGCCATCACCTCGTCTTGCACCTTCGGCGCGCGCGCATCGGGCACGCCCACCAACACAGCACAGTTCGGGTTGCGCCACGGTTGGGACAAGCAAGCCATCAACATGGCAGCGCTAGGAACGACACACACCTCGCGCTGTTCTATCAAGTACTGTTCACCATCCCACAATGCATGAAAAGGCACGTAGTGCAGCGCGCGATCCGGCACGACCACCAGCCGACGCTCACCGAGACCAGACAAGATCGGACGCAGAAGCACCTGATAAAGTCGGCCCAAATAATGTCGAGCGCGTTTCAACAATTGCGGCAGGTGAATGCGCATGCGCTCAGCGCCGTAGCGCATTGCCTCGATTTGAAAAGACAACTGGGCAATGGTTGCCTCGAGCTGTGAGATGTTCGCAAGGCCGCGATGCACGTGCAGGTGGCCGTCGGCAACGACAAAAGCTATCAGATCATCGTCGAGTGCGGTATAAGCGACGACGGCGGTATGCTCGCCAAGCGCTTCATGCAAGGCCAACAACGAGACTGCTGGGGTATTCACATCTACTTGCACGCTTCGCGCATGCTGAGTACGGCGGAGGAGGTCGAGTAGTTTGCGCTCACGCTCCTGCGCCGCCTCACGTAACCGCTCGAGGCGAGCCGGGTCTGATCTGCTACTCAGCGCCGCCTGTAGCTGGGCATATAGCCAGTTCAACTCAACGCGGAGGGCCTCGCTTTGTCTCAGCAATGCGTCATCCTCAGCGGGTGATGCCTTCCGGCCAGACAGCTCGCCACGCACAGCTTCGAGCAGCGTACGGGAGCGCAGCCGCTCCGCAAAGTCGAATGCGCTGATCAGGTTAGGCGGCGTTGCGTCGAGATGCAACCGCATCAGCCCGACATAGGGCGCCAGTTTGTCAGCCAAGAAGGCAGCGCGGAATTCCTCGCCTGGCAAGCGGGCGCGCTGTCTTTCGGCCAGTGCTACAGCTTGCATGAAGTATTTTTCAGCGCGCGCGGAATCACCGGTCGACAGAGCAATGGCCCCAAGCGCAGCTTGACAGCGCTGCACAATGTGTGGCATACTGATAGCTTCGTCTAATGCCGCTTCTAACAAGCGTTGTGCACTGTGAATGTTGCCAGCGCGCCGTTCACACTCCGCTCGCAACCATCGCGCTTCGCCGAGCCAACTTCTCCAACGACCGGTTTGAAAGGCTGTTTCTGCCTGCCAAGCCAGGTCGGCAGCGTGATCGAAGCGCGACTCGGTAAACTCAACCTGTGCGAGCGCCAGTGTCGCGATGGCTTCACTCACCGAATTACCCTGTTCACAGAAGAGGGTGCGTGCTTTGGAGAGCATTCGGCGCGCTTCGGAGATGCGACCGGCCTGCAACAAGGCCCGGCCAAAGTGCGCCAGGGCCCATGCTTGTTCGAAGGACAAGCCGGCCTCAGCAAAACGCGGCACAATGCGCGCATAAATCTCGATTGCCTCGGGGATCAGATTGAGCTGGAGGTAGGCATCGGCGATCTTTTGCTCGCACAAGGCCACATCGTTGTCGAGCGCCAGGCGCTCGTACAGTCGTCGCGCGCGTTCCAGATCGCGCAGCGCCCGGTCGTACTGCCCCTGCAACGGCGCGAGGTGACCGGCATTCAACGCACTGGTTGCCTGCAACACACTTAGCCCGACCGCTTCGGCGCGACCCTCAGCCTGGGCGTATAAGCGCGCAGCTTCCCCGAAGCGATGTTGCCACGCCATCACATCGGCGAGGGCGATCTGCACGGCGATCAAACGCTCGGTATCTTGCAACCGGCTGAACCGCTCGTAGGCCTGCCAGTAGCAGCGTTCGGCCTCAGCATAGGCATCGCGTCGAAAGTAGATGTGGCCGAGGTTGAGTTCGGCTTTGCCGGCGGATAATTCATCGCCCAGTGCGACAAACTGGTCTCTGGCACACAACCCAGTTTCGATTGCCTCATCGAAGCGCACCAGCATGCCCAACGCCATAAGCTTGGGAACACGTGTAGCCGCTGCGTCGCTTCGTAAGCCCAGCGCCTCGAAACGCTGCGCTGCGCGGTCGAACTGCATCAGCGCATTTTCCATTCGGCCTTCGACAAGCGCAGCGACGCCGTCCATCCACTCGGCCAAAGCGATGATTTCTGCGTCGGACGTGCGTTCGGCCAGCGCCCGCAACGCCGACGCAACGCACAGCATACGGGTTGGCTCGCTATTCCATGCAGCCTGGCCAGCAGCATGCAGCGCCCGAGCCAGCTTCACGTCACACAGGTTGGGGTAGCGAGCCAACAGCTCGAGTTGATCGAAAGGTTCGGTCGCGATGAGTTGTGCAAGCAACGTCGCATGATCCATGCGCCAATCATCTCATGCCTCATCGCATCGCACCAACTGTGAATTCGGGAGTCTCGATCTCCAGCCCACGCAACGCAACCGTAAGGCTGTAACGACCGGCGGGAACAGCCGATAACGCAAATTCTCCCAGTGCGTTCAACTCGGCTTGCACACCTGGCGGATTCAGCCGCACTGCGCCAGACGTATCTTCGCCGAGCACTTGGCCGACGATCGTCCATTCATTCTCCCCCGCAGGCGACAGTCGCACGTCAATATCGTATGCTTCGGCGCTAAACAACATCTGACGTGGGCCGGCTGATGTGCTGCGCAAGCCCACTGCAAGCGGCGATTGGGCGCTGTCGAAAGTGAGCAGAGCGCCCAACCGACGCAACAAACCAGGTCGCGCTTCGGCAACCCGCGAGCGGAACAATTTGATGGCACGCTGCAAGACGGCTTCAGGCGCATCTATGCTGTCGTCGGCGCGCATCAAGCTGATTAAGCGCAATAGGCGGACATACTCGGTGTGCAGTTGTGGGTCGGCCTGCACTCGAGCCAGCAGAGGGGCGCGCCGATCCTGCGGCACGCGGCCTTCGGCCAAGTCCACCAGTTGCTCATAGGTCACGTTTGCGTCTGCCATATCAACCTTCTGCAACCAAATAGAGCGCCATCGGTCGTAAAAAAATACGTTCACCCTACGCCTGTCTAAGCATGGCGATCGCGGATCAAATATCGAATTGCATTCTGTCCAGTTGTTTGCGCAGTTTTTGCAAGCACCGCGCACGGATTGGGCCGATACTACCCTCGCTCATCCCCAACGTCTGGGCAATTTGTGAGTAGGGCGGCGGCTCCGGACGAAAGAATAGCAGCGTCAACAGCTTGCGGCAGGTCTCGTCAATGGCCTGCAACGCCAGACGGATGGCATGTTGTTGCTCGAGTTGCTCGACCGCTTCTTCGGGCAAAGGGGCGTCGTCGCGCAAATCAGCCGGCTCATCGTCTCCCTCGTCGCTGCTGGCGGTCGGCAAAGGCACTGTGAGCCGGTCGCGCTGAGCCATGCGCCAAGATTCACGCTTGGCCGTTGTGGTCAACCAAGCTCCTATGCGCGATGGCTGTTCGAGCGCATCGAGCTTGTTCAGCAATTGCGCGAACGTGCGCTGAAAGACGTCTGCAGCCGCTTCGTCATCCAGGCCGGCGCGGCGGGGAATGGCGTAGATTAAGCGCTGGTATCTGCGCACCAGCACCTCCCAGGCTGCTTCGTCACCTCGCCGACAGGCCAACACCAGTTCTTCGTCGGTTTTCTCCACAATAATTTCCGGGCGGCATTATAGGGGCGAGGCTGAGTAGCTAACACTTTGCGGAATGCTCATGAAACTGGCACAATCTTATTAAACCAAAGCGAAAGGCCAATCTCAT
>JAIMBB010000230.1 GCA_023511655.1 Anaerolineae bacterium
CCATAAGACCTGGCGTCCCACCATCCGCTGCCCCCCGGCGGTCATCCGGATCACCGCGGCCAGCCGGATCGCAGCGCACCAGCGTGGACGTGGTCACCGGCCTGATCAAGGCCAACTTCCCGGCCCGCATCTCGTTCGCTGTCGCCTCGGCCACCGACTCGCGCGTGATCCTCGACCAGGTCGGCGCGGAATCGCTGCTCGGCCGCGGCGACATGCTCTTCCTCAACCCGGAACACGGCAGCCCGATCCGTTTGCAAGGATGCTTCGTGAGCGAACGCGAGATCGAAGCGGTGATCGGCTGGTGGAAGAAAGAAATCGAGAGCGAGAAATCGAGGATCGCGAAGGGCGACCTTGAGGTTGCGGGGGAAGACGAGCATGTAGCGCATCACAAGCCGGAGCTGGAGACACCGTGGGAGACGGTCGTCGCCGAGCTGGCCGCCGAACGCTTCCAGCAGATGGGCAGCACCAAGGGCGGCCGCGGCAGCAACGACGCGGACGATGGCGACGACGACCTGTTGCAGCGGGCGATGGAGATCATCCGGACGAGCGGCAACGTGAGCACGTCGCTCTTGCAGCGCAAGTTACGCATTGGCTATCCGCGCGCAGCGCGCCTGATGGAGGAGCTGCAGGAGATGGGCTACGTCGCCGGGCCGAGCCGCCAGGCCGGCAAAGGGCGCGACGTGACAATGAAAGACGAGTGACGTCCGGCGAGGGTCGCATCACGCGCGCTGGTGGTTCCCCTTCATCAACAAACAGCCGGCCACCGTGGATGTCTATCGCGGCAACTGAGGGCATTCGGCATCGCAAGCCGCCGGACGCGATGGTTGCCGGGCACGACAGCCGCCGCGGGGCGGGATGAGAACCTCCCGTCCCGCGGTCACGCTCCCATCTGTGGCAGGATGACGCGAAACAACAGATATACGTCGAAAGCCGCCAGGCCGATCAGCACGATCAGCCATAACCAGCGAGCAATTGCCTGGCGGCGCGAGAAGAGGAAACCCCAGCCCAACGCCAGCGCCGTCGAGATCGGGATGAGCGCCGGGAACAGATAGCGCCCCTGATGCTGCACGAACTGCAGGTTGTACCAAAGGTAAGCCAGCAGGGTGAACAGCGCCAACCACGCCAGCAACGTGAGCGCCCGCGATTGTCGCGGCGTGAGCACGAGATACGGCGAGTGAAGGTCTGCGCCGGAGAGCGTTTGCGTCCGGCCGCCTAGATGCCTGCGCGCCGACCGCCCATGCAGCCACCAGGCGAGGAACAACGCCGTCGAGGTCAGCGTGAAGGCGAGCAGGAGCAAGTAAAAGCGCCGGTCAATCGGGATGGTCATCCAGCCGAACTGCCCCCAGAACGATTGAAACGTGGTTTGCAGCAAGCGCGACAGCACGCCCACCGCCCCATATTGCGAGATCCAGTCGGCAGTGGTGGGCTGGCCGACTACCACTTCGTTGTGTCGCTGCAGGCCGAGGAAATCCGCGCCGCCGTACAGGGCAATGCTGCGCAGCCACCAGGGCAGGCCGATCAAGACGCTCACGCCGAGCACGAGCAGGGCGAGGCCGAGCTGTGTCCTGGGGGTGGCGGTGGTGTCATTGGTGTCGGGGGTGTTTTCTTTTGTTGCCATGAAGACGCCGAGCAGCGCCACGGGCAGCGCGAGGTAGGCCTGGGCCTTGGTGAGAAAGCACAGGCCGACCACGACCGCAAGGACGAGCACATTGCGCGTCGTCGGGGCGCTGCGCCCCATCACCATCCGCACGCTCAGCAACACCGCCAGGGCGAGCAGTGCCTCGGATAGCGGGTCGTTGTTATAGCTGGCCATCATGGCCAGGTGCTGCGGCAACAGCGCGATGAAGCCGGCTGCGAAAGCGGCCAGATACGCATGCGCCGGGAAGATGGCGGCAACGGTGAAATAGGCGCAGACAACCGCCAGCGCACCGATCAGCAACGAGAACAGGCGCAGCGGGACGAGCTGACCACCGGTAATGGCGAAGATAGGCGCGGATAGCACATAGAACAGCGGCGGTTGATGGTCTTCGTAGGTCATGCGATCGGCCGGCACGTCCTTCGCGTCGGGGCTGATCGGCACCAGGCCGGCTACCCAATCATTCGGCTCGATGACCGGGAAGGCGCCTGCGCGCACCAACTGGCGGGTGTAGTTGTAGTGAGCAGGCTCGTCGGGGTTCTGCCAGGCCGGCGTGCGCAGGGCGAACAACCCGCCGATCACGAGATAAGCGACCACGATGACGGCGAGCGGCCAGTGGCGGTGATGGGGGTTCATTGTGCGCTATTCTAAAGTCAGATGCGTGGTTTGATTCGTTTCGCGTTCGACCAGTTCTACACCACCTTTGCATGGACGTATGACGCAGTGGCCGCCGCCGTCTCGTTTGGCGAATGGCAGCAGTGGGGGCGCGCGGCGATGTCGTTCCTCCCGCGCGCCGGTCGCTTGCTGGAGATCGCGCACGGGCCGGGGCATCTCCACGTTACGCTGCGTCAAGCCGGCTACGATGTGGTCGGCATTGACCTCTCGCCGCAGATGAGCCGCATGGCCCATCGGCGCGTCCTGCAAGCGGAGGAAGTGCCGCTGCTGGCGCGCGCCAGCGCTCTGCGCCTGCCCTTTGGCGATCGGTCTTTCGCCTGTGCCGTCAGCACGTTTCCCACAGGGTTTATCTTCGCACCGGAGACGTTGGCCGAGGTGCGCCGCGTGTTGCAGCCCGCCGGGCGCTTCGTCATCGTGCCGATGGCGCGCTTCACGGGCCGCGACGCGCTTACCGGCCTGCTCAGGCTGGCCTATCGCGCCACCGGACAGGCGGAGACGCCGGCCGACGTCGCGCGCGCGCACTTCGAAGCGGCCGGCTACGCCTTCGCGCAGCACGTCGTGCTCACGCCGCGCGCCGAGGTGATCGTGTGGGTATGCCTCACGCCGGCTGCGTAAGCTGCTGTGGATCGTAAATCGGCGCACTGCAGGTGGTGCCGCGACAGAGGAAGGCAACCGGCAGCCTGGCCGTCGGATAGCCACGTTGCGAGATGAAGCCGGCGTCGCGTTCGGGATCGAGCGCGCGCACGATGCGCCAGGGCGAATAGGTGGCCTGCGCCGCGCGCACGAACGGCAGCGCGTCATCGGTGCGCCCAACGATCATCACCTCGTCGGGGAGTTGTTCCGCGCGCATGACGGCCAGCGCATAGGGCCCGCCGTGTTCACGATAGCGCTTATATTCATCGCCGAACGCGGCAAGCGCCGACCGGGCGAGCCGCCGCCAGTCGACCTCGTCGGCCAGGTAGCTCATCGTCAACAACGCCTCGGCCATCGTGCAGTTATCGAAGATAGGCTGGATGCGAATGCGCAGCATGCCCTGGGCATTCGGGTTGGCCGGCGAGTCGTAGAAGCTGCCCTCTGGAGAGAGCAGCTCGCGCACCGCGAAGTCCACCACCCTGCGCGCAACAGCCAGCGCGTCACCCATTAGCTCCGGCCGGTACTGCGCCAGATCGAGGCTGGCCCTGGCCAACGCCGCCTGATCGCCGAGCTGGCCGCGCAGGCCGGCATGCACCATCGCGCCATCCCTGGGGACGAGCGAGTGCACCACGCTGCCGTCTTCGTTCAGGCAACGGCTCACCAGCGTGCGCCACACCCGCACCGCCAGGTCGGCATACGCAGGTTGATCCAGCACGATATCGGCCTGTAGCAACGCCGAGACGATCAGCGCGTTCCAGTCGGCATAGAGCCGCCAATCAATGAAAGGCGCCGGCAGTTGGGCGCGCTCTGCGCGCGAGAGCAGGTAATACTCCTCGTCGGCATCCTGGCTACCCGCGAAATAGGTCAGGCCCTCTTCGTCGTGCAGCAGCGTCGAGGTCAAATAGCCAAGCGCAGCGACGACGACTTTCGTCAGCGTCGCCGCGTCGCCCTCGCGGCCTGCGCGCCGGCAGAGCTGGATGGCGTGCAGGTAGACCGGCAACAGGCGGCCATGATCCTCCAGCATCTTCTCAAAGTGTGGCACGCTCCAATCCGGCGTGGTGGAATAGCGGAACCACCCGCCCGCCACCAGGTCATACATGCCCCTAGTGCCCATGGCAATCAACGTGCGCACCACCATGTCGAGCAGGCGCTCTGAGCTTGTCGAAGGGCCCTGCGTCTGCGCGTAGATCGCCATAAGCAGCTCCCAGGCGTCGCTCATGGGAAACTTCTGGCCATTGCCTAACCCGCCGTGCTTCGGGTCGAAGTTGCGGATGATCGCACCGGAGACATCGCCGATGATTTCTGCGGCGGGGAGTGGAGAGTCAGCGAGCGGCGTGTGCACTCCCGACCCGCGATTCCCCGCCTGGGCCGACCTTTCCCGCAATTGCTTCAAGATCTCCTGACGCTCATTGCGCCACACCTCGACGACGCGCGGGAGCAGTTGACGCATCTGGGAGGGTGCGAGGTAGGTGGCGCCGTAGATCACATCGCCATCTGGGGTGAGGAAGCAGGTCGTCGGCCAGCCACCCATGTTGTAGCGCGCGTTGATGTCGGGACGCTGGTCGTTGTCCACGCGGATGGGGATGAAGTGGGCATTGATGTAGTCGGCGATCTGTTGATTGTTGTATACGCCGGTGTGCACAGGATCGCCCGGCACGCCGCGATCCATCACGTGACACCAATGGCACCACACTGCACTGATGCCAAGCAATACCGGTTTGTCTTGGGCCTTCGCTTCTGCAAAGGCTTCGTCGCTCCACTCGCGCCACATCACTTTTGATTCGCCTGCCATAGATACATTATCCACGCACCGGCACCGAATGCGGGGGTGCGTTCACGCACGGGGGCATCTTCTTGTAGGGGCAGGCCTGTGTGCCTGCTTGCGTTTGGCACATATGGGCGGGCGGCCACGCAGGGCCGCCCCTACATCACACCCCGCCGC
>JAIMBB010000231.1 GCA_023511655.1 Anaerolineae bacterium
GTGCCAGTTTCATGAGCATTCCGCAAAGTGTTAGCTACTCAGCACGCCTATCCAGGAACAACGAGAGAGGAGGTGATCGCTACCCGCAAATCGCGTCCTGAATTTGAAACGTTGTGAAACCATGCGCTTTATCACAGCACGAGGACATTCCTCAAATTCATCCCAATCCGAAGTGAACTTAAGGAGGATCCAGAGAAATGAACAAACAAGAGACGGTTCTTAACCGCCGTCAGATGTTGAAGCTGTTGGGCGTAGGTGCAGGTAGCGCCCTCCTGGCGGCCTGCGCGCCGGCCGCTCCTGCCGCGCCGGCTGCTCCCGCGGCGACCGAGGCGCCGGCCGCTCCTGCGCCGACCGAGGCGCCGCCAACGCCGGCTCCGACCGAAGCCCCTGCTGCGCCGGCCCCGACCGAAGCCCCCAAGGTCATGGTGAACAGCGTCGGCAAGCAACTCCCCGACGATGCTGCGCCGCCCGAACAACAGGTGTTTGTCACCGCCGGATCGGGCCAGCCGGGCCAATTCATGGATATCAGCGCCAGCGTGTATAACCGCGCAGCGCTGTCCGATCTATACGGCATCCCACTCACCCGCATCAACAAGGACTTCGAGCTGGTGCCCGGCGCTGCCAAGGAATGGAAGGTCTCGGAAGACGGCAACACATGGACGTTCACACTGCGCGACGACATCATGTGGAGCGACGACACGCCATTGACCGCCGATGATTTCGTGGCCACCTTCCGTTACATGGCCGATCCGAAGAGCGCATACGACTTCACCTGGTACTACAGCAAGGGCTCGGGAAACATCAAGAACTTCGACGAAGTCGTGGCCGGGAAGGTGCCGGTTGAGGAGCTGGCTGTGCGGAAGGGCGCCAATGACTACGAGCTGATCATCGAGACCAGCGAGATCACGCCCTACTTGCCGCGGTTGTTCCTGTTCGTCTTTCCGCTGCAGGCCAAGGCGTTGGCCGCCCACGGCCCCACCTACAACTCCAATCCCGAAACATGCGTCTCGTGCGGCCCGTTCATCGTCAAAGAGTTCAGCCCAACGCGCATCGAGGTCGTGGCCAACCCCAAAGCCGCCGACGACTTCAAACCGTATCTGGAGCGGATGATCGCCATTCCCGTCCCCGATGGCTTCCAGGCATACCTGGCCGGTCAGTTGGATCACACCAGCCCAAGCAACGCCGCGCAGGTAGACGCCATATTGAACGACCCACAACTGAGCGCCGAGGCCACGCCCGACGTGGGTGACTTCCGCACCGATTACTTCTTCTTCGACGTCACCAAGCCGCCGTTCGACAACCTGAAGTTCCGCCAGGCGCTCTCGCATCTGCTCGACCGCGACAGCATCGTCAAGTTCATCACCAAGCCGTTGCTGGCGCGTCCGGCCTATTCTTTCCTGGCGCCTGGCTTCCCCGCCGCCAACGGCGAAGCCCTGAAGGAGATTCAGCGCTACGACGTGGAGCTGGCCAAGAAGTTGTACGAAGAATCCGGCGTGAAGGTGGACAAGCTGCTGCTGCAAATGCGCGGCGACCTGGAAGGCTACTTTGGCAAGGAGATCACTCAGGCTTATGCCGATTCGATTAAGCAGAACCTCGGCATCGAGGTTGAAGTGAAGTCCGTCCCACAAAAGGACTTTATGGCCGACCTGCTCAAGCGCACCGCCGACGGCAAGCCGGATACTACAATTGACTTCGGCTACATCTCCTACGGCATGGACTATCTCGACCCATCGAACATGCTGACGGTGATGAAGGGCAGCGACCTGGGCGGCCGCCACACCTGGAACAACAAGGAATACCAGGACCTGCTCGCCAAAGCCGGCCCGATGACCGACATCGAAGAGCGCACCAAGCTGTATCAGCAAGCCGAAAAGCTGATGGTCGAGGAATGCGCCTTCATCTGGTGCATCCATCGCACGCCGGTGAACCTGTGGAAGCCCTACATCAAGGGTGTGCCGATGGAGCCGGGCAAGATCAACACCAACCGCGGCATCGCCTGGCCTGGCCCGACCAACGCCATGAACGGCGCCGCTTCCGAGATCTACATCGGCAACAACGTGCTCGAGTACCGCAAGAGTATCCCATAGCTCCCCCTCGGTTCCTGACGCGCATCATCGCCAAACCATTCCGGGCAATGTCTCAGACACGCCGGCACCGGCGCCCGGAATGGTTTGTGCATCGAAGACAGCACCGGGGATAGGTCAGGGCTGATCCATCAAACAAAATCAACAACGCTGACAAAGCCCAAGTTCTAAGGAGTGACTTCCGAAGTTTGCACCCCGTCCAGACATGCTGAGATATATCTTAGGTCGGTTAGCCGGGTTGGTGTTCGTGTTGCTGGCCGTGTCGTTTCTGACGTTCTTTCTGATGTACAACGCGCCCGGCGGGCCGTTCGACGAACTCAATCAACCGTTATCGCCCGAGGCCAAGGCCAACATGATACGCAAATACGGCCTGGATCAGCCGTTCTACGTCAACTGGTGGAACTGGCTCACCAAAGCCATCCAGGGCGACTTTGGCATTTCCTACTATTACCCCAACACGCGGGTGATTGATCTGTTCACCAGATACTGGGGATCGAGCCTGATGCTGGGCTTCCTAGCCGTGGCGTGGAGCTTTCCGCTCGGGGTCGTCCTTGGAATCGTCGCTGCGCTCAAGCGCAACACCATTGTGGATCAGGTTATCACCACCGCTGCCCTGGTCACGGTCACCGTCCCGATCATCTCATTGATCTTCTTCGGCATCGCTATCTTCGTCATCTGGCTAAAGTGGTTTGGCTTCAACAACGGCCAGCCGCTCTACCAGCAACCGCCCAGTGCCTGGATGCTGCCCGCGTTCATCTTCGGCCTGGGCACGGTGGGCGCACTCACGCGCTACACGCGCTCCGGCATGCTGGACGTGCTGGGCCAGGATTACATTCGTACAGCCCGGGCCAAAGGGGTGAGCCGGGCGCTCGTCATCATGAAACATGCTATGCGCAATATGCTCATCCCGCTGGTCACCATCTTCGGGCCGGTGCTGGCCAACGCGATCACCGGCTCGACGTTCGTCGAGATTGCCTTCGCCATCCCCGGCATCGGGCGCTTCTTCCTGGAAAGCATCTACACGCGCGACTACCCGGTCATCATCTTCACGGTGATCATCGCCGCGACCATGTTGACGGTCAGCAACTTGCTGATTGACATCGCCTACACGCTGATTGACCCGCGCGTGCGCCTGGGAGGAGGGCACTGACCCGTGGCTACGCAGAATCCCCCCGTCCAGGGCTCGCCTCTGGTCAAGGCAGCGCAGGGCGCAACGGCTTATCAATATAAGCCGCTCTCGCCGGGTCAACTCGCCTGGCGACGTTTCAAGCGCAATCGGATGGCGCTGGTCGGGCTGATCATTGTGATCCTCTTCATCTTCACCGGCCTGTTCGCCCCAGTGCTGGCCCCTTACCCGTACGACAAGACCAACCTGTTCAACACGTGGCGTCCCCCGGGGCGCGACCCGGCGCACGTGTTGGGCACGGATGAGCTGGGGCGCGACCTGCTCAGTCGGCTAATCTGGGGCGCGCGCGTCAGCCTGGTAGTCTCGCTGACCGCTACCGGCATCGTGGTTGGGCTGGCCTTGTTGTTTGGCTTCCTTTCGGGATACTTTGGCGGTGTGTGGGACTATACGCTAAACCGCGCCTTCGAGGTGATTGGCGCATTACCCGGCCTGCTCTTCCAGATCCTGTTGATGTTGTTGATCGGCAACGGCATCATTCAGGTGACAATCGCCATCTCGATCCTCGGCTGGCCGGGACTGGCGCGCCTGGTACGCGCGCAGGTGCTGGCCTATAAGGAGCGCGACTTCATCAGCGCAGCGCGCAGCCTGGGCGCAAGCACCCCGTCCATCATGATCCGCCACTTGCTGCCCAATATCGTCAACCCATTGATCGTGGCGGTGAGTTTTGCCATCCCCGGCTTCATCGGCGCCGAGGCCGGCTTGAGCTTCCTCGGCTACGGCATCAACGATCCGCTGCCGAGTTGGGGCAAGATGGTCGGCGCGATCGGACGCTACCTTTCCAGCCCGAATTACCTCTACGTCGGCGTGATCCCGACGGTCGCCCTGGCCTTGTTGGTGCTCGGCTTCTCGTTCTTCGGCGACGGCCTGCGCGACGCCCTTGACCCATCGTCGGACCGGGCGCGCATTTAGACCATCGCCCCCATCCCGCAGGGCATGGACGATGTCCATGCCCGTTCGCTATTGCACCACTAACACGCCCTTCATCGTGTTGTAATAACCCGGAAAGGTGCACAAGTAAGGGTATTCGCCCGGTGGAGGCGCATCGAAGGTGATGGTATCACTTTCGCCGGCGGCCACCAGCCGGGTATAGGCAATCACATCAGGGTCGTTCGGCTTAACGTAGCTGGTCTCAGGTGAGCCCTCGGATTGGCCGTCGGTCACTACGCGCAGTTGCCGATTCGGTTTTACCAATACCCAGTTGAACAGACGACCGGAAGTAGGATCGGCAGCATTCTTGAACGTCAACGTGATCCGCGAGCCGGCTTTGACCTCCAGCCGCTCCTGGTCGTAGAACGGCGTACTGCCTTTGGAAGCCAGGGAGAGCGTGACATCGCCTGCCGAACCAGGCGGCGGCCCGGCCGGCTGAGCCTGTTGTCCGGCATCGCCTCCGCCGCAGGCAGTCGCCACAGCACTGCCGGCCAAACCGATGCACACCGACTTCAAGAACCTTCTGCGTGAGATTTCCTTTGTCATGGCACACCTTGGGTAGCACCACAAGACAGCGTGGAGTGAGCGCATCGGGGGCAAAATGGGGGTATGACTAATAC
>JAIMBB010000232.1 GCA_023511655.1 Anaerolineae bacterium
ACGTCTTCGCCACGCTGCGCGACCTCTTCGCTCGCCAGCCAGTCTGCTTACTCGCAGGCGGCTAGGCAGTTACTGGCAAAGACCGAAAGTCCCGTCCTGAACAAGGGATAGTAGATAACTTCGAGAATTACCTTCCCTATCGCGTAGAGCTGGATAACATGATGACTCAATCGAGCACCGGACGACGTTATCCGACTGTAAAAATGCAGCCGATTCAAGTCATCTCTTCCGACCAGAGCAACTTACTTCAACTGACGGATTTACTACTCGGCAGCCTGCAGGCGGCTATGGTTGGTATCTCCAATCGGCCAACCAAAAGAGAACTCGCACGAATGATGTCATCCTGGTATCACGACCTTCGGCTTCCTCACGGGAAACAACGATACAAATTGCATCGCAAATTCAACATTTGGGGCTTTCCCGACGAGCAAGGTAAACCCTTCAATCGCCTTTCGATAGCAGTCTCCCCTAATCCGACAGAACAACTGTCACTTCTTGCAGTGTGATTCTCTTCCAGCGACGTATTCCAGGGGTACTGAAGGCACTGCGGCGGCATGGCGAATACCGCACGCGGCGGCTGGTGCTGGAGGCGTGGGCGCGGTTGGCGGCGCGGTGAATGGCGCGGCGGGCGGCGTGGTGGGGCGGCACGGTCGGCGGCGCGGTCGGCGCGGCGGGCGGCGTGGTGGGACGGCACGGTCGGCGACGCGGCGGGCGCGGCACGGTGGATGACGTGGGCGGCGACGTGGTGAATGGCGCGGGGCGGCGCGGTCGGCGGCGCGGCACGGTGGATGACGTGGGCGGCGCGGTCGGCGCGGTAGGGGCGCAGCGCCGCTGCGCCCCCACCAACCACCACCGATGGCCGCGATGGTCAAATCCGCCGGCGGCAATACAATATGCGCATCGCATCCAATCCGGCAGGGCCGCGATGACGTATGACCCGCGCAAACACCACCGCCGTTCCATCCGCCTGAAGGGATACGATTACACGCAGGCCGGCGCGTATTTCGTCACCATCGTCACCCACGACCGCGAATGTCTGTTCGGCGACGTCGTGGGCGGCGAAATGCGGTTGAACGCATACGGCGAAATCGTGCGCGACGAATGGTTCCGCACGGCCATCGTCCGGTCGCATGTGATATTGGACCCGGATGAATTCGTGGTCATGCCAAACCATGTGCACGGGATTATTTGGATTGTTGGGGCGGGGGCGTCACCGGCGGTAGGGGCGCAGCGCCGCTGCGCCCCTACCGGTACCGCCGATACCGCGATAACCCCACCAACCCAACATCCCGTCCGCGGCGCGACGCCGGCCAACGTCATCCCCGGTTCGTTGGGCGCCATCGTCCGCGCGATTAAATCGGCCACGACCAAACGCATCAACGCCCTGCGGGGGACGCCGGCGGCGCCGGTGTGGGGACGGAATTATTACGAACACATCATCCGCGATCAAACGTCGCTGCACCGGATTCGCGAATACATCATGGCCAACCCCCAAAAATGGTCGCTGGATCGTGAAAATCCAGAGCGGCCGGCGCCAAGCTAGCAAAAGAAGCCGCTGCCAGTGGCCATGCTACGCGCGCCGTCCAGCGCCGACACACCCGAGACAACCCGGCTGAACCATTCGCCGAAGAACGCCCCACCCACCCGGCTGATGGCCTCAAAAGCGGCGCTTTGTGCCAGACCGCAGACCACATCCGATGGATCCGCGATGCGCTCCGCGCCGCTGACGTCGGGCGCCGGATCATCCGGCGAGGTGGGCAGTTGAGCCAGCAGAGCCGTTGCCGCTTCTAATTTCTTGTAGAGGGTGGAAGCCAGGAGCAGCCACACGCCGCCGGCAAAGCTGAACCCGCCCAATCCGGCCAGCGCGGCCAGGTCGCTGATCAGCAAGGCGCCATCGAGGATCGTGGTGGGGGAGGGGCTGCTGCCGCCGCCGGCCGTCGCGGCGCCATCGCCGCCGAGCACTCCCCAGACGCTGCCCTGCTCGTCAACAGACCAGCCGGCCAGCCCGGCGTCGGGAGACCATAAAATAGTGTGTCGCTGGGCCAGCCACGGCGCGAACAGGTCACTCACTCGCCGCAGCGCAGCGTCATCGGCGCTGGCAGTGCGCGGTGCGTTCTCGATGTCCGATATTGTGCGCGCCGCGCGCAGCGGCTTATCCTTCATCACGGCCACGGTGCTCTTGGGGAAGATCAGCGCCTCGGCCAGCGCCAGGCGCGCGGTGCGTTGGGCGGTCAGCCGGAAGGCGCGGGCCGAATCGGCGTCTGCGGTGCGAAAGCCCGCCAGCGGCAACAGGTCCAACCAGCGCACGGCGGCCGGCTGACCGTCGGCGGTTTGCCCCGGCAAGACGCGGTGCAGCGCCGCGCGCAGGCCGGCCTCGAAGGTCAGCGGCTCGTCGGCGCGGCCCGGCAGGGGGATGCTGGCCACGTGCAGGTCCACGGGCGGCAGATAGATCGGGCTGCCCGCCAGGGCCGCCAGCCGCTCCGCGCGGGTGCGCGCCTCGAACACCGGCTGCAACGACAACAGGGCGGTATAGCAGTCGTCCAGCAGGTGCGCCAGGGAGGGCGCGCCGGCCTCGAAGGTCAGCGTCGCGCGCCCCTGCAGGGCGCGGCGCACATCCGCGATGTGCCCGGCGGTGGGCGATTCGTCGTTGCGCCGGGTGGACAGCCCGCCCAGGGTGCGGGTGACCACCTGGTCGCCCACCTGGACGGTGAGAAAGAGGCCGCTGAGGGCGGCGCCCGCGGCTCGTTGGGCGGGCGGCGGCGGCGTATAGCGGGCCTCCGCCAGCAGGGTTTTACCCGGCCGGCGCGCGGCGCCATACCGCTCGAACACGCGCACCGCGCGCGGCGCGCTGCCCGAACCGTCCGGCGCGCGGTAGCTCAGACGGTAGGGCGGCGGGGGATTGTCGCGCAGCGCGGCGAGGACGGCCTGGATGGCCTCGTCGCGGGTCGCGGCTGTGAAAGCGCCCAGCCGGCCAGCCTGCCCCAGCCGTTGGAGCATCGCTGTATCCACCTCGCCCACGCCGATGACCACTGCGGGCGGTCCGGCCTGCACAGCCGCCAGCGGGAGCGCCGGTGGCTCGCTGATCACCTGTTCGTTCGCATCGGTCGCCTGTCCGTCGGTCACCAGCGCGATGACTGTGGGGCTGTGTCGGGCCGCGTCGGCCAGCGCCTCCCACAGGCGCGACCCATACCCTGAGACGTTTTGCACCTGCGCGGGCAGGGCGGCGGGGTCATCCGTCCAGGCGTTTTTGCCGACGCTGGCGCGCTCCCAGTCAACCTTGGCGATGCGGAACTGCGCGCGCGGATCGGCCGCCTTCAATTGGGTGGCCAGATCCTGAGCCAGGGCTTGTGCACCTTCGGCGCGGAAGTCCTTCGGTATGCTGCCCGAATCATCGAGAAGCAACAGCACCCGTGGGGCTGGCCGCGCCCAGCGCTCCATGAGCGCCGGCACTGGCCGGCCGTCTTCCTCAACCAGGAAATGCGCAGCCGAGAGATTCTCAATGATATTGCCCTGCGCGTCGCTGGGCGTCAACTCCAGGGTAACGAGTGGGAAGGCTGCCGCGTTCACCGCCAGGTCGAGGGAAGCGATGCGCGGTGCGTCGCCGGGTGGATCGGGCAGCGGCAGAGGCTGTCCGTCCAGGGTGACGCGGCCGGCTTCCTCGCGCAACACTTGGCCGGTCACGGCGAACGGATCGCCCACGGCGCTGAGCGCCTGCGTCGCTGCCGCATCTGTATCCGGTCCGCGCACGGCCAGCACCGGCACGAAGAAGACGCGCTGGCCATGTTTGCTGGCCAGCACGTCTTCCAGCACGCGAGTGCCGGCGGGCGCAAAGGCGATCTCGATCTGCCGGCCAACCAGATCTTCCGCGCTCCACGTCTTCTCGACGAGCAGGAAGCGCTCGGCCGGGGCATGGCTATGGGCGGCTTCCAGCCGCAGCTCGAAGCGGTCGTCCCAGGCATAATTCGCCGCAGCCGTCAGCAGGTGTTCCGGCGCGTACGGAAGCCGGTTGCCCGTTACACTCACCGGCGTGCGGGTGCCGGCGGCATTCTGGGCCAGATACACCTTGCCCGGCACGTCCGGCGCCGTGGTGCCGATCCAGGCGTAGCGGGCTCCTTCGAACCGTGCGACAGGAAGCCAGGTCCAGGCGACCTCCAGCCAGCCCAGGTGCCGGGAATCTGTCCAGGCGTCGGTGCCGATCCGGGCTGCGAACTCCACGCCCCGGTGCAACGTCCGGCCGGCGCTGGTCAAGGCTGCACCGCTTCCGCCGGCCACGCTTGCGGGAACGATCTGATTGGAAAAATCGAGTTGGAACAGCGTGACCTCGGCCCGGAGACCGCGGGCGCCCTGGTAGCGCATCCCCAGCTCGCTGTTCCAACTCAGCTCGGCTTCGAGGTCCACCACGCCACCTGCGTTGGTCAGGATGTCCTCGGTGCGCGGCGGTGCGAAGCCGTGGACAAACTGGCCGAGAATGCCGAGCGCCGGGTCGGTCAGGTCGATCTGCGATCCACAGCTCTGGCAGACGGCCGTCTTGATATGGGCGGCATCTTGAATCTGGAGGGGGGCGCCGCAATTGGGGCAGCTAAGCTGGCGAACCTCAGGCATCCGAATTCGGTGCGTTCATCTGGATATCGTGGAAGCCCAGCGGCTCGCCTACCTTGTATTCGATTGCACGCTGGGTGAAGACCAGACTGACCGCCTGGCCATTGGCGTTACCATCGACATAGCGGAAACGCTCGCCCGGCTGGGCCGAGAAGCTGATCTCGCCCTCGGCCCCGGCGATCTCCCCAGTCC
>JAIMBB010000233.1 GCA_023511655.1 Anaerolineae bacterium
AGCCGGGTGAAGGGCTTCATCTACAACGCGCATCGCTAACTACATCTCCATCCAGTCAGGTTTTCAACTGAGCAATTCGCACTCATCATTTTGAAAGGATTACGAACCATGCAAACCAAAGTCAGACTCATCATCGTCGGGGCAGGCATCGTTGGGTGCAGCGCCGCCTATCACCTGGCCAGGCTGGGCTGGCGCGATGTGCTCGTGCTCGACAAGGGCGAATTATTCGAGGTGGACGGCTCGACTTCGCACGCGCCGGGCGGCATGTTCCTCACCAATTCTTCAAAGATGATGGTCGAGTTCGCCAAGTACTCGCGCAAGTGGTACGGCGAATTGCACGAGGCGTCGTCGGAGCCGCTAATGTATGGCGTCGGCGGGCTGGAGGTGGCTTACACCAAAGACCGACTGCGCGACTTGTATCGCCGCTGGGGCTGGGCCAAGGCCTATGGCCTGGAGGGCGCCGAGGTGATCTCGCCGGACGAGGCCACCAAACTCAATCCACTCATCAATCCGAAGGTCATCCACGGCGCGTACTTCACCCCGTTTGACGCGGTGGCCAAAGGGGTGCGCCTGATCACGGCGATGGCGCGGGCGGCCGAAGCATTCGGCGGCGTGACCTTCCAGGGCAACATGCCGGTCACCGACCTGATCGTCAAGGACGGTCGCATCGCAGGCGTGGTCACCCCGCAAGGCGCGATCGAAGCCGAGACCGTGCTATGGTGCACCAACATCTGGGGCGACGCGCTGACCCGGAAGTACGGCGTGCATCTTCCGCTGATGGCTGCCCAGCACCTCTACACCGTCACCGAGCCGATCTCCGAACTTCAGGGAGAAACGGTCGAGGTGCGCCATCCGCTCATGCGCCACCAGGATCACGCGATGTACTTCCGCCAACAGTTCGACTGCTACGGCGTGGGCAGCTACCGCCACGAACCGCTGATGGTCGAGCCGGATGACGTGGGCAAGAGCGCCAAGCGCGACTTCACAGCCGAGCATTTCGTCAAGGGCTGGGAATCCACAATCGAGCTGATGCCAGCGCTCAAAGGCGCCCGGTTGGTGACGAAGTTCAACGGCATGTTCGCCTTCACCACCGATGGCTATCCGATCATGGGCGAGACCGACGTGAAGGGGCTATGGGCATGCGTCGGCCTGTGGTTGACCCATGCGGGCGGCGCAGCGAATGCCATCGCCAACTGGATGACCTTCGGCGACCCCGGCCTCGATCTGCGGGAGGCCGACATCATGCGCTTCCAAAAACACTATTTCACCAGGCGCTATATCCACGCGCGCTGCGCACAAAACTATCGCGAGGTTTACGACATCATCCACCCGATGGAGCAGATCGGCGATCCGCGCGGTGTGCGCCTCAGCCCGTTTCATGAGCGGCTGACCGAGCACGGTGCAAACTTCTTCCAAAGCGGCGGCTGGGAGGTGGCGCAATGGTTCGGCGAAAACGCCCGCTTGCTGGAGAGGTATGAGGATCGCATTCCCCCACGCGAGCCGTGGTCGGCCAAATTCTGGTCGCCGATTCAGGGCGCAGAACACCTGGCTGTGCGGGAAGGCGTCGGCCTGTTCAACCTCACTCCACTGGCCATCATCGAGGTGGCGGGTCCGGGAGCCCTGGCCTTCCTCAACCGATTGTGCGCCAATCAGATTGACAGGCCGGTGGGGCGCGTGGTGTATACCAGCCTGCTGAACGAGCGCGGGGGCATCGTGGCCGACCTGACCGTCGCGCGCCGCGGGCCGGATCGTTTCTGGGTGATCACCGGCGGCGGCGTGCTTCCGCACGACCTGGCGTGGCTCGAACGACAGGCCGCGCGCATGCAGCACCACGGCGCAGTGACGATTACTGACATCTCATCGGCCTGGGGGAAAGTTGGCCTGTGGGGGCCGAAAGCGCGCGATGTGCTGGCCCGCGTGGCCGAGGAGGACGTGTCGAACGCTGCCTTCCCGTACTACACCTGGAAGTCGCTGCACATTGACGCTGTGCCTGCGGTCGCCTTGCGCATGTCATACGCCGGCGAGCTTGGCTGGGAAATCTACGCCCCCACCGAATATGCGCTGCGCCTGTGGGATGCGCTCTGGGAAGCCGGACAGCCGCACGGCATCATCCTGGCCGGCAACGGCGCGTTCGACTCGCTGCGCCTGGAGAAGGGATACCGGCTATGGGGCAGCGACATCCACACCGACTACAACCCGTTCGAGGCCGGCCTGGGCTGGGCGGTCAAGCTGGATAAGCCGGATTTCATCGGGCGCGAAGCGCTGATCCAAGCCAAGGCGACCGGGCTGAAAAGGAAGTTGTGCTGCATCACGCTCGACGATGCAGGCGCCTTGATGGGCAAGGAACCGATCTTTGCCTCTCCTTCGGCGCGCGCCGAGCGCACGAACGGCGCGGATGAGCGGGCAATCGGCTACGTCACCAGCGCCAACTACGGCTACAGCGTCGGCAAGTTCATCGCCTACGGGTACTTGCCGATCGGACATGCGCAGGTAGGGACGAAAGTGGAGATCGAGTACTTCGGCGAACGGCTGCCGGCCACCGTGAACGACGAGCCGTTGTTCGATCCACAGGGTGCCCGTCTGCGCGCCTGACGACCACCGCAAAGCACGATCGCAACCGAGGCGGTTCGTCGTTTGACAATTCATTCGGGCAATGCCTAAATTCACGGCGTGTCCGGCGCAGCCGGCCAAGCGAATCGCTTATCCACACCAACCGCTCGCTGCCGCCAGACGAGGAGGTTCGAACCAGCGCGACCCTGATCCCGCGCTGAGAGTTCCTGTCACGAGGAGGATGACATGTCAAACCGTTCAGATCGCATTCACCCAGCCGTACCCAAGTTGCACAAGCAGCTCCAGCAAGGGCGACTCAGCCGCCGGGAATTCCTGCGGACGGTGACCTTGCTCGGCGTAAGCGCTTCGACAGCCTACGCAATGGCCGCCTGCGCGCCTGCGCCGGCCGCGCCTGCACCGGCTGCGCCGGCCGCACCGGCGGAGAAGCCCGCTGAGCAGCCTGCCGCTCAGCCGGCCGCCGGCATGCCCAAACGCGGCGGCGTGTTGAAAGTCGGCATTCAAGTCCCGGCCGTGGATCACCCGGCGCGCTTCTCCTGGGTGTTCGACAGCAACGAGTTCCGCCAGGTGTACGAATACCTCACCGAAACCGGCCCTGACAACATCACCAGACCGTACCTGCTCGAAAAGTGGGAGGTCAACGACGACCTCACCGAGTGGACGCTCTTCCTCAGAAAGGGCATCAAATGGAGCAACGGCGACGAGCTGACCAGCGAGGACGTGTTATTCAACTTCAAGGAGTGGCTGAAGCCGGAGACCAAGTCGTCCATCCTCGGTTTGTGGGAAGGCTTCTTGAAGATCGAAAACGTCAAGGCGGTGGACGATTACACCGTCAAGCTCATGCTCGACGCGCCCAAGCTGGATGTGCCGGAGACGTTGTTCCACTATCCGGCGCAGATCATGCACCGCAGTTTCAACGGAGATCTGACCACCTTAAAGAACCCGGGCACAGGACCGATGAAGCTGGACGAGTACATCGTCGGCGAGCGGGTGAAGGTGAGCGCACGCGATGGCTACTGGCAAAATGGCGCCGACGGCAAACCACTGCCCTATCTGGACGGCATCGAGTACATTGACCTGGGCAACGACCAGACGGCTTACGTCGCTGCGCTACAGGCCGGCCAGATTGATACGATCTACGACCCAACGGTAGATACGTATCTGGCGTTGCGCGACAAACCCGGCATCGTCATCGAGCCGATCAACACGTCGCAGGTGCGCGTGCTGCGCATGCGCGTAGACCTTGACCCATGGAAGGACAACCGCGTGCGCACGGCGCTGAAGAAGTGCCAGAATCGCGAAGCCATCCTCGACAAGGCCTACTTCGGTCAGGGAGCGCTGGGGGGCGACTTTCACGTATCGCCGGTGCACCCCGAATATGCGCCGATAGACCTGCCCAAGTACGATCCGGAGGGCGCGAAGAAGTTGCTGGAAGAGGCGGGCGTGCCGATCCCGCTGCCCGTAGCCATCTCCGTCGGCACCGGCTGGACGGACATCGTGGCCTACATCGAGACGCTGAAGGAAGACGCCAAAGCCGGCGGGTTCGACATCACGCTCGACACAATGCCGAACTCCGCCTACTGGGACAAGTGGACCGAGACGCCGGTGGGCGTGACGCCCTGGACGCACCGCCCGCTGGCAGTAATGGTGCTCCCGCTGGCTTACATCGGAGACGCCAACGGCAACCCGGTGCCGTGGAACGAGAGCCGCTGGATTGATCAGGAGTTCAGCGATTTGCTGAAGAAAGCGCAGGGCACCATTGACGTCGAAGCGCGCCGGGCCATCATGAAAGACCTCGAGCGCATCCAGATGGAGCGCGGCTCGATCGCCATCGCCTGGTGGCAAAGCGTGTGGAACATCAAGCTGCCCAAGTGCCAGAACATGCCCGCTCACCCCACCCACTACCAGATCTGGCGCGAAGCCTGGCTCGATCCAGACGCCAAGTAGCCTATTCAGAACGCAAATTGAGAATTGAGGAAGCACCGGTAGCACCACAAAATAGCGTGGAGCTAAATCCGCCTGGGTGTGAAGCGTAGCAACTCATC
>JAIMBB010000234.1 GCA_023511655.1 Anaerolineae bacterium
GTGGATGCCGTGGTCAAGGATATTGAAGTGCTCCATCGCGACGAACCACGAGCCCGGCACATCCTGAAACGAGCGGTTGAGGTGAAGCACGCTGTAGAGGTGTCCGAGCACGCCGCGCTCGAGCAGGACCTTCAGCGCCCGGTGCGCCGGCGCCCAGCGCGCCTGCTGGTTGATCATGAGGGTGACGCCGGCCTGCTCGCACAGCTCGACCATACGGCGCGCCTCAGCGAAAGTCAGCGCGAACGGCTTCTGCGACAGGATATGCTTGCCGGCGCGCGCGATCTGCTCGACCAGCGGCGGCCGCTGCGCCGCATGCACCGCCAGGTCGATCACATGGATCTGGGGGTCTGCCAGGAGATCCTCCAGACGGGCAGTCCACTTTGGAATACCGAACTGCCGCGCTGCCAGCTCGGCATGCTCCGGGACGATGTCGCAGCAGGCCAGCACGCGGTAACCGAAGTCGCGGTAGGCGGGTAGATGCGCCGAACGAGCGATGCTGCCGCAGCCTACCAGGCCGATGCCGAAGCGCTGCCTGATCTCCTCCGGTGGCGGCGCCGGCCAGTAATCCTCCGGGCGAAGCTCGACATGTGCCACGGTGCTCCTCCGCGCTGTTCAGAAGTCATGAGCGGCGCGATCCGACGCGCCACGTGATAGCAGACCGGAGCAGCAGATGCAAGCCGACTTGCCTGGATCCGGGGCTATGCACTGCGGCAACAGTAGCGTATACTGCGAGCACAGAGCGCACGGCTGCGCAGTACATAGCATGGTATTTCGTTGTGTTCGCGCCCTTGCGCCGCCGCCCGAGGGCGCACGCCGCAAGCAAGGAGGAGAGCCCGATGGGTGCGCGCAAGGCGCTCCTGGTAGCGATCAATAACTACCCCAGCCAGCCACTCAAGGGATGCATCAACGACTCCAGGCAGGTGGAGGCTGCTTTGACGCAGCGCTTTGGCTTCGCCAGCAGTGATATCCAGATCCTGCGCGAGCGAGACGCCACCAAGGCGAACATTGAGAAAGGGCTGGAGTGGCTGGTCTCCGGCGCCCAGGATGGCGATGTGTTGTTCTTTCACTACTTCACCGTCCACGGCTCGATGCCCAATCGCTCGAATCGCGTGCGCAAGACGGTGCTCGTTCAGATGTATGCCGGTGACGACCAGGTGGAGGAAGGCAACATGCACCCGGATGAGGCGCTCGTGTTGCGTGGATGGAACTCTCGTATGACGCGTGCCAGGGCGAACCGCGCGAAGGTCGCGCTGGCGTGAGGGGCTGTCCCTCGGTCACGCTCCTGTCGCGATGGTGATGCAGGATGTCGCTGAACGTCGCCAACGGGAAAGCAAATTGGAGGTAAACGAATGAAACGACAATCGAAACTCGCCGCATTGCCACTGGCAACGGCATTGGCGTTGGCCGCCTTGGTGCCGACGCTGGCGCTTTCACCAGGCGCGCCCCCGCAAGCCGATCAGGCACAGGCGGCGACCAGCACGCCTGCGCCCTTGAAGAGCCTCGGCACCGACGACCTCGCCAGGGTCAAATCCACGGGCAAGCTGCTGGTAGGCGTCTCGGCCGACTATCCGCCCTATGAGTACTACGACAGCAAGCTCATGATTGACGGGTTCGACCCCGCCCTGATCCGAGACCTCGGCAAGCGCATCGGAGCGAAGGAAGTGGAACTGAACGACTTCGCCTTCGAAGGCTTGCTGGCCGCGCTGCAACTCGGCCAGGTGGATGTGGCGATCTCCGCCGTCGCCGTGACGGAGGAACGGCGCGGCGTGGTGGACTTTACCAACGTGTATTTCATCGGCGCCGATGCCGTGCTGGCGGCCAGGGGATATGCCAGCGACAAGGTGAGCACTCTCAACGATCTGGCCCGAAAGCGCGTCGCAGCGCAGCGCGGCACGGTCTATGCGGCATTTCTGCAGAAGAACCTGGTGGACAAAGGCCTGTCTCGGCCGACCGACCTCTTCCTCTACCAGGATATTGACTCGGCTATCCGCGACTTGAAGGCCGGCAAGTTCGACTTGCTCTTGATGGATCGCCTGCCGGCGCGACAGTTCGCCAAGGCCGACGCCGGCGTCAAAGTCGTCGGCGAGAACTTCACGCCCCAGCGTTTCGCCATCGCGGTGCGCAAGGGATCGAACCTGCGCAGCGCGCTCAACGACGCCCTCTTGAAGGCGCAGAATGACGGCACAGTCTCCAAACTGATCGAGCAGTATCTCGGCATTGCCAAGGATCAAGTCGAGCCGATTCCGCCGCCGACGCCTGAGCCGACCGCCGTGCCGCCGCCCACGGCCACCCCTGGTCCGCCGCCGTGCATCGCGGCGATGAAGTTCGTGGCGGACCTGAACGTGCCCGACGGCACCCAATTCCAACCCGGCCAGGCGTTTAGCAAGGGTTGGCGCGTGCAGAATTCCGGCAACTGCGACTGGCAGCCCGGCTTCTACCTTGCTTTCGCCTTCGGCAACACCCCCGCCGCGCGGATGAGCGGCCAGCCGGCGCCGGTCGGCAAAATCATCAAGCCCGGCGCTACGACAGACATCAACGTTAACCTGGTTGCGCCTGGCTAGCCCGGCACCTATCAGGGCTTCTGGCAGATGCACGATGCCGATGGCATCCCCTTCGGCGAGCGCATCTGGGTGCAGATCGTCGTGCCCGGCGCGCCACCGCCCCCGCCGCCTCCACCGCCGACCCCGGTGCCCGGCATCAGCTTCAACGCCAACCCGACCACCATCGCTCAGGGCCAGTGCACCACCTTCAACTGGAGCGTGTCAGGCGTGCAAGGTGTGTGGTTCTTCCCACAGGATCAACCCTGGCAGAACTACGGCGTGCCCGGTGTGAGCAGCCAACAGCAATGTCCGCAGCAGACCACCACTTACTTCCTGCGCGTACAGTTCAACGACGGCAGCGTGCAGCAGCCGCAGATCACCATCGTGGTGAATCCCGCTGCCAGCGGCCCGGTCATCCAACGCTTCACCGCCGATCCGTCGCAGGTCACGTTGGGGCAGGCCGTCAACATCCAGTGGCAGGTGGACGGAGTGACCACCCGCATCGCCATTCTGCGCAACGGCGCGCCGATCTGGGATGGCGCGCCGGCGACCGGCTCATACAACGACGTGCCGCAGAGCGTCGGCTCGGTGACGTATGGGATTCAGGCCTTCGACACGCAAAATCAAGCGGTGCAGACTTCGCGCACGGTGATCGTGGGCGATCCGGGCTCGCAGCCGCCGGTGATCAATTCGTTCCGGGTGGAGCCCGCGGCGATCAACCTCGGGCAGTGCGTGCTGATCAGTTGGGATGCCGGCGGCGGGACGACGTTGGTGCGGATCTACCGCAACTACATCACGCAAACCGAGCTGGCGATAGATGGAACCAAGGTGCAGGGATCGGGGCTGCAGGATTGTCCACCGGCGACCGGCGCTGGGCAGATCGGCTATCGGCTTGATGCGATCAACGCTCAGGGCCAGACCGTCAGCCGCGATGTCGTCGTCGAAGTGAGAGCAATATCGCCGCGATAGTGACGCAGCTCGCGGGGTTGTCGGGGTTGCAAGGTTGCCCGCCCGTGCGTTCGTTCACGAATAGGGGCAGGAACTTCCCGCAGGCTGCTTGCTTGAGTCTAGCCCAGACCTGCGGGAAGGCGGCTGGTTGCCGCCCTACTTGCGCGGGCGACCCTATGTGGTCGCCCGCACAACGGGCGGCAGTGGGTGATGTAGGGGCGACCCTGCGTGGCCGCCCGCCCATTTGTGCCAAACGCAAGCAGGCACACAGGCCTGCCCCTACAAGAAATGCCCCCGTGCGTGAACGCACCCATCCTCGCAGAGGGTGGGAACGACGACGCTCCTCGGCTACAACCGATCTCTCAAATTCGGCCGCGCCAGGCGCATCAGCCCGCGCAACTTCTCGATCAGACCGTTCTGTTCGCAGGCCTGCACTAGCGCGCGCGCCCTGTCGGCCTTGGTGTCGCCGCGCAGATTGTCCCAGTCCAGGTCGAGTTGGAAGGCCAGATCTTTGAGTTCGCTCTCGGAGAACCACTTGTCCTTGAGGATGGCGTACAGGTTCTTCGCCATCGGCGACCATTGCGCCATCACGTTCTCGCTCAATGCGCCCGCGCCGTAGTAGTTGTGCGTGACATTTTGACCAAAATGCTGATTGATCGGCCCGCTGGCTTCGTTGATGAACCCCTGCGAGTTGCGCGCGTCAATCTGAGAGTGGGTGTCGCTCATCGTTTCCACCGCACAGAGAGATGTCAGACTTTTCCGGGACGTCTGACATCTTATCCCTCCCCCCGAATCTGCGCCAGCGCGCTGCGGGGCGTGATCGGCTCGTCGTCGAAGTGGCCGTGGTTGTGCGCGGCAGCGCGAGGTCCGGGCAATGCGTTGCGCGTGCTCTTGCGCGTGGTGGATGGGGCTGGCCTGGTTCTTCGCCTGGCCGTTTTGCTGTGCCTGGTGGGTGCGTTCACAGCTAGGGGTATAGCGCAGAAAAGAGGGGGACATTCCCCCTTACATACACCTACTGAGCGTTGACAAAATCATGTCCGTTCGTAACTGCCTACCCTCTGAATAGCGAGTGAAATGCCAACTTGATTCGCGCATGGAACAGAGTCCGTTTTAGCGCCTA
>JAIMBB010000235.1 GCA_023511655.1 Anaerolineae bacterium
GCGATGCAATGGGGCGGCCAGGGCCCGCCTTGCGGCGCAAAGGAACAATGATCTGCCGGGTGCCAGTCGCGCGAGGCGATGATCGGCAGGCTGGCTGCACGGAAGCGCTCGATCCAGCGATCGGTCGCGCCCATCAACAGCAATACGCCCAGCAACTCGGGATCATCTTTGACGCGCTTGTAGGTCTCGACGGCTTGCTTCACCCCCGGACCGAACATCTGATATAGAAAATCGGTCGGCACGTGGATCGGTGGGATGTAGTAGATGTTCACGCTCAGACCGAATTGCGGATATAGCGGCAGCGCGACCTTGCGCTCATGAACGAGGAAATCCACCGGCGCGTCGGGCTCGGCCTTATCCGGGAAGTGCACCCAACCATTGATCCGGATGCGACCGATGCAGGTGATAGTGCAATAGGTCTGCCGGCCTTGTTCGATCAGCGGATAACAGGCGATGCACTTCTCGGATACCCGCGTGACGGTGTTGTAGAGCACCTTCTTGAACGGGCACGACTGGACGCACTGGCGGTAGCCGCGACAGCGCGTCTGGTCCACCAGCACCACGCCGTCTTCCTGGCGCTTGTAGATGGCCTTGCGCGGGCAGGCCGCCAGACAGGCCGGATAGGTGCAGTGGTTGCAGATGCGCTGCAAGTAGAACATCCATACTTTGTGCGGCAGAGTGAAGTATGTGCCGCGATCAATCGTGCCGGCCACTTCGTCCTCGCCCAGGTTGGGGTGCGCCCAGTCCTCATCGTCCGGCAAAAAGCCGAGCGCGACGCGACCGGGCGGAGCCGCCTCGAAGATCGTCTTGCCCCGATACACGCCGTCTTCCCAGGCCTGCCCGCCGAGCTTATCGAGGAGTCGCACGTCCCAGCCGGTGGGGTACGAGCCGTAGGGTTTGGTCTCCACGTTATTCCAGAACATGTGCTCCTGACCGCGCCCAGACGTCCAGGCGTTCTTGCAGGCCATGGTGCAGGTCTGGCACGCGATGCACTTGTTGATGTCGAAGACGGCGCCGAACTGCTTTTCGGGGTACGCTGCTTCGTAGGGATATTCCATCTCCCGGCCGATCTGCCAGTTGTAAACCTTGGTCATGTCACACCTCTCACGCCTCGCCCCGAAGAATCGGATATCCAACGGCGGTCGTGCATAGCTCCTCACCCGGTGATGGTGACGAAGCCGCCGGCCAGATATTTCTTCATGGCGTCGCTCTCATAGCCGGGGCGCAGGCCCAGTTCCGCTGCATGCCAGAGCTTCTTGCCGTCTGCGCCACCTGGCTCGGCGCGCGTGATCTTGACAAATGATTCTTTGGGCGCACCGACGGTGCAGTGCACGTCTATTGCGAAGCCGGCGCTGATGTTCTGGCCATACACATCCTTGCGCGTCAGGCTGTCGGTCATCAACGTCGGGCGCAGCCAGGTGCGCACTGCGCTCTGGTGCCCGCCGTAGCGGAACATGGACTGATAGCCGGTGCGGGGGTTCTTGGCCAGCTTGTCCGGCCGCGTTTCATGCGCCTCCACGGTGCCGTGCGTGGCCTGATACATGTTGAACCACATGCGCAGCACGCCGCGCGGAATGCCGTTGTAGTAGCGCGCGCGGGCCATCAAGCGCATCACTTTGTAATCGGGATCGTCCGGCCTGGCGCCGCGATAGGGGCGGTCGGCAGGGTCGGCATCAATCCAGATGTAGTCGCCATCTTCGATGCCCAACGCTTTTGCATCGGCGGGATTGATGTCGCAGTAGCCTTCGTTCACCCACGGCTTGCGCTTGTCGTGCCGCATCATGTCGCCGAACGGCCCGAAGTACACGGCGATGTTGGCCAAATCCACCGGCGTGGTGTGCGAGCCGTGGCGGTACTTGGGCGTGATGAAGATAAAGCGATGTCCATCCTGGGCGAGTGGATGTGCGCTGGCGAGGACCTCGCCGACCGAACGGATGACGTTGCGCACCTGGCGCGCCTCGGTGCTCAAATCGCCCGGGTCGAGGCCATATCCCTCCGGCGGCGTCGGGAGCAGGTACGCCCGCGCCTGTGGGCCGCTGACGATGACGTTCGGCTCGTGCAACGTGCTGTCCACCGGCTCGCGATACACCGGCAGGTTCTCGCCATGCTCGATGAACTCCGGTTCGTCGCGATACAGCTCGATGCGCCCACTGCGGGTGTACCACGGCTTGCTCTCCTGAGTCTGCTCCCAGCCGACGACCTTGGGATACGTGCGCGCCAGGGTGAGGGCCGGCACGCCCTCTTTGGCCAGCGCTTCAAGCTGGCTGAACTGATAGCCGCGCAACCCGGCGGAGGCGTTCACGATGCGTTGCAGATACACATCTACGCGGCCCTCATCGGCAAACTTCCAGTAATCGGCAAAGCGCCGGTCGCCGGTGAGCGCAGCCAGCGCCTTCGCCACACCGGTCAGCGTCTCGATGTCGCCGCGCGTGTCGTGGATGCGTTTGAGCGGCGTGCGCGGATACACCTGGGCAAACGGATTGGTCACCGAGCCGCACATGTCGGGCTGTTTCATCTCCGCCCACGAGTCCACCCCGAACACGACGTCGGCATATTCGCACGTCATAGTCCACCACCACTCGTTCACCACGACGCACTCCACGCGCGGCAGCGTGTTGTGGATCATGTCGTAGGCCCACTTGGCATTGCCGAGGATGGAGTTGGTGTTGGCCCACCACGCGGCTTTGGTCGGCGTGGGGATGTGCGTCCGGCCGTTGAAGAGTTTGTTGCCCACGCGCAGCGGACGATCGCCGTAGGAGAAGTAGTGGGCCGATTCGAACTTCAAACAGGTGCGCGTCTGCGCCGGCGCATCGGGATCGAGCTGAACGTTGAAGGGATCTTCGTAGAAATATTGCGGCAGGCCGTTGAAGATGGCCACGCGGTAGTTGCCGGCGTATGAACCGGGCGAACCGCCGAGATGGCCGATGTTGTCGGTCAGCGCCGCCACCAGGAACAGCGTGCGGTCTTTAAGGTCGGCGTTGAAGAAGTGATTTGGCCCCATGCCGTGGGCGATGAGCGTGGCGGCAGGATGAGCAGCGATCTGCCGGGCCAGGCTCTCGATGGCTTCCACCGGCGCCCAGGTGATGGCGGAGACGTTCTGTGGATCGAATTCCTCGAGATATTCGCGCAATATGTCGAAGAATGGGCGCACCTTGATCTGCTCGCCGGCGGTAGTGGTCACGGCGAACTCGCCCTCCAGGGCCGGCTCGATGCCGAGCTTGGCGAAGCGCTCGCCGACGTGGTCGCGCGTGATCACCGCCGGGGCATTGGTCTTGGTGTCCCACACGACATAGTCGCCCCACTTGTCGCGCAGCGCTTGCGCGATGTATTGCACCGGCTGGTTGTAGCCAGGGTCGGGGCGCTCGCCCGGCGCCAACACCCGCGCGTAGTTCGACAGCGGAGCCGGCGTGTAATCGGGCGTGATGTCCGCGGCGTTGAGCAGCTTGAGCGTGTCCATCCGCACCAGCAGCGGCAGATCGGTGAAACTCTTGACGTAGTCGGCCGCATAGCGCCGTTCCTTGATGATGACGTGCGCCAGGCCCAATGCCAGCGCCGGGTCGGTGCCGGGCCGGATGATGATCACCTCATCGGCCTTGTTGGAGGACGACTGATACTCCGGCGCGATGGTGATCACTTTCGTGCCGCGCAGGCGCGCCTCGGTCAACCAGTGCGCATCGGGCATTTTGGTCGAGATCCAGTTCATGCCCCACAGGGTGATGAGTTCGGCGTTCTCGGCGGTGAACAGCTCGAAGTCCACCGTTTGCTGGCCGGTGACCATGGGATGGCCGGGCGGCAGATCAGTGTGCCAGGCGTAGTTGTCCCAGCCCCTGCCGCCGAGCGCCTGATCTGGCCCCACCTTGCGGATGAAGTCGTCCAACAGCCCCATCATGTTGCCGTAGCGATAGATGCCGATCAGTCGCGTGGCGCCGAGGAAGGGCATGCCGCCGCGGAACTTGAGCGTCTGCGTGCCGGCTTCTTTCATCGCTTCGATCATGGCCGGGTCGTAGCCTTGTTTTTCCAGCAGCGCCGCGCCGGCTTTGCCGCTGTAGGTCTGTGCGATATTCAGTTGCGCGCGCGCCACCAGCTCGAAGGCCTCGTCCCACGGCAGCCGGACGAATTCATCCTTGCCGCGGTTGAGGTAGCGAGCCGGCGGCAGCCCATCCGCCTCGCGCGGGAAGCCGGCTTTGACCCATTCCAACCAACCTTTGCGAACGAACGCCCCCTTCACACGGCGGTCGCCGTAGAAGCGTTGAACCAGCGCTAGCCCTTTTTGACACGCGCGTGGCTCCCAGCGCGCCGAGGGCCGGTTGCCGTCCAGGTCGGCGGCCTCGTGGTAGCGATATGTAGGTTCGATCTTCACCACCTGGCCGTTGCGCATCATCGCCCGCAACAGACAGTTGTGCGTATCGTTGGGCGCGCACAGAAAGACGAAGCTGGAGTCGGTCTTATAAAGATCGCGATAGACCTTCTCCCAGTCGCGGTTGGGGTAGAACTCGAGCGGGTTTTGCACCTCCGGGATGGTCTGGAGGAAAGCCAGGCGCTGCTGCAACACATGGGTAGCGATCGCCCCGCCGACAGCGCCGGAAACTTTAAGGAAACTG
>JAIMBB010000236.1 GCA_023511655.1 Anaerolineae bacterium
CAGGATTTCTACTTCCGGCAGTTGCTCAGCCACGACGATAATTTACCGCACTTCCCGTAGAATGGTAGGCAGTTACCCATTCCCTCTAAAATCATGGCTGCGTGGCCATGTTCCTTGAAATGCGCGACATCAGCAAACGCTTCGGCGGCACACAGGCGCTGGATAACGTCAGCTTCTCTGTGGACCGCGGCGAGGTGGTCGGGCTGGTGGGGGAGAACGGGGCCGGCAAATCCACGTTGATCAAAATCCTGGCCGGCGTGCATCAGCGCGATCGAGGGACGATCCTCATTGACGGGCGACCGGTCACGATCAACGGCCCGCAAGACGCGCAACGGCTGGGCATCGCCGTCATCTACCAGGAACTGAACCTGACGCCCAACCAGACCGTGGCCGAGAACGTTTTCCTGCATCATGCTCAGCGCATGCCCGGACTTTTGGGCCGGCTTGGCTTCGCCGACCACGCGCGGCGCGAGCGCGAGACGCGCGCGCTGCTGGAACAGCTCGGCATCGTCGGCCTGGATCCGCAACGCAAAGTCGGCGAGCTGTCGGTGGCGTTCCAACAACTCACCGAGATCGCCAAGGCGCTGGCGTTCGACGCGCGGCTGATCGTGATGGACGAGCCGACTTCGGCCCTGCCCGACGAGGAAGTGGAACACCTTTTCCAGATCATCCGCCGGTTGAAAGCGCGCGGGCTGGGCGTGGTGTTCGTCTCGCATCGCCTGAACGAGGTGCGCGCGATCTGCGACCGGGTGGTCGTCTTGCGCGACGGACAAAACGCCGGCGCGCTGCCCATCGGCGAGGCCACCGACGACCGGCTCATCGCCATGATGGTGGGCCGCGCCATCGAGAACCTCTATCCCAAGCGTCCGGCGACGCCGGGCGAGGTGGTGCTGGAGGTGGAGGGCCTGACCCGCAGCGGCGTGATCGAGGACATCTCGTTTCACATTCGCGCCGGCGAGGTGGTGGGGCTGGCCGGGCTGGTCGGGTCGGGGCGCACCGAAGTGGCGCGCGCCATCTTCGGGGCCGACCGGCTTGACCGCGGGACGATCCGCCTGAACGGACGACCGGTGCACATCCACTCGCCGCAGGACGCGCGCCGGCTGGGCATCGGCTACGTGCCCGAAGATCGCAAAGTGCAGGGGTTGGTGTTGGGCATGACCGTGCGCAACAACACCGCGCTCACCGTGCTGCGCCAGCTCGCGCTCGGCGGCCATCTCATCCAATGGCCGAGCGTGGAAGCGAAGGCGCGGCAATACGTTCAAGAGCTGCAGGTGCGCCCGCCGCGCACCGACCTCATCGCCGGCTCGCTCTCCGGCGGCAACCAGCAAAAGGTGGTGCTGGCCAAATGGCTGGCCGCCGAGTTGAAAGTGCTGTTGCTGGACGAACCCACGCGCGGCATTGACGTGGGCGCCAAGGCCGAGATCCATGGCCTGATTGACGAGCTGGCGCACCGCGGCATGGCCATCTTGCTGATCTCATCGGAGTTGCCCGAGGTGTTGGCTATGAGCGATCGCATCCTGGTCATGTCGGAGGGCCGGCTGGCCGGCGAGCTGTCGCGCGCGGAAGCCACCCAGGAGCGCGTGTTGGCGCTGGCCAGCGGCAAGAAATGATCACACACCCAGGGGTTGGACTATGAGCACGAATGTCGCCGTCGAGGGCAAGGGCGCGAAACCGATCGCACCGCAGCCCTCCCTCTTCCGCCGAATCATCCAGCGCCCGGAGACGAGCATCGCGCTGGTGCTGATTGTGCTGGGGCTGGTGCTGTCGCAGAGCAGCAGCGCGTTTCTCACCCCCGACAACATCTTCAACATCCTGCGCAACAACGCCGACATCGCCATCGCCGCGCTGGGCGTGACGCTGGTCATCCTCACCGGCGGCATAGATCTGTCCATCGGCTCGACGATGGCCTTCAGCGGATTGATGGCTGCCATGGCGGTCAGCCTGGGCGGGACGACGGCGTACCAGTTGCCGAGCTTCGGCCTGCCGCCGGCGATCGCTTTCGTGATCGGCGTCCTGGCCGGCGCGACGGTTGGCCTGATCAACGGGCTGCTCGTCGTGCGCCTGAAGGTGGTGCCGTTCATCGCCACGCTGGGCATGCTGGGCGTGGTGCGCGGGCTGGTGGTGGGCCTGACGAGCGGCCAGACCGTGCGCAACTTCCCGATCGAGTTCGTCAACCTTGGCCAGGGCTATCTCGGCCCCGTGCCCATCCCAGTCATCTTCCTCATCGTGCTGGCCATCGTGGTTGGGCTGTTCCTGTCGTATCACGTGTGGGGCACCTACATCTACGCGATCGGCGGCAACGAGACCAGCGCTTTGCTGACCGGCCTGCCGGTCAACCGCGTGAAGCTGCTGGCCTACACGATGTCGGGGGCGTTGGCCGGCGTCGGCGGGGTGCTGGTGGTGGCGCGGCTGGGCGTCTCGGCGCCCACCCAGGCGCTGGGCTATGAACTCTTTGTCATCGCCGCTGCCGTGATCGGCGGCGTCAGCCTGTCGGGCGGGCGCGGCACGGTGTTGGGCGCGGTGCTCGGTGCCATCCTCATCGGCGTGCTGAACAACGCGCTGGTGCTGCTGCGCGTGGAGAGCTACTGGCAACAAGCTTTCACCGGCGGCATCATCCTGCTTTCGGCGTTGATTGACCGCTTGCGGCAACGGCGGTCTTGATGTACCTTAAACGCAGCGACGGGCGCTGTTGCCCGTCGCAGAGGACTGTGGTCAAAGGGAGGTTAGTCCCATGAACACCAAGAGAGTTTCGCGACGAACCTTTTTGCGAGCGGCCGGCATCGGCGCCGGCGCGGTGGCGTTGGCGAGCTGTGCGGCGCCGCCCCCGGCGGCCGCGCCCGCCGGTCAGCCCACAACCGCCCCGGCGGCGGAGGCCAAGCCGCTGACGTTCGTCTGGTCGCCTAAGGCAGTGAACAACCCCGTGTTCGACGTGGCCCGCCGAGGCGCGCAGGACAAAGCCAAGGAGCTGGGCATCACCGTCGAGTGGATCGGCCCGGAATCCGCCGACGCCCAAAAACAGGCCGAGCTGTTGGACGCCGCCGTCGCCCGTAAGGTGGACGGCATGGGCATTTCGTGCAACGACCCCGACGCGCTGAAGCCGGTGATTGACCGCGCCATGGACGCCGGCATCCCCGTCATCACCTGGGACTCGGACTCGCCGGCCTCCAAGCGCATCACCTTCTACAGCCTGGACAACGAAGCGGCGGCCAAGAAGGCCGGCGAGATCATGGTCGAGCTGTTGAAGGATAGCCAGAACAAGACCTACGCCATCCTCACCGGCGTGCCCGGCGCACAGAACCTGGAGGCGCGCATCAAAGCCTTCCGCGAGGTCGCCGATCCGGCCGGCCTGCAATGGGTGGCCACCGATCCCTGCAACGACGACATCCAGAAGGGCATCGAGGTGGTGGAGAACCGCCTGACCGCCAACCCTGACCTGGCCGGTTACTTCATGGCCGGCGCATGGCCGTTGTTCGGCGACATCAACGCCATGCCCAAGTTCCAGGCAGCGGCCAAGGCCGGGATGAAAGTCGTGGCCTGGGACATCCTGGAGAACGAATTAAAGTTGCTCAAGGAGGGCCTGGTGCACGCCTTGATCGGCCAGAAGTTCTACGGTTGGGGCTACGATGCCGTCGGCATCCTGTATGACATCGTGGTGAACAAGAAGCAATACCCACCCTTCGTGGATACCGGCTTCGACCTGGTGCGCACGCCGGAAGAAGCTGACGTGTTCCTGAAGAAGTGGGAGACGGGCAACTGGAGAGACTGATGGCGCTGCGTGAATATCACTGCGCCAAGTGCGGCGCGACCTTCGAACGACTCATCCGCGACGAGCGCGACGAGCGCAGGGTGACCTGCCCGACATGCGGCGAGCGCCGCGTGCGCCGGCGGCTATCGCGGTTCTCCAGCCGCAGCGCCGAATCGTCGGCCAAGGCGAGCTGCGCATGCGGGGGGAACTGCGCCTGCAAGGCGGGCTGAGGAGGATATCGCCCTGTCTACGATGAAACGGGCCGGCTACAGCAGCCGGCCCGTTCCTGGCTTCGTGTTTTGCTCGACGTGCTACCAACTCATCGTCGCCGATTGATTTGCGTCGTGTTGGATTCTAGTTGGTCTTGGCCAGCCCTAAACCGACAGGTAATCGTGCTTGCCATTGGCCATCCCGGCCCTCTTATGATATCCTCGCTGACCCAGCACGAGCTTTGCTTATCTGCGCCAAAACAGTTACCCAAAAGAGAAGTTATGACAAATCTTGGTTATCGTATTGCACGGCAAGTAGTTCGTGCAATGGGCGTCCTGGTGGCCCTGGCTGGCGCGCTGATCGCGTCGGCCAGCGTCACCAGCGCCGCCACCATCACCGTCACCACCGAGAGTGACCTTTTCGCGGTTGGGCCGACCGGCTGCTCGTTACGGCGGGCGATTAATGCAGCCAACGTAACTGCCTAGCCGCCTGCGAGTAAGCAGACTGGCTGGCGAGCGAAGAGGTCGCGCAGCGTGGCGAAGACGTTGC
>JAIMBB010000023.1 GCA_023511655.1 Anaerolineae bacterium
GGTGGGGGTGGCGGCGGTGGCGGTGGCGGCGGCGGCAATCCGATCGCCACACCGATGCCGTAACCTCCAACCGAAATCCGCCCTTTGCATGTGAGAAATTGAATTGCTGCGATGCAAGTCATCGTGAACGGCTGACGAAGCTGGTGCCCTGGGAGGGAGTTAGCGCCACTTCGTCAGTCGTCTGAAACAGGAGTTGTATGAAGAGAATGCAATCACTTCGAACGGTCTGCGCCATAGCCATTGCCGTCGCGACCGTGTCGGCGTCCGCTCTTGGCGGTGTGCCGGCTGCGTTTGCGCAGGACGAGCCGCCCACCACCGAGACGACCACGCCCTCAGACGCGGCAACGGCAACAGATCCTGCGGCTACGTCGGGCCCTTCGATCGAACCCAATCAGGTCAACGCCGGCGAGATTTGGACGCCGGGCGCCGGCGGGAGCTTTGATGTTTCGGTGAACCCGACGATATCAGTTCGCGTAGATGCACCGTACACCTTCGCTGCAACCGGTTCCTATCAATTGTTTGATCCTGATACGGGGTTCGCGCCGCCAGTATCTGTGCCGGCTACACTTTCGAATAGCGGTCGCCGCGCGGAAATGTCCGTGACGCTCGACCCCAGCACCATTAAATCGGGCTCGAAGATTTTCTTCCAAATCTCCTCATCGGATGGGACAGTCACGACCACGAGCCCGACTTACAACCTTACTCGTTCGACCAAGTCTTACCTGCCGCTGATCTTTCGTAACTCGGGTGCATCTGTCATCCCCACTACGATTACGACTACGGGGGCAAATGCCTGCGATGCTCTCATTAACCGAAGGGGTGGGCCGCTTGGCGCATTTGTCAGTTACATCGTGCAGAATACCAGCACTGAGAGCTGGTTCTTCGCCGTCAATCCCGTTCCCAACGCCACGATCGTCGTGTCGTTAACCAATTACGCTACCATCCAGGGCCAATTGCAAGTGTTCCGGGAGCAAGCCGGATGCGGTTCATTAGCGCCTCTGCTTGGCTTTGGCACCAACCCCAATCCAGTCGTTACGATCTCCAACTTGCCGGCAGGAAATATCTACTTCCGCGTAATTAGCGGCGCCGGCCAGCCCGCGCCGCCGCCTTACATCATCGGTTGGGCATATTCGGGCGGCACTGGACCATTCGAACCGAACAACAACCCTTGCCAGGCCACGTTGCTGCAACCCGGCGTCCAATACACCACGTTCAGCGACGACCAGTACGACTTCTTCCGCATGAACATCACCGGCACGGCGCAGGTGCGAGTCACCGTGCAAAGCTTTACGATCGGCTTTGCGCAGATCCAAGTGCGCACCCCGCTCAAGCCGGGATTCTTCTGCCCGGGCAACGGCGAGGATCCGATCAACAGCACCGACCGCATTGACCCGTTCGGCGTGGTGCCGCAGGGCGGTGGCGACGTGCTGCTCACCGTTAACCTGCCCGGTCCAGGGCAGTACTACATCCGCGTCAGCCTGCCGCCGGGCGTGTCGGGCAACGGACAGCCCTATCGCATCTCCTGGAACTACGTCGGTGCCGGCGGCGGAGCGGGCATACCGGACACCAGTTCGCCGTTGTTCACCTCCAACCCGAACCAGCCGTTCAATCCGCCCTATAACGGCGATATCCTGTTCAACATCAACACGGGCGGCACGGCCACCTACTACTGGTCGGGCATGCAGGCGCTCGGCTCGTACGACGCCATTCAGGTCCAAGTGAGGGGCGTGAGTAACCTGCAAGGTTGTGGCCTGGGCGATCCCTCTCGCACCAATCCCAACTTCTACGCCAACACCTGGGCCTCCGTCGGCACGCTCTCGCCGCGCGGCTCCATCAGCATCCAGTTCAACGCCGCAGGCGGATACAACATCGAACTCCGTGTGATGCAGAGCGGCACGCAGCGCTTCTACGATGCGAAGCCGCTGAAGGTGAGCTGCGGCACGCTGATGACCGCGCGCGAGTATCTGAGTGTGATGGATAACCCCACGCTCATCGTGCCGGAAGACAAGCTGGATGAGCCGTTGCAGCCGCCTGACCTGGTCTTGCCGGAGGTTGTGCTCCCCTCCGTGCAGCCTGACGTCGAGCCGCATCCGTAGGCGAGCCTGCGCGCGATTGCCGGCTCCACTCAATCGTTGACCGCAAGACGGACTTCGTGCCCAACGAAGTCCGTCTTGCTTTTGCCAGATTACAATCGTCGGCATGTCCGTGATCGAAGAGGTGAAGAGTCGCGTTGACATCGTCGAAGTGATCGGCGGCTACGTGAAGCTCTCGCGCAGCGGCCGCAACTACAAGGGTTTATCGCCCTTCCAGAACGAACGCACCCCCTCCTTCTTCGTCTTTCCCGACACGCAGACGTTCAAAGACTTCTCCAGCGGCGAGCAGGGCGATGTGTTCTCCTTCCTGATGAAGAAGGAGGGATTGACTTTCGGCGAAGCGCTGCGCGAGCTGGCTCGTCGCGCCGGCGTGCACCTCGAGGAGCGCACACCCGAACAGCAGAAGTCGGCCGACTATGAAACCCGCCTGCGCGATGCGCTGGCGCAGGCAGCCGCTTATTTTCACCATTTGCTGCTCACCGCGCCCCAGGCTGCGGCCTGTCGCGCTTACCTGCGCGAGCGACGGCGGCTTGCCGATGAGGCGATAGCAGCCTGGCAACTCGGCTACAGCCTGGCCGATTATCAGGCCCTGTCGAGCCACCTGACCATGCGTGGTTACACCATGCAGGAACTGATTGACGCTGGCCTGGTCATCGAGAATGAGGAGGGGCGTCGCTACGATCGCTTCCGCGGCCGTCTGATGATCCCGATCCGCGACGCCAAAGGGCAGGTGGTCGGGTTCGGCTCGCGTTCGCTGGATGGCAGCGAGCCGAAGTATATGAACTCTCCACAAACGTCCGTGTTCGATAAGGGGCGCCTGTTGTTCGGCCTGGACCGTGCGCGCAACAGCATCCGCAACGAACAATGCGCCGTGCTGGTCGAGGGCTACATGGATGTGATCGGCTGCCATCAGGCAGGGTTCACGAACGTCGTGGCCGGTATGGGCACCTCACTCACCGAAGATCAGTTCCGGGCGTTGAAGCGCCTGGCGCCGCGCATCGTGCTCGCGCTCGACGCCGACGCGGCGGGCAACCGGGCCGTCTTACGCGGCGTCGAGGTTGCGCGCGACGCGCTGGACCGTGAGGTGCAGCCGATGTTCGACCCGCGCGGCGCCATCCGTCATGAATCGAAGCTGAAGGCCGATATTCGCGTTGCCCTGCTGCCGGAGGGGAAGGACCCGGACGAATTGGTGCTCGATTCGCCCGAACGCTGGCGCGCGACAGTAGCGAATGCCCGGCCGGTAGTCGAGCACGTGATAGATGTCGTGTTGCAGGGCCACGATTTGTCCAACCCGCGCGCCAAGTCCGATGCTGCGCGCGCCGTTGCTCCCATCCTGCTCGACACGTCCGATCCGGTGCAACGAGATTTCTACGTTCAGCAACTGGCGCGCCGCCTGCAAATTAACGCGCGCGCCGTGCTGGCCGTGGTCAACGAAGTGGCCCGCGAGCTGCGATCGAAGGGAGGCCGCGAGCAAGCTGCGCGTCTCTCCGCGCCTGTGGCGTTGGATCAGCCGACCCATGACCCGGGGCAGGTGCCTGGGCCGACGCGCGCGCCCGGACCAGCGTCGAGGGAGAGACAGGGTCGCGTTGATCTGGAGGTGCATCTGATCGCAGCACTATGGCGACGCCCGCCGTTGCTGCTGGACGCCAATGTCGCGCTGACTCGCGCCAACCTCGATGTGCTGGGCGAAGACGACTTCATGAACCCGGCCATGCGTGAAGGCTTCCGGCAACTCAGCCGCGTGGCGATGGGTGCATCGTTGGCGCAGCCTGTAAGCGGGGATGAAGAGGAGTGGTTGACGATCATCGCCGATTATGATGCGCTCGAAGCGCCGGCGGAGGATGAGCTACTGCTGCGTGAGGAGGTCGTGCGCACGGCGCTGCGTTTGCGAGAACGCAACCTGGTGCGCGAGCGAATCGGCATCAATCTGATGATCGAGGAGGCGAAGCAGGCCAACGAAGGCGAGGTGGCCGCACGGTATAATCTTGAACTACACCGTGTGCTGACGCAGCATCTGCGGGCACAGAAAGCGTTGCAGTTGCGCAGCGCACTCAACGTGACCTGATCGGTATTGATCATGCTCAAGAGGAATGACGCCAGTGACTAGACCGACGCGCTCTAGCGCCTCCGCCAAATCCTCTCGAAGGGTCAAGCCGGCCAAGAAGTCGGCTCCGCCGAAGGATGCTCGCTTCAACCAACAAGACGAGATGACGAGTCTTGAGCTGAATGCTGCTGCCGATCCTGTCTTCGATGGAGAGGCATTGCCTGATTTTGGCGGGGAGGCCTCGGATCCCTTCGTCCCCGAAGATCTTGCCCTCAATGCGCCTGTTGCCGAGCCGGAGGTAACCGAGAACGTGGATGCCGAGGCGGAGGCCGCTGCCTACGCGCTTGCCGAGATAGACGATGAGGACGGATTGGACGATCTGTCCGGGCTAGACTCGCGCCGACTGGCCGAGGTGGATGACTCAGAGGGGGCCGATCCGGTGCGCATGTATCTGCGCGAGATCGGCTCTACGCCGCTGCTCACAGCCGACCAGGAATTGCGGACATGCGCAACCTTTGGTGCCGAGCAGCTCGCGCGCCAGCTCAAAGCCGAAGCGCGCGATCGTGGCCTTACCTTCTGGCGGGTGGTCTATGAACACCTCGTCCGTTCTTGGCAGACCGTACTCGACGAATGCGCAGCGCGCAAGGCGGATCCGCCTTCGCTGACGACGATCTTGAAAGACGCGCGCAACATGCCGTGGCACTATACCAACCCGCTGCCTTCGGATGTGCAACTGTACCTGCGCTCACTCGGTTGGGGACAGGACCAAACCGTCGAAAAGATCAGCAAGCCGATATTCGAGGTCGTCTTGACGGCGATCATCTTCCCCGCTGCCTTCGTCGAGCAGCTCGAGCAGCACGTCGAATACACACAAGCGCTGCCCGAATGGGATGAGGCGCAAGCCTGGATGCCGCCGCCGGCCGCATGCGAAGATCACTTGCGCGAAATCGAGCTGCGTGCCGAAGAAGCCAAAAGCTCGCTCACCCGTTCGAACTTGCGCCTGGTCGTCAGCATCGCCAAGCGCTACATCGGCCGTGGCATCTCGTTCATGGACCTGATCCAAGAGGGCAACATGGGCCTGCTCCGCGCCATCGAGAAGTTCAACGCCTGGCGCGGCTTCAAATTCAGCACCTATGCCACGTGGTGGATCCGGCAGGCGATCAGCCGCTCGATCGCCGATCAAGCACGCACCATTCGCATCCCGGTGCACCTGGTCGAGACCATCAACAAGCTCACGCGACTGCAGCGCCGCATGATGCAAGAGCTGGGACAAGAGCCGACCAGCGAAGACCTGGCGATGGAGATGGACATGCTGGACGAACGCGAACTGGCGGCCATCATGGAATCTCACGCCAGCGGAAAGCCGATTGACCCTGCGCTGGAGCGCAAGTTCGACCAGGCTGTCAAGCGGGTGCAACAGATCATGCGCGTGTCGCTCGAGCCGATCTCGCTCGAATCGCCGGTCGGCTCTGAGCAAAACAGCCTGTTAGGCGAGTTCATCCCGGATGAGAGCGAGCTTTCGCCGTCTGACTCAGCGTCGCTGCAAATGCTCAAGCAGCAGGTGCGCAGCGTGCTCGCCAGCCTGAGCGACCGAGAGCGCGAGGTGTTAGAGATGCGCTTTGGTTTCCGCGATGGCAAAACCCATACGCTGGAGGAGGTGGGCAATAACTTCGGCGTGACGCGCGAGCGGGTGAGGCAGATCGAAGCAAAGGCTTTGCGCAAGCTGCGCCATCCCCACCACAGCCGCCGGTTGCGCGACTATCTGAGCGACACGTAGCGCCGAAACCTTCGCTTCTGCCGGGCGGAGGTTTTGCGATGCATAGGATCAGCATGGGCGCAGGCACTGCTCGCGCCCATCCTGGTTTGTGAGCTTTTAAGCTTCCGATATACGATCTCCTTCGCGTCGAACAAGCGCATGTCCACGCACAGGTCTTCGCCGACGACAACACCCTCGGCTTCCAGGCGGCGCTTCTGCTCAACCGGCGCGTATTGATTCGAGATGCGTCCCCGGGCATTGATCACGCGCCACCATGGCACGCGTGTGTTCGCGGGCAGGGCGTGCAACGCAAAGCCGACGTAGCGGGCCGAACGCGGGCTGCCGCACTGGCGCGCCACGCCGCTGTAGCTCATCACCATCCCCTGTGGGATGAGCCTGACCACACGATACACGTCTTCGAATTTCATCGCGGCGTGAACGGCAAACCGGGTAGGGCGCGAAGAGCCGAATGTAGTCGTCGCTTCGCGCCCTCGCCTTTCAAATCAGTCCGAAGTCTTTGGCGATCAGGCGCGCGGTCATCTTCGCGCTCATCATCACGCTGGGCGTGCCGCCGCCGGGCTGCGTGCTGGCTCCCACCAGATACAGGTTCTCGATGTCCTCGCTCCGATTGTGGGGGCGAAAGTGGGCCGTTTGTAGCAGCGTCGGCTCCGGCCCGAACGCGTTGCCCAGATAGCTATTCAACCCATGCTCGAAGTAGTCCGGCGTGATGTAGCTCTTGTATACCAGCCGCTCACACAGGCCGGGGATGTAGCCGGCCTCGTCTAGAAAGCGCAGCGCCTTGTCCACGTAAGCGTCCCCGATGGCCGACCAGTTCAGGCCGCTCAGGTTGTTGGGCACCGGCACGAGCGTGTAGGCAGCGTGATGTCCGGGTGGGGCCAGGCTGGGGTCGGTCACGGTGGGAATGTGCAGATAGTGCGACATATCCGGCGCGAGGACCTTGCGGTCGAAGATGTCGCGGAGCAGCTCTTCGTAACGCGGGCTGAGGATGATGTTGTGATGGCGCAGGTGAAGGTCGAGGCCGTCGGCGCGAAAGCCAAAGTAAATCACCACCAGCGACATGGATTGACGCATGCGCTTAGCGCGCGCATCGGTGTTGAACAACCGGTAGCGCGGCTCGATCAGCTTCATGTAGGTGTGGGCGTAGTCGCCGTTCGAGACCACGACGTCTGCCGTCAACTGAGTGCCGTCGGCCAGCTCCACGCCGCGCGCGATGCGGCGGTCGAAGCGGCTGCGCGGGGGCGCGCCATCCGCACCGGCCACCAGGATGCGCTTCACTTCGCTGTTGTAGCGGATGGTGCCGCCTAATTCCTCGAACTTCTGCACGAAGCCGCGCACCAGCGCACCCGTGCCGCCCATGGCGAAGTGAATACCCCACGTCTTCTCCACGAAGTGGATCATGGCATAGATGGCCGGCACGGCCAGTGGGTTGCCGCCGATGAGCAACGGCTCGAAGCTGAAGATCTGGCGCAGTTTGTCGTTTTTGAAGTACTTGCTGGTGAACGAGAACAGGGTGCGGACGGCGTCGAGCTTCAGCAAGTCGGGCATGACGGCCAGCATCGAGCCGAGGCTATCGAAGTAGTTGTAGCCGAGTTGCAGAAAGCCGCGCTCGAAAATTGCCTTTGCTGCGGCGTGAAAGCGCTCGTATCCTTCCAGGTCGTCCGGCGCGATCGCTTTGATCTGCTCGCGCGTGTGATCCCGGTCGCCATCGTAGTCGAAGTACGAGCCATCGTCGAAGTAGATGCGATAGAACGGCTTGATGGGGATGATCTTGACGTATCGGGAGGTGTGCCGAAGTTCATCCCCGTTCTGCGGGCTGAGGACGTTTGGTGGAAAGTCTGGCCCGCTCAAATTGTGCACGCCGCGCTGCAGGGCGAACAATTCTTCGATGAAGTGGGGCACGGTGATCACCGTGGGACCCATGTCGAAGGTGAACCCCTGCGCCCGCCGCACATAGGCCCGCCCGCCCGGCCCGTCCAACTTTTCGACGATAGTGGTGTCGAACCCCAGGCTCTGCAGGCGGATGCCGAGCGCCAACCCGCCGATTCCTGACCCGATGATGATTGCTTTTCGATTAGCCATGTTTAACCAACCCTATCCTTTGCACAAAGTAATGCTCAAGCCTACCACGCAATCAGGCGCAGGCTGTCCTGAGAACTCCCGACGCAAAACGGCCACAGCCGTCGTCTCGACTCACAATGACATCTGTTTTACCCACATCACTTCCGGCAGGTCGCGCAGCGCTTTCATGGCGTAGTCGGGGACGGGGTTGTCCAGGTTGATGAACGACAGCGCCCGATCGCCGGGTTTGGTGCGCCCCAGGCGATATTCGGCGATGTTCACGTAGTTCGCGCCGAGGATAGTGCCTACGCGGCCGATCACGCCCGGCACGTCGCGCGAGGAGATCACCAGCACCAACCCTTCCGGCACGGCGTCAATACGGAAGTGGTCTATCTGCACGATGTGCGGCTCGGTGCCATCGAACAGCGTGCCGGCCACGGTGCGTTCCTCCTGGTCGGTGGTGATGCGACAGGAGACCAAGTTGGTGTAATCGCTGCTCGTCAGGTTCAACGCTTGCGTCACGGTGATGCCGCGTTCGTTGGCGATGACGGGTGCGTTCACGTAGTTCACCTTCTCGCCGCCCAGGATGGGCTCGAGCAGGCCGCGCAACAGCGCGACGGTGAGCGGCTTGACGTGAGGTGCGACGTCGGCCCCGCGATATTCCACTTCGACCCGTGACAGCCGGCCCTCCATCAAATTCGCCTGAATGCGTCCCAGTTTTTCGGCCAGGGTGAGGTAGGGGCGGATGATCGGCCAGGCCGCCGGGTCAATCGGCGGGAAGTTGACCGCGTTGCGCACGTCGCGTTCGTGCAGTGCGTCCAACACCTGCTCGGCGATCTGGATCGAGACGTCGCGCTGTGCCTCTGCGGTGCTGGCGCCCAGGTGCGGCGTGACGACGACGTTCGGCAACCTGAACAACGGCAGGTCGGCGGGCGGGGGTTCCTCTTCAAACACGTCCAGCGCAGCGCCGGTCAGTTTGCCGCTGGCGAGCGCCTCGTAGAGGGCTTTCGAATCCACCAGTGCGCCGCGGGCGACGTTGATCACGCGCGCGCCCGGTTTCATCTTGGCGATGGCCGCCGCGTCCAGCAGACCGCGGCTGCCCTGGGTGAGCGAGGAATGCAACGTGACGAAATCACTCTGCGCCAGCAGCTCATCGAGCGAGACCAGGATCACCTTGTTCGCGCGCGCGGCCTCTTCGCTGACGTAAGGATCATAGGCGATCACTTCCATGCCGAAGCACTGGGCGCGCCTGGCCACTTGCGTGCCGATCCGGCCGAGCCCGATCACCCCCAGGGTCTTGCCCTGCAATTGCACTCCCATGAATTTGCTGCGCGTCCATTCACCGCGGCGCAACGAAGCGTCGGCCTGGGGAATGTTGCGCGCCAGTGCCAGCATCATGGCGATGGTATGCTCGCAGGTGGCCGTGGTGTTGGCCTGAGGCGTGTTCATCACGATGATGCCGCGGTGCGTGGCAGCCTCCACGTCTATCGTGTCCACGCCGATGCCGGCCCGGCCGATCACCCGCAGCCTGCTGGCTCTGGCGATGACCTCGGCGTCTACTTTGGTTTCGCTGCGTACGATCAGCGCATCATAATGGGCAATGCGCTCCAGCAATTCGGCGCGCGGCATTTTCTTGACCACGTCCACGCAAACCGACGGGTCGTTGTGCAGCAACTCCAGACCGGCCGCCGACAAATCGTCTGGGATCAGGATGTTGAACATGGCGGGCGCGATTATAGGTGGTTATGGGGGTGCTCTAAGGGCTGGTGGTGAGCGCGAGTACACTGCAGGCTATGAACCGGACGCGCACCTACGCTACCGAAGCAATCGTGATGCGCCGTGACGATTACGGCGAGGCCGATCGGCTGGTCACGCTGTTGACGCCGGCTCGCGGCAAACTGCGCGTCCTGGCCAAAGGCGTTCGCAAGCTCACCTCGCGCAAGGCCGGGCATATCGAGCTATTCACCCGCACGCAATTGCTGCTGGCGCGCGGGCGCACGTTCGATCTGATCACGCAGGCTGAGTTGATTGAGTCGCATCGCCCTTTGCGCGAAGACGTGCAGCGCGGCGCCCTGGCTCATTACCTGTGCGAGTTGACCGACCGGTTCGCGCCGGAGGGCAGCGATGCGGCGGCGCTATATGAGTTGCTGATCGAAGGGTTGGGCCGGCTGTGTCGGGCGAGAGATCCTCGGCTGGTCGCGCGTCATTTCGAGCTGCGCCTGCTCACGCTGGAGGGTTACCGACCTGAGCTGTTTCGCTGTGCGCGCAGTGGCGCGACGCTGGATGCGGATGACGGTCGGGAAGAGCCGGTGGCGTTCTCCCCGTCCGAGGGAGGTGTGCTCTGTGCTGCTGCCGCGTTGCAGGTGCACGATGTCTTTCGTCTGAGCCGCAGCGGCCTGGTGTTGCTGCGCGCGTTGCAAACCCAGCCGTTCGAAACCGTGCAAGCGCTCGACCTGTCGCGCGAACTGCATGAACACATCGAGCGTGCCCTGCAGATCTATATCAGCTACATCCTCGAAAGCCGCCCGAGGACGACTGCATTCCTCAGGCAGTTGGAACGCGAGATGCGCTAGAATTGCCGACGTGCCCGCGTAGTTCAATCGGATAGAACAGCGCCGTCCTAAGGCGCGTGTTGTGGGTTCGAGTCCTGCCGCGGGCGTCTTGTTGGACAATCGGCATGCCCTTGCCGGAGCGCCCAGGCTTCTCACTTCCCGAGCGTTTGCAACATCTCGACGACCGTCTGTGTCAGCGCTGCGCGGAACGGCGTCATCGTGTCTTCTCCGTCGCGTCCGTAGTAGATGTGATTGGTAAGGCAGGCGAAAACCAAATCGCGGGCCGGATCAACCCACAGCGATGTGCCGGTGAACCCCAGATGGCCGAAGGCGCGCTCGCTGAGCGCGTGGCTCATCGCGTCCGGTCTGGGCGATCGAAGCGCGAAGCCCAGGCCGCGTCTCACGGTCGTGCCTGTGCCTGTTGGAGGATCGCCGTCTTGCGCTTGCAGGCGAACCATCTCGGCCAGTGTCTCCTGTTTGAGCAGGCGCTGATCGGTGCCCTGCAGAGTACGCCTCAGCGCTTCGCCGAAAGCGGCGACGTCGCGCGCCGTGCCGAACAGGCCGGCGTGCCCGGCGACGCCGCCAAAAGCGAAGGCGTTCTCATCATGCACCTCTCCGCACATCCGCCGACCATGATGGGCATAGAACTCGGTCGGCGCGACGCGCCCGCCGTCGCACGGAATCGGCCCGTAGGTGATCGAAGCGAGGCCGAGCGGCGCCGTGACGCGCTCGCGCACGGCGTCGCGCAGTGTTGTGTCGGTCAGCGCTTCGATGGCAAAGCCGATCAGCAACATCCCGATGTCGCTGTAGAGCACCCGCGAGCCAGGGGGACAGGCAAACGCGGTCGCGTAAACCGCCTCACGTAAACGGGCCTGCACTTCCTGCGCCGGAAGCGTGCGCTGCCACTCGGCGGCCATCTTCCACAGCGGCAGCCAGGCCGGCAGCCCGGCGTTGTGTGAAAGCAATTGCCGAAAGGTCACCTGGCCGGCGTCAACCTGCTCCTCCGTGGATGGGACGACTGCGACGACGTGGCCGGGGCGCAGCGGGTCGGGATAGGGGCAGATGGGTCGCCGGCCCCGGAACTGCGTCAGCACATCGCCAACAGGTTGGTCCAGCGCCACGCGGTTTTGCTCGACCAGCGTCATGAATGTGACGGCGGTGAACAGCTTGGAGACCGAGGCCAGGTCGAAGCGCGTCACAGCGTCGGTCGGATGCGTCCGCGTCTCTGGGTTGAGGTAGCCGAAGCTGGCGTCGTAGATGACGTCGCCAGCAATGCGGATGTGCACCTGGGCGGCAGGAAAAACCCGACCCAGCGCCGAAGTGAGCAGTGCGTCGAGGGCGGAACAGTCGTACGTCATGCGCATACAAATGAGAAACCAGGCTTCTTCAAGAAGCCTGGTTTCTCGTGCCTGCTCACAAAGCTATGCCGACTTTGGCCTCAGCGTGCCGTCCAGGATCATCATCACCACGAAGTTGTCGCCGTAGACTGCGTTCTTGTAGATCGGGTCGCCATCGGGCGGGAAGCCCTCGACGCGCACGTTCAGCGCCGGGTTGTTGCCATAGCGCTCCCACAGCGGGACGATGGGCAACAACTCGTTAAATACCTTGGCGACTTCGGTGACCGCAGCTTTCTGCGCGCTCTCGTCCAGGCCGAGGGCCGAGTTCACGATCAGCTCTTGCAGGTCCACTTCCTTGTCGCCGATCTTTTGCTTCATCGGGAAGTTCATGCCTTTGCCGGTGGTGGACTCGACGTAGTTGCGGGTGAACAGCGGTGTGATCCACGAGAAGCTGGGGTGCGGGTTGCCGGCGCCCCAACCGCTGATGGCCATCACGAAATTGCCGGCGGGGATGTCTTTGCCGTGTTGCTGGAATTGCACACCGCGCACCGTGATCTTGAAGCCGGCCACGTTCAACTGGTTGGCCAGGTTCTCGGCCGCGGCCGACCAGTCGGCGAATTCGGCCGGCACGATCAGCTCGAACTCCAGCTTCTTGCCCTTGTCGTCCACCCACACGCCGTCGTCGCCCTTCTTGAAGCCGATGCCGGTCAGAAGCTCCTCGGCCTTCTGCGGGTTATAGTCGTAGGTGTTCATCTGGCCCAGCGCGCCTGGCTCGATCCAGTTGGGGACGAGGTTGTCGCTGATGCCGATCATGTATTTGTGGGCGACGCCTGATGCGCCCAGTGACACCGTGCCGTTCTCATCGCGCTTGACCGAATAAGCCATGGCCTGGCGCACCTCTTTCAGGCCGAGCGGATACACGTCGTGGTTGAAGTAGATGGCCGGGCCGCCGTAGGTGGGCGCGCGGATGATGCGGATGCCCTGGCTGACGAATTCCTTCTCCGTGGCAGGTGGGAAGCCATGCGTGGCGTAGTCAATGTCGCCTGAGAGCACCAGCGGCGTCACTACCGGCGTCTCGCCGTTGTAGAGCACGATCTTGGCGAAGTTCACCTTCTCTGCCGCCCACGACGTCGGGTTCAGATTCATCTGCAGCGAGGCGTCGGTGATGCTGGCCGGGTCAATGTTGTAGGGCCCGGACACAATCAGCGTCTCCGGGCGGAACTCGGTAGCTTCCTTCAGAAGCGCCTTCCACTCGTCGCTGTCTTTGCCCTTGCCGTCTTTCACCAGCGCGGCTACCTTGTCGGCGATGGCGCCGTAGGTGGCAGCTGAGCGAATGGGTGTGACGAGCACCAGCCGGCGCACCAGCGTGGAGGGCTTGCTCATGTGGAACTCGACCGTCAAGTCATCCTTGGCACGGACGTCGTCCACGTAGTTGAACACCGTGAAGTTGAACAGGCGGCCGATGTTGAAAGTGGCCACCACGTCCTTCGACGAGAAGGGATTGCCATCGCTCCACTTGGCGCCCTCGCGCAGGGTGACCACGAAATTGTCGCCGTCGAACTTCCACTCCTTCGCCATAAGCGGCACGTAGTCGCCCTCCGCCCACTTGTAGCGCGCCAGCGGCATCTCCAACAAATCCTGATAGATGGCGATTCCGTTCGGGATGCCGTCCGGCACGAACGAGTTCCAGTGGCCGGTGGGCGGAACCTGGTAGGGGAAGGCGCCGTGGAACTCGCCGGTCTTCTCCATCGTTGGCGCAGCCGGCTTGGGCGCTTCGGCGGCCGGCGCTTGTTCGGCAGGGGCGGCGGGTTGGGCCGGAGCCGCAGGCGCCGGGGGCGCAGCAGGCGGGGCACAGGCAGCCAGCAACGCGCCGGCGCCGGTCAGCATGGCGCCCTTCAAAAATTGCCTTCGGTTGACGATCTTCTTGTCGGACATGATCACTTTCCTCCTCACTTTGAATCTTGCTGAGTTCGCGAATGGTCGTTGCTACTGCAAGCGGGGATTCGGATCAATGGGCCTTTGCTGCAACGCATCACCTCCTTATCCTCATTTGACGCCTCGCCGGGCGATCAGTATCACGAGTCCTGCGAAGATCAACCCGACGACGAGGCTCATGACCGAGACGACGAATGCCGCTGTGCCGGGCGTCTGGCCGACCAACACAGCCGCCGACGCGATGACGAGGAACAGCGCGATGGATAGCGCCGTGCGGGTCATGCCTTCGCTCATGCCGCCTCCTTCGCGCGCTCTCGCGCGACGACGTGACAGGCCACGCGCATATCCGCGCCTACGTCGGCCAGGGGCGGCACGCTCACCTCGCACAGCCCTTCCTCGAACCATGGGCAACGCGGGTGGAACGAGCATCCGCTGGGAATATTGAGCAAACTGGGAATATCCAGGCTGCGCAATTGCAAGCGTTCCTTCGTGCGGGTGATGCGCGGATCGGCTTCTGGAATGGCCGACAGCAGGGCGCGCGTGTAAGGGTGTTGCGGGTGGTTGATGACCTGCGGCGTGCGCCCGACCTCGATGATGCGCCCGAGATACATCACAGCGATCCGCCCTTCCCAGGCGAAGTGTTTGGCCACGGCCAGGTCGTGCGTGATGAATACAAAGGTGACCCCCAGGTCGCGCTTCAGCCGCGTGAGCATGTTGAGCAGGCTGACGCGGATCGAGACATCCACCATCGAGACCGCTTCGTCGGCGACGATGACCTTGGGCGAGACGGTAAGCGCGCGCGCCACCGACACGCGCTGGCGTTGGCCGCCGCTGAGCTGATGCGGATACTTATCCAAAAAGTCATCGGGCGGCGTGAGGTCCACTGTGCTCAGCAGATCGCGCACCCGCTCGCGCGCTTGCCGGTGATTGGCGGCGATGCCATGCTGCAGCAGCGGTGCGCTCATAATGCCATACACAGTATGGGCCGGGTTCAGTGAGGCATACGGATCCTGGTGGATCAGTTGCACGGCCAGACGGTAGCGTTGAAATTCCGCCTTGCCCATCGCCCAGATGTCCCGGCCGGCGTAGCGAATCTCGCCCGCCGATGGGTGAATCAGTCCGGCGATCATCTTGCCGGTCGTCGTCTTGCCGCAACCGCTCTCGCCGACCAGGCATACCACTTCGCCTTCCTGGATGGCCAGCGACACGTCATCCACCGCCTTCACCCGTCGGCGGCGCTGCTCGAACACGCGCGATACATGGTCGAGTTCGATGATCGGGGTGGAGGGCTCCGCCGCATTCGGCCGGTCGCCGTTCGGCGATGTATCGCCAGCGCGGAGTGATGGATCAGCCATCATGGATTCACCTCACGCCAATGCCAGCAAGCCGCCATTTGCTCTTTGCCCACCCGCTCCAACGGCGGCTCCTCGCGTTTGCATTGATCGGTGGCCAGCGGGCAACGTGGATGGAACGCGCATCCCAGCGGTGGGGCGATCAGGTCGGGCGGCGAGCCGGGGATGGACGCCAGCGGATGCATGTCGCCGGTGACGGTGGGCACCGAGCGGGTGAGCGCGAGCGTGTAGGGATGGCGAGGGCGCTCGAAGATGTCGTATACGCTGCCGATCTCGACGATGGCGCCGGCATACACGGTGGCGACCCGGTCGGCCAGCTCAGCGGCCAGCGACAAATCGTGCGAGATGAAGATGAGCGAGAAGTCCAGTTGCGCGCGCAAGCGGCGCAGCACCTCGATGATCGAACGCTGGGTGAGGATATCGAGCGCCGTCGTGGGCTCGTCGAGGATGATGACCTGAGGCTGAAGCAACAAGCCGAGCGCGATCAACACGCGCTGACGCATGCCGCCGCTCAGCTCATGTGGGAAGGAGTGCAGCACGCGCTGCGGGTCGAGCTGCACCATCTTCAGCAACTCGACGGCGCGTTCCCGCACGGCGTTGGCATCGGACAGGCCGTGGGCGCGGGCAGTGTCGAGGAACTGTGCCTCGATGCGCAAGACCGGGTTGAGCGCGTTCTGCGCGCCCTGAAACACCATGGCGCACTCCTGCCAGCGGAAGCGGCGCAGCTCTTCGGCATTCAGCGCCAGGATGTCCTGGGATGTCCCGTTGCGGTAATACATGATTCGGCCCCGTTTAATGCGCGCCGCCTTGGGCAGCAGCCGCACCAGCGCCAGGCCGAGCGTGGTTTTGCCGGACCCGCTCTCGCCGATCAGGGCCAGAGTCTCGCCGCGGTGCACCTCGAAGGTCACACCGCGCACGGCTTTCACCACACCCCGCCGCGCAGGGTACTCCACCCACAAGTCCTCTACGAGGAGCGCCAGGTCGGACATGGTCATCACCTTCGCTATACGCCGGTCCTCAACCGTGGATTGAAGACTTCCTCCAGCGATCGGGTAAACAGCACAAGCGAGAGCTGGAAAAGCGCGATGGCGATCACCGGCGCCATGATGTTCAGGAAGCTATCCTTGAAGAAGATCGCGCCGCGCGTCCACGCCAGTTGGATCGTCACTGCCCAACTGTTGTTGTCGGAGAACGACAGCAGGCCAAGGAAGACCAGCCCTCCCTGGGCGTACACCGCGGCGGTCATGGCGAACACCAGGCTGATGGCGATGTAGCTCATCATGTTGGGCATGATCTCTTTGAAGATGATGTGACCGTTGCTCATCCCCAGCGAGCGCGCGGCTTCCACATAGTCGCGCTGGCGCAGCGAGAGCACCTGCGAGCGGATGGCGCGCGTTAGCGTCGCCCAAGACAGGAGCGCCAGGATCAGCGAGAGCAGCCACACGTCGTTCAGTTTGATTTGTGTGGCCAGCACGGCCAGCAACGGAAAGGTGGGGATGGCTAACCAGAAGTCGGCGGCGGCCATGATGGCCGAGTCCACCGCGCCGCCCAACAACGCGCTCGTCGAACCGAGCACCACGGCGATCAAGGTGCTAATCGCGCCGGTCAGGAAGGCGATGACGATCACATCGCGCCCGCCATGCACCACCAGCGAGAAGATATCGCGCCCCTGGAAGTCGGTGCCCAGGATGTGCTCGGCCGAGGGCGGGCTATAGATCTTGTCCACGCGCGACGTCTTGTCCAGCGGCACGAACAGCGGCATGACGAAGGCCAGCACGATGAAAAACAGCAATCCGACGAAGCCCAGAAACCCTACCTTGTTGCGGGCGATTAGCCCCAGCGTCTGCCGGAACCAGTGGATGATGCCTCTTGCGATCGTCACTTCGTTTCTCCCTGGCCAAGGCGGATGCGCGGGTCGAGCCGGCTATACAACAGGTCGGCGACCAGGTTGGCCACGATCACCGATACGGTGATGATCAGAAAGATGCCTTGCATCACCGGGTAGTCGCGCTGGTTGATCGCCTTGATCAACTGCTGGCCGATGCCTTGATAGACGAAGATGCCCTCGATCAGCACCGAACCACCGAACACGAAGCCGATGCTGATGGCGAGCTGGGTGAAAAGCGGCAGCGACGCGTTGCGCCCGACGTACGACGTCATGATGCGGCCATCCTTCAGGCCGCGCGCCCGCGCCACGGTGACGTAGTCCTCCTCCAGCGTGGCGATGGTGCTGCTCTTCATCGCCAGCATCCAGCCGCCGATCGTGGTGAGCACGTAGACGAAGATGGGCATCGCAGCGTGGTACAGCACGTCCAGGAAGAAGTGCAGGGTGAACCCCGGCTGCACGCCCGGCGAGATCGAGCCGCGCATGCTGGCGATGTTGATGATCTTCAACTGGGGTCCCAGCACCACCAGCAGGATGATGGCGATCAGGTAATTGGGCACCGAACTCACCAGCGAAGCGAACGTGGACAGCGCATAGTCAATCGGCGTCTCGCGCCGATAGGCCATCAGCATGCCCAGGCCGATGCCCAGGACGAAGCTGATCAGCAGCGACGTCCCCACGCTGAATAGGGTCCACGGCAGGAACTGGCGGATGATGTCCACCACCTGCGTGCCCTTCGAACGATATGATTGCCCCAGGTCGCCCTGCAACAGGTTGCCCAGATATTCCAGATATTGCTGGCCCAGCGGCGCGTCGAGGTCAATCGCGAACAGCGCCGAAGCCTGATCGCGCGCTTCCTGATAGGACATGCCATACAGCGAGATCTGCTCCTGGATGAAGATCTCCACCGGGTTGCTGGGCATCAGCCGGATGAGGAAGAACGTGACGGTGACTACGACGAAGATCGTTGCCAGGGCCTTGATCACCCGCCGGAAGACGTAGTTCCGGGTGAGGCGTTGCCACAGGTTCGGGCGCACTTCTTCCGGCAAGCTGACGGCGATCGGAGCGGTCTGAACGGCCATTGGTCACTCCCTGGTTCGGCATGCGTAGCGGATGGGTCGGCACTGATCTTCAAGCGATATTAGCATGCGAATCTCTCTCCTGCAAACGTTTACACCGCTTCCGCACGCTAGGCTAACCCTCGGCTGCGCATTTGTCAACATGACGATCTAAAAATGATCGAAAGACGTTGCCCGTGGCTTGCGACAGCCGGGTGTCTTCGACGCGATCGCCGGCCGCTTCGATCCTCAAGCCCCTCGCAACAGGCTCAAGATGCGCTGCTCGACGATGCGGACTTCTTCGTCCGTCAGTGTCATCGGATTGAGCAAGATCCCCTCGGTGTCTTCTGTGTCGGCGCTGACGCTGATGCGTGGGTTGCCGTCCCACAGCCGGGCAACCAGCTCATCGCGCGTAATGTTGGCTTGTCGCGGGTCAATCAGCAGTTCGCAACGCGGCAACGGCTGGCCGGCTTCGTTGGGGAAGACGCGCATGGCCCTTATGCCCGGCAATGCGTTGAACGTCGCGCACCAGCTGGCCACCACGCGCTCGTCGCGTTCGCGGCGATCCTCGTGATCGAGCGCGATGTAGCGCTTCACAGCGGCCAACAGCCCGGCCATTTCCTCTTTGCCCACCTTCATCGGCCGACCAATGCCATGGTTTGGGCTGGCCAGCCGGCGCATCGCTTGAATCAGCCAGCGCTGACCGACGACCAGTCCGGTGGTCTGTGGTCCGCGTAAGTCTTTGCCGCCGCTGAAGATGGCGCACGCGGCGCCTATCTGCGTGAAGCGCCACAAGTTCTCCACCGGCGGCAACTGCGCCGCGCCGTCCACAATCACCGGCACGCTGCGCGCCCGGCATGCAGCGATGACATGCTCGATGGGCAGATCGCCCTTGCCGGTGAAGAAGCCCTGGAACCAAACGAAGGCCGCCGTTCGCGGGCTGAACGCTGCTTCCAGTTCAGCCGGCTCGGTGTGCGTCGCGCCGCCGATCTCGATCACCTTCACGCCGGTTTGACGCACGGCGAAGTCGTAGCCATTGCGGTGCGAGGTGAACATGAGGACCTCGTTCTTGTCGAGCGCGTCGGCGTGTGGCAGGCGCCTGGCCAGCGCAGGATCGCCGTTCGAGGCACATGCCGCCACTGCCAGCACGATGCCGGCCGCTGCGCCGGTAGCGATCATGGCCGCTTCGTTGCCGGTGATCTCTGCCAGCTTCTCGCCGATGCGGTCGTGCAGCTCTTCGATGTCCACGTGGAAGCGCGCCGCGTCTTGCATGGCGGCGATCACCTCCGGTGGCATGACGCTGCCGCCCAGCCTCGTCAGGGTCGCGTTTGCGTTGATAACGGGCCGAATGCCCAATTCGTCGTAGAGGTTCATGCGCTTTGCAAATCAGGAATGATCCAGTATTCGGGCGGTGCGTCCGTCCATTCCGGCGCACTCAGCCCACCGATGTCGAAGACGATCTCGCCGGCGCGAATGGTCATGGCGCATTCGAGCTTCTTGTCGCCGGTGAGTTTGGCGCGTCCGCAATCCACGAAGCTGAACCGGCCGGTCTGCAAATTGAAGACGGCCACGTCCGCGCATGCGCCAATGCTCAAGTGCCCCAGCTCAGGATGGCCGATTTGGTTGGCCGGGTTGATCGTGCTCAGTTTAATCACGTCATAGAGCGACATGCCGGCATTCAAGATTTTGTTCATCGTGGTCTGCATGTCCACCACCACGCCGTGTACGTTGCCGGTGTGCAGGTCGGTGCTGATCGAATCGGGCGGAAAGCCGTTTTGGATAGCGCGGACGGCGTTGCGGAACCAGAAGCTGGCCGCGCCGTGGCCGACGTCGAAGATCACGCCGCGCGCCCGCGCTTCGAACATGAAATCGTTCACCCGGCCGGCGCTGTTGATGATGGGGAACTGCTGGGCGTAGACGTGAGTGTGAATGTCGCCGGGGCGTGCTTTCTTCAAGATAAGTTCCTCGTAGCTGCGCTCCGGCGGGCGCGGCCAGAAGTCGTACATCACGTGCCGCCCGCACAATTCGGCTGCCTGGATGGCCCGATCCACAGCCGCCCAGGGCGTGTGCAAGTCGTCCCAGGGTAGCCGCGTCCAGTAGTGCGCTGTCTTGATGCCGATGCAGATGTCGGGGTAAGTCAGCACTGCTTCAGCCGCGCGTTCGGCATCGAACGTGCGCGGGTCTTGCTCCCATTCGCCCAGCATGCCGTTGTCGCTGATGTTGACGTAGGCGAAGATGCGCGTCTTGGCGCGGTCAATCACCGTTTCCTTAAAGTGGCGTAGATGATTCGCGCCGGCGGTGCCGGTGTCCACGACGGTCGTCACTCCGCTGCGGAACGTGTGAGCATCGGCAACGACGCTCAGTCCCTCGGGGCGGCCTTCCGGCGCGCGGGTGTGGTAGGCGTGCATGTGGATGTCCAGCAGGCCAGGGGTGACGTAGTAGCCGGAGACGTCTACAACCCTTCGCGCCAGCGTGGGGTTGATGTCTGGCTCGACCGAAGCGATCAGGCCGCCGGCGATTGCCACGTCGCGTCGGTCGTCGAGGCGGTTCTTCGGATCAATGACGTGACCGCCCTTGAGCAACAGGTCGTAAGGGGTGGGATTTGAACCGATCGTCATGAGAGGAGAGTTTAGGGCAAGACGGAATTACTGGATAGCGAAGGAGGTCGTGCTCCTGGCCGACGCGGAGAACCACCGTAGATCCTGCCGGGGCCAGGTCGCCTGGTTCTTGCGGGTACGTTCACGAATAGGGGCAAGAACCTCCTGCAGACTGCTTGCTTGAGTCTAGCCCAGACCTGTGGGAAGGCGGCTGTTGCTGCCTACTCGCGCGGGCGACCACATAGGGTCGCCCCTACAACGGGCGGCGGTGAGTGATGTAGGGGCGGCCCTGCGTGGCCGCCCACCCATATGTGCCAAACGCAGGCAGGCACACAGGCCTGCCCCTACAAGAAAATGCCCCCGTGCCTGAACGGTGCCTGAACGCACCCGTTCTTGCCCGTTGCCGTTCGTTTGTCTAGAATGTGGATCCGTCCGGGGCGGCTGGGTGATCGGCGCGCCAGCAGTCAAGCGCTGAGCCGCACTTGGCATCGCGGAGTCGAGGCAGGTCTCAGGATGTTCACGCGATGCCCTGAGGACGGCGGATGTGACAATCTGCCGCGAGCAGCGAGCGAGTCAACCTGGAATCTTGAAGCAAAGGAGTGTTCTCAACCATGTCGGATCAAGTCCAAGAAGTGATGACCGACCACAAGACCGTCTATCCTCCGTCTGCCGAAGTCGTCGCACGCGCGCGCATCAAAGATTGGGATGCATTGAGCCAGTTTGCGGCCGAACATCCGGAGCAGTTTTGGGCCGAGCGCGCCGAGGAACTGGAGTGGTTCAAGAAGTGGGACGCGGTGCTCGACGATTCGAACAAACCCTTCTTCAAGTGGTTCGTCGGCGGCAAGTTCAACATCGTGCACAACGCGCTCGACCGGCACATGACCACCTGGCGCAAGAACAAAGTCGCCTACATCTGGCAGGGTGAGGACGGCATCGAGCGCACTATCTCGTTCGCTGAACTCAATCGTGAGGTGTGCCAGTTCGCCAACGTGCTCAAGAGCCTTGGCGTGAAGAAGGGGGATCGCGTCACCATCTACATGGGGCGCGTGATCGAGCTGCCGGTGGCCATGCTGGCCTGCGCCAAGATCGGCGCGGTGCATTCGGTCGTCTACGGCGGCTTCTCGGTGCAGGCGCTGGCCGGCCGCATCATGGACTCGCAGAGCAAGGTGCTGATCACCTGCGACGGCGCCTACGTCAACGGCAAGGTGGTCGAGCTGAAGCAAATCGCCGATGATGCGATCAAGGAAGCGCCGATCATCGAGAAGGTTGTGGTCTACAAGCGCACTGGCAAAGAGGTCGGCTGGGTCGAGGGCCGCGATCACTGGTGGCACGATCTGATGAAGGATGCCAGCCCGAAGTGCGACACCGAAGTGATGGACGCCGAAGACCCGCTGTTCATCCTCTACACCTCCGGCTCGACCGGCAAGCCCAAGGCGCTGCTGCACACGCACGGCGGCTACGCCGTCTACACCTACACCACCATGCGCTACGTGTTCGACGTTCAGGACGATGATCGCTGGTGGTGCGCCGCCGATCCGGGCTGGATCACCGGCCACAGCTACATCGTCTACTCGCCGCTGATGAACGGCGCGACCAGCATCATGTATGAGGGCGGCCCCGCCTACCCCGCGCCCGACCGATGGTGGAGCATCGTCGAGCAATATGGCGTGACGATTCTGTACTGCGCGCCCACCGGCATCCGCGGCCTGATGCGCTTCGGGGAGGAATGGCCGAAGAAGCACGATCTGTCGTCGTTGCGCCTGCTCGGCTCAGTTGGCGAGCCAATCAACCCCGAAGCGTGGCGCTGGTATTACACCCACGTGGGCGGCTCGCGGTGCCCGATCATGGACACATGGTGGCAGACCGAGACCGGCGGTTTCATGATCACGCCGCTGCCGGTCATGCCGCTCAAGCCCGGCAGCGCTACCAGGCCGTTCTTCGGCATCAAGGCCGAGGTGGTGGATGACAGCGGCAACCCGGTCAAGCCGGACGAAGAAGGCTACCTCACTATCCTCACGCCGTGGCCCGGCATGGCGCGCACGATCTACGGCGACCCCGATCGCTATGTGCAGACCTACTGGTCGCGCTATCCAGGACGCTATTTCACCGGCGACTCGGCGCGCGTAGACGCCGACGGTTACTTCTGGATCATCGGCCGCGTGGACGATGTGCTGAAGGTGAGCGGCTACCGCCTGGGCACTGCCGAGGTCGAGAGTGCCCTGGTGTCGCATCCAGCAGTGGCCGAAGCTGCGGCGATTGGCCTGCCGCACGACGTGCGTGGCAACGCCATCTACACCTACGTGATCCTGCGCGCGGGCTATGAAGGCTCGCCGGAGCTGGCCGAGGAGCTGCGCCAGCACGTGGGCAAAGTGATGGGCCCGATCGCGCGGCCGGAGAAGGTGGAGTTCGTGTCTAAGCTGCCTAAAACACGCAGCGGCAAGATCATGCGCCGGGTGTTGAAAGCCCGCGCCCTGGGCTTGCCGGAGGGTGACTTGACGACGCTGGAGGAGTAAACCGATTCGTGCACGTATCACGTCAAACGTGCACGTGCACGAATAGACGGATATGTCGCAGGAACCGCAGTTGGACTACGAGCGGCTTGATGTCTACAAGGCGTCTTTGGCGTTTCTCGTGCTATCTGCAAAACTGATTGCATCTCTGCCCACCGGCTATGCCAGTTTTGCAGATCAACTCAAGCGGGCAGCGCTGTCCATAACACTGAATATCGCAGAAGGCGTGGGGCGGCGTGCCATGACAGATCGCCAACGCTTCTTCGGCATTTCTCGCGGATCGGGAATGGAATGTGGCGCTATCCTCGACGCCTCTCACACCCTCGACCTGATTGATGATGGGCAATTCCGCGAGGGCAAGGCGCTGATTGTGCGCGTCGTCAGCATGCTTACCAAAATGACTTGACCCTGTAGCCGTCAACGTGTCATCATCGCCCAACCGTAGTCTTCGCGTTTCCTCCTTAGGGAGCAAACCATGCGGCGGGGGTGGTAGAACCGCTGCATGCTCACATGCATCTCGCTAACTACACCTCGTGCGGTTCTCCTCGCCGGCGTGATCGTCTTCAGCACAGCGCTGCCGGTCCAGATTACAAATGCAACTCGGCCCGCGGCGATGGACCCGCGCGGCCGCGTCCCTGGCGTCCCCGACTTCGCCTGCCCCAGGCCGCGCGCGGCCGCGACGCGCTTCGGCTACGGCATTCAGAGCAACTGGCCCGTCGGCGACATCGGCTACTGGAATTCAGTGATGGCCGGCCAGTTGAAGATGAACTGGACGCGCGCCAAGGTGAACTGGTATGAGTTCGAGCCGGGGCCAGGCGCGCCCAACACCTATCAGTTTCAGTTGTTCGACGCCTTCGTGGCCGACGCGAATAAGAAGGGCTTGAACATCGTCGCGACGATCACGCAGCCGCCGCAGTGGACGCGCGTCACGCCGCCACGGAACCCTGGCCAACGGCCTAGCCCGCCCGAAGCGATCGAGGAGGGCGTGCGTTTCTTCCGGCTGATCGCGGCCCGTTACCGAGGCTGCATTCAAGCCATCGAGGTGTTGAACGAGACCAACCTCGACCGTGAATGGGTGGTCGCCTCGGGCGAGTTGAAGGCGGCGGACTATGTTGACTTTCTGCGCGCGGTGACGCCGGCCTTGCGGGCCATTGACCGCCGGTTGGTCATCATCATGGCCGCACCTTCACCCACCGGCGCGAACGTTCCCGGTGTGGCGCAGGACGACTTCCTGTATCTGGAAGATTTCGTGCGCGCCGGCGGCTTGAACTTCGTGGATTGCATCGGCGTGCATTTGAATGGCTACAACATGCCGCCGGATAAACGCTGGAACGAGGGCTACAACGATCCCACAGCCCGCTTCCGCGGTCCGTTCGACAATCCGCATCACTCGTGGTCGTTCATCAGCACGATCGAGGGCTATCGCCAGCGCACCAACAAGCCGATGTGCGTGACCGAGTTCGGCTGGGCCTCGGCCGAGAACCTGACGCGCAAGGATGGTTCGCCTTTGAACGGCGTTGCGCCTGGCTTCGACTTTGCGCTGGACAACACCGAGCAGGAGCAGGCCGCGTGGATCGTGAACGCCTTTCAAATCCTGCGTCGCCTGGGCTATGTGCGCTTCGGCATCGTCTTCAACCTGGACTTCATCCAGAAGATCGGCCAGAACCCCGATGAGCCCGGCGGCGACCCGGCGCTGTATAGCGTGATTCGCCAGAACGGCGCGCCGCGCCCAGCATTCGAGGCCATCCGCGACATGCCGCGCCGTTAGGTCGTCAGCTTGCGCAGCTATTCGGCCGCCGGGGCCAACGACTGCTCGATCGTCTTGATGATTAGCCAGGCGCTGGTGGCGCCGGCATCCTGGTAGCCGCGCGCGCGTTCGCCCAGCCGGCTGGCGCGACCCCGCTTCGGGATCAAGTGCCTGGTGTTCTCTACTCCCGCCCACGCAGCGGCAGTGGCGCGGCGCAGCCCTTCGTCGAGCGGCGCGCCTTCATCTGCTGCCGTTCGCAAAGCCTGCGCCGCCGGCAGCCAGGCGTCCAGCAGCGTCTTGTCGTTCAGCTCCGCCTTGCCGATGGCTTGCATCTCGCGCGCTATCGCCTCGTAGATCGCGGCCCAGTCGGCTGTAGTGTTTAGCGTTGCCTTGCCGGCTACTGCGCGGGCGGCCGCGGCAAATGCGCCTTCGTATAGTGCGCCCGACGCCGCGCCGACCTCGTCGGCGAACGCCTCGGCCACAGTGCGAAAGGCGATCTCAGGGCTGGGGTTCTCCAACGTCGCCAGCGCCCTGCGCGCGGTGCGCATGCCGATGGTCATGCTCACGCCGTGGTCGCCGTCGCCCACCTCGCTGTCCAGCGTACACAGATAGTCTTTGTTGGCTTCGATCGCGTTCGCCACGTTCGACAATACGGCAGAGACTGTGTTTCCGTCAATGTTTTTCATGCTTCCACGAAGTTCGCGAAGGGCACGGGGGTTCCTGGAGTGATTTCGTGTCCCTCGTCGATGATTAGAACTGTCGGATCATCGGTGTGTGGATCGGCATGGCCAGCAGGTCGTGCAGCTCGGCGTCCAATCGCATGAGCGACACCGACGCGCCGGCCATCTCCAGCGAGGTAGCATATTCGCCGACGTATTTGCGCCGGATGGTGATCCGTCGTGCATCGAGAATTTGTTTCACCCGCCGGTAGATCACGTAAAGCTCTTCGTACGGCGTCGCGCCCAGTCCGTTCACCAGCACCGCCACGTCGCTGCCGGTGTAATCCAGATCGCCCAGGATGGTCTCGACCAGCTCGTCAACGATGGTGTCCACGGGGACGACCTTGGTGCGGCGCACGCCCGGTTCGCCGTGCACGCCGAGGCCCACCTCCATCTCGTCGTCGGCGATGGTGAAGGTGGGCTTACCGTTGGCGGGCACGGTGCACGCGGTGAGTGCTACGCCCATGGTGCGCGTGTTGGCGTTGGCCTTGCGCGCCGTGGCAACGACGGCGTCGAAGTCAGCCATGGTCTCGGCTTTGGCGCCGATGACTTTGACCACGAGGAACGCGCCAGCGATGCCGCGCCGGTTGTGCGCTTCGCTTGGCGGCGCTGACGCCACATCGTCGGTGCCCAGCACTGTGGCGACGCGAATCCCCTCCGCTTCTGCCATGGCTGCGGCGCGATCGAAGTTCAGCACGTCGCCGGCGTAGTTTCCGTAGAAATACACCACACCCGCGCCGCCGTTGGCCGCGCGCGTCGCTTCCAGGATCGGCTTGGCAGGGGGCGAAGCAAAGATGTTGCCGGCGGGCGCTGCATCCGCGCCACCCTTGCCGACGTAGGCGGTGTAGAGCGGCAGATGGCCGGAGCCGCCGCCCACCACCACGCCGACCTTGCCAGGGATCGGCGCGTCAATGCGAGCGATGGCGCGCCGCCCGACGCGCTTGATCAGATCGTCGTGCGCGGCACAAAAGCCCTCCAGCATTTCCTCGACGAAGTCGAAGGGGTCGTTGATGAGCTTTTTCATGATGAAGATTGTGGGTGAAGAATGCAGAATTGAGAAAAGGGATGGACGCTCCTATTTCTCGATTCTCAATTCTGCATTCTCAATTTGCGCGATCTTCCCCACTTTGCGCGCGCTCGCGCCGCCTTGAAACTCGCTGGCCATCCACACGTCCACGATCTGCTTGGCCAGCTCGGGGCCGATCACGCGGGCGCCCAGGGTGATGATCTGCGCGTTGTTGCTCTTGCGCGCGCGCTCGGCGGAGTAGGTGTCGTGCGCCTGCGCGGCGTATACGCCCTGGACCTTGTTTGCCGTGATCGCCATGCCGATGCCCGTGCCGCAGATCAGGATGCCGCGCTCGAATTTGTGCGCGGCGATATCCTTCGCCAGCATGACGGCCACGTCGGGATAGTCAATCGGATCGGGCGTGCTGGGGCCGTAGTCCGCGACCTCAATCCCCTGCGACTCGAGATGCTTCTTGATGATCTCTTTCAACTGATAGCCGGCGTCGTCTGCGCCGATAGCGACAATTGATTTCGCTCGCTGGTTCATCCTCGTTCCTCCGGAGGAAGATTAAATCACCCGTTCGTTGCCGCCGTCAACCGGGATCTGCGCGCCGGTGGTCTTGGCAAACAGTGGACCGCACAGCTCGGCAGCCAGTTCGGCCACATCGTGGCTCGTCACCTCGACCTGCAGGACGTTGTTGCGCTTGTATTGTTCGACGGTCAAGCCGTAGCTCTCGGCCCGCGCAGCCAGCACCTCCTCGCTCCAGATGCCAGTGTCGAACACGGCGTTGGGATGGATGACGTTCACGCGGATGCCGTCGGCGCCCCATTCCAGCGCCGCCACGCGCGCGAGCTGGGTGAGTGCAGCCTTGGATGCCGAGTAGGCTGCCGCGCCGGGACCGGGCGCCGGCACGTTCTTCGAGCCGATGATCACGACGCGACCGCCGCGCGGCGCGAGCTTGAGCAAAGGATGAGCTTCTCGCATCAGCGCCAGGTTGGCATCCAGGTTGACGCGCAACGTCCGTTGCCAGGTCGGCGTATCCAGCGCGGCGATGCGCTGGCTGGATGGGAAGATGCCGGCATTCAACACCAGCACGTCCAGCCCTCCGAATGCGCGCACCGTTTGTTCCAACGCCTCTCGCAAGGCGGATTCGTCGGTCACGTCGGCCACGATGCCACGATAGGCCGGTGAGGGGAAGGCGCCAACGATGGCCGGATTGAGGTCGAGGCCCACCACCGCTGCCCCGCGCTTGAGCAGCGATTGGGCGCAAGCCCGGCCGATGCCGGAAGCTGCGCCGGTCACCAGAGCAACTTCGCCCAGGAATACCTCTGAGGCTGCGGGTTTCTTCAACTTGGCGAGCTCCAGATCCCAGTACTCGACCCGAAAGAGGTCTTCTGCCGGCAGAGCCTGCCAACCGCCCAGCGACTCGGCGTGCAGGATGACGTCTATCGTCTGCGTGTAGATCTCGGCGGCGATGCGCGCATCCTTTACACTGCGGCCGGCGGTGAGCATGCCCAGCTCCGGATCGAGGATCACGCGCGGGGCCGGATCGAGCATGGTAAGCGGCCCGTTGATCAGGGCGCGGTGTTGCTCGAAGTAGGCTTCGTATTCGCTGCGGTAGCCGGCCACGTCGCGCCCGATCAGCGGCAGGCGCTTGGTGCGGATGATGTGATCGGGCGTGGCCGGCCCGCGCCGGGCGATGGAAGCCACATCGGAGCGACGGGCGAAGCCCAGTGACTTGTCGTCGCTGTGCGTGATCATGATCATCGGTGCGCCGGCCGCCGCGGACACTTCCTTGCGTAATGCGGCCAGCTCGGCGCGCAGCGGCCGCGCCGGCGGCGTGGCCGGTGGGAAGGCGATGTGCCAGGTGCCCATGCGCCGGATGTATTCCTCGGCGCGTGTCACCAGCTCAATCATTCGGCTATATGCCTCTTTGGCCGTCTCGCCAAAGGTGAACAGGCCATGACCCATCAGCACGATGCAGGACAGGCGCTTCACATCCGGGCAGGCAGCTAATCGCTCGGCGCAAGCCTTGGCCAGGGCAAATCCGGGCATGATGTATGGCACGATCAGGGCTTGTTCCCCGTAGAGATCGGCAATCCGTTGCGCGCCATCCGGCGTGTTGGCGACGGCTAACAGCGCGTCTGCATGGGTGTGATCCACGAACTTGAAGGGCAGGATGGCGTGGAGGATGGATTCAACCGACGGCGCCGGCGCCTCGGGAGTGACGGCGTAGCTGCGCAACAGGCGCATCATCTCGGTATCTGGCAGGTATGCTAGCGTCGCCAACCGGGCGGTCGGTGCCAGACGCAGCGGCGTAAAGCCCCTGGCCTCGATGGTCGCCAGGTCCCATCCGCTGCCTTTGACGTAGAGCAGGTCCTCCTCTTCGCCGAAGACGTTGCGCTCGCGCGTCTTCACCGAGGTGTTGCCGCCGCCGTGCAGCACGAGCGACCGCTCGCATCCCAGCAGGCGCGAGCTATAAACCCGTTGGGCCAGATCGCCGACGCATGCGGCCGCTTCGATATCGTTCCAGAGGTTTTGCATGTGTCAGGTGGTTTTCGTTGCGTGCAATTGTCTGGCAGCCAGCGCGTTGGTCAACACGGCGATGAAACTCTCAACGTTCCACCCGGCCCGACCGACGCCCATGCCGGCGGCTTGTGCCAGACGGGCATATTGTGCGCAATTCGCCGCGTCCACGCTGCCGCCATACAGGAGGGGCACGCTTTCTCCCGCTGCGCCGCACAGGTGGCGCAACACGCACCGAATGTTGTCGAATGCGCTGCTCACGTAGGTTGGGTCCGCCGGCGTGCCGCCTGCGCCGACCGACCAGATCGGCTCGTAGAGCACGAGGAGCCGGTCGAATGCCTCGAAGCCTCGCAAGTCCAGCTTCAACTGCTGCGCCACGTAGTCCGCACCGGCTCCCGCTTCCTTCACTGCCGAAGGTTCGCCCACGCACAGCATGATCTTCAGGCCGTGCCGGGCGGCGGCGAGCACTTTTTTGTTCAGCGCGTCATCGGTCTCGCCGAACAGCGTGCGTCGTTCGGCGTGGCCGAGCATGACGAACTCCGCGCCGCACGCCTTGAGCATGGGTGGGGAGATTTCACCGGTGAATGCGCCTTCGTCCGCCCAATGCATGTTTTGTGCGCCGATCATGATGGGCGATCCTTGTGCGGCCTCGGCGGCGGCTTCGATGGACGTGTAGGGCGGCGCGATCCACAACGCGGCTTGTCCTGCGTTGGGCACTGCTGTCAGGCGCTCGCGGAGCGCGTGGATGAACGCGCGCGTCTGATGCGGCGTCTGGTGCATTTTCAGGTTCGTGCCAAAGAGGAACACCGCTCGGCATCCGGCAAGGTCAGCTTTCGACCGTCCCCGATTCGTCGCGCTGTGCCTGCAGCGTCGGAGGGGGCGCAGGCAGCACGTGGCTCCACAAGATGAAAGCCAGGGTGGAGACGACCAGGAGCAGGAAGCCCGGTTCCAGCAGCGAGAGCGTCAAGGCCTGGAACATCATCGCCAGGCCGGTCACCATGCCGGCGATGATCACGCCCATGATCAGCCCATAGCGCCGCGCGGGCACCTTGCCTCCCAGCCTTTTCTCCGCGATTTGGATCAGCCGGATGAACAGCCCGAGGATGACGAAGAAGCCGACGATGAAGATCAGGAACTGCAGGGTGGGGTTCATAGCAGAGAATTTCGACCGAACGATAACCGATTGCCACTCCTGGGGTCGAAGAAATGCAGCCGCTCGCGCACGATGTGATAGCGCACCTCGCTGCCGATGGTGAAATCTGCGATGCCGCTCACTGTGCTCAGGATGCTGTGTCGGCCCGACCGGATGTGCACGATGGTCTCCACGCCGAGCGGCTCGAGCAAGGTCACCTGTCCGCTCAGGTCGCCGTCGGGGCTAATTTGCACATCTTCGGGGCGAAAGCCGAGTGTGAACGTGTCGGGCAGGGCGGCGTGATCGGGGGCGGGGAGCTGGATCATGCTGTCCGACACGCGAATGAGGCCGTCCGACCGCACTGCCGGATACAGGTTGATGCGTGGCACGCCGACCAGCTTGGCCACGAACGTGGTGGCGGGGAAGTCGTAGATATCCCGCGGCGTGCCCACCTGCACCAGCACGCCTTCGCGCAGCACGCCGACGCGGTCGGCCAGCGTCATCGCCTCGATCTGGTCGTGAGTAACGAACAGCGTGGTGCTGTGCGCCTCGCGCTGCAGGCGATTGAGCTCGATGCGCAGTGCCTCGCGCAGCTTGGCGTCCAGGTTGGACAGCGGCTCGTCCATCAGGAAGATGCGTGGGCGACGCACCAGTGCCCGCCCCAGGGCGACGCGCTGCATCTCGCCGCCCGACAGGTTGCGCGTGGAACGTTGCAGCAAATGGCTGATGCGCACGCGCTCGGCAGCCTCGCCCACGCGCTGCTTGATCTCGTCCTCGCTCAGGTTGCGGCCGGGCGCGCGCAGTGGGAAGGCCAGGTTGTCGTAGACCGACATGGTCGGGTAGAGCGAGTAGTATTGGAAGACGAAAGCGGTATCGCGCTCGGCGGGTGTGGCGTCGTTTACCGGCTCGCCGTCGAAGAGGACATCGCCTGCGTCCTGTCGTTCCAGGCCGGCCACCACGCGCAGGGTGGTCGTCTTGCCCGCGCCGGTCTGGCCGAGCAGCACGAAGAACTCGCCGTCCTGGACGGTGAAGCTCACGTCGTGCAGTGCGACGACCGAGCCGAATCGCTTGGTGATGTTGCGTAGTTCAACGGTAGACATGTGTGGCGATGGAAGTTTAGCAGAGGAAGGCGTCAGCGGTGAAGCAGCGCGTCGAATTCCACAAGCCCAGGCCGATTTCAGATACCCACAGGCCAGAACGGTCTATCCGTCGGTACGGCATGCCGCGGAATGCTTTCCTCTCCGGGCGTTTATCTCCCCGCGATTGATTCGGCTAGTCCATCTGGTGCGCTGCTAGGCCTTCAACATCCATCGGTAAGGGGTATCCGGCTCACTGCCCGTGTTTCCGGCTTCGTGAGGACACGCCCCTCCCCAAACGCGGGTGACCCAAAATTTATTCGTGCACGGCGAATTACCGAATCGGCGTTTCGGCGCGGTAGAGATGCCAGACCGCTGTCAGGGGATTGTTGCCCTCGATGACGTTGTAGAACACCCAGGCGCGCGATGTCCCAACGAACGGCTCCGGCTCGGCCTTGGCAGTCTGCGAGTCGGTCAGCAGCCATTGGCGCTGCGGCGATTCGAACAGCGTCGAAAGCCAGATTTCCCCCGCTTTGGCAAAGGTCGCGTCCCAAAAACTGGTTCCAGCTTCGTTGACTTGATAGGCCGTGTAAGCGCGCCCGTTGAAAACGATCGGCTCGTTGGATTGCGCCAGGGCGGGATGCGCCAGCGCCGAGGCGGGTGGGACGATGGTCTCGGCCAGGTGGAACTCCGCGTCGCCTGCATTGCGGACGTAGACATGGGTGCGCGCTTCGGCGTTGATGCCAGGGAGCAGGATCTCCTGCCCGTTGTAGAACCACGAATACGGGTCCACCTTGTCGCCAGGGTCGTTGGTCACAGCCTGAGGGGTGGGGTTGGGCTGGGTCAGGTCGAGCATGCGCACCTGGACGACGCCGTTTTCATCTTCGAAGCCATAGGTCAGAGCAGGCTTGTTCTTCATCCAGCGGGCAAAGGCGGAATCCATGGGGGCAAAGCCGCGGCGCGGGCGTGCCTGCCGCTCGATAACGTTGACCTGTGTGGGATTGTCCAGCGAAATGTATTGCAACTCGAACCAGTCGTTGGCGCGGCTGGTGCCGCCGCCAGGGACGGCTTCGTTCTTGATCCAGAAGACAAAGCCGCCACGCTGCTCCGGCAGGATGGTGGGATAGATGGCACGGCGCGTCAAGTCGGGCGGAGTGGGCAACTCCCGCATCTCCCCCGACGTGGGGCCGGTGGGGCGGACGAGGAGGAGCGTCCCTGCGCGGCCCATGCCGACGTAGTAGGCGCCATAGGCGTCCAGGCCGGGGTTGGCGCGCCCGAAGATGGTGCTTTCAAAGGCGCGGAAGCCTTTGCCATCGAGGGGAATCAGGTTGCCGGTTTCAGGGTCTACGCCGCAATGCCAGACGATGCCGTTGCCGTTGGTGTCTGTCATCTCGAACCAGACCATATAGCGATCGTCAGCGGTAAATTCCACGTTCGAATAGTTGACCGCCGGATCGCCCACCTGCGTGATCTGCGGTTTGAACTCCGCCAGGGGCGCGGAGGAGGCTGGGGGTGCTGTAGTCGGGTTGGGGGTCGGGGTGGAGGCGCTGG
>JAIMBB010000237.1 GCA_023511655.1 Anaerolineae bacterium
GCGGAGATGCGATTGTCCTGCCGCCAGTCGTAGCCGACCTCGAGCAGATCTTTGCCGCGCGTGTAGCCCAGGCCTTCCACGAAAAAATCGCCCATGCGGTCGTATTGCTCGTGCTTGAGCAGGTTGGGCACGATGACGACCTCGCCAAGTAGCCCGCGTGGTTCGATGCCATCGTCGGGCCGGACGGCGAAGCGCTCAGGCGAGGTGAGGATGTCGCGCACATTCGGCCACAGCCGCGCGCCGCCTTGCCACAGTTCGGTGCCCATGAAGCCGGGCACGAACACCACCGGCCGGCGCTGGGCAAGACCCGGCTGCGGCAGCTCGGCATCGAGCACGGTCAGGTCGTTCGCTACGAAGCCGCGTTTGAAGGCCAGGATGACCGGACCGATGCGGATGTTGTCGCCATCGCGCAGGGTGTGGGTTTCGACGCGCGCGCCGTTCACCCAGGTGCCGTTGGCGCTGCCCAGGTCGCGCAGCACCAGGTCGTCGCCGCGCCGCTCGACCCGCGCGTGGCGGCGCGATACGTTGGGGAACTCCAGGTCAACGTCGTTGTCGGCGTGACGGCCCAGCGAGAGCGCTTGGGCAGTGAGCAGCACTTCCCACGTCCAGCCCGGCGCGACGATGACGAGCCGTGGCTGGGTTGTGTCGTTCAGCTCGGTCGCGATGTGCGCTTCGACCAGCGTTTTTTCGACATCGGCCGGGGTGTCCATCAGGGTGATGTCGGGCTCGTCCGTGCGCACGCCCACTTCGTAACGCAGGATGCTGTCGCCCATGCGGATCGCATCGCCATGCGCAAGCTGTGCCTGGGTGATGCGCCGGTCGTTGACGAAGGTGCCGTTGGCCGAGCCGAGATCAACGATGGTGCAGCCGGCGTCGCTGCATTCGAAGCGCGCGTGCTGGCGCGAGACCTTGCCGTCGCGCAGGAGGACATCGCTGGTGGCTGCGCGCCCGGCGTGCACCGTTGGCTTCGAGAGCGCGAACCGTTGCTCGCGCCCATCGGCCAGATGGAGGATGAGGGTGCCGAATGCGCTCATGGCGGCGGGATGGTACCGATTCGAATTGTAGTGCGCAAAGCCCTGCGCGGCCAACCCGTTGTGCACAACCAATGTTGGCGCTGGGCAGGTGCACGCGCCTGCCCCTCTACACGCGGGTGACGGCTTTGTTTGACAGACGAAGCGATTGCGATATACATGTGTTCCATCCTATGAGTTCACCCCGTATTGTGATCGTCGGCGCCGGCGGTTACGTCTTTCCTTTGCGGCTGACGATAGACATCCTGTCCTTTCCCGAGTTGCAAGCAGCGAACTTGGTGTTGTTTGACATTAACCCCGGCAACTTGCGACGCACCTACGACCGCGTGAAGCGCGTCGTGGCCACTCACGAATTGCCGGCCAAGGTGGAGATGACGACCAGCCGGCGCAGGGCGCTGCGCAAAGCAGACTATGTGATCGTGGCCTTCCAGGTCGGCGGCGTGGAAGCCTATCGGCACGATGTAGAGATCCCACGTCGTTACGGGTTGGACCAGTGCGTAGGCGACACGCTGGGGCCGGGCGGTGTGTTCCGCGGTTTGCGCAGCATCGCGGCTTTGAAGGAGATCGCCCAGGATATGCAAGACCTGTGCCCGGACGCGTTGTTGATCCAGTATGCCAACCCGATGGCGATGAATTGCTGGGCGACGAGCGCGCTGGGGATCAAGACGGTTGGGCTGTGCCACAGCGTGCAGGGCACCAGCGCGATGCTGATTAAGCGAGCCGGCTTCCGTTACGAAGACGTCGCGTTCAAATGCGGCGGCATCAACCACCAGGCGTGGTTCACCCGCTTCACCGACAAAGACGGCAACGACATCTACCCCCACATCCGCGAAGCCATGCTGCGTCAGAATCCGTCTCCTTTCGAGGAGGCCGACAGGCCGGACAAAAGGCGCAACGGCAAATTCGTACAGACCGGCATGGAGCATCACGTGGACGATGATGTGTATTACTACGAGCGGGTGCGCACCGAGATCATGCGCACCTTTGGCTACTTTCACACCGAGAGCAGCCACCACGGCAGCGAATATGTGCCCTGGTTCCGCAAGAATCCTCAGACCATCGAAGCGTATATCAAGACGCGCTGGGACTATTTCGTCATCAGCAGCGGCCGCGAGACGCCCGAACAACAGCGCCAGCTCGACGAGATGATCGGCGGCCCGCTGCGACGCAGCGAAGAATACGGCGCGCTGATCATCCACAGCATGGAGACCGATCAGAAGCGCGTGATCTACGGCAATGTGCCGAACGACGGCATGCCTGGCAGCAAAGGCGCGCTGTCCATCGCTAACTTGCCGGCTAATGCCTGCGTTGAGGTAGCCTGTCTGGTGGATCGCAACGGCATCCAGCCGACGATGCATGGCCCGCTGCCGCCGCAGTGTGCGGCCATCAACCGCACCAATATCAACGTGCAAGAGCTGGCGGTGATCGGTGCGTTGTCCGGTGACAAAGATGCCGTGCATCAGGCCGTTGCCCTCGACCCGCTCACCGGCGCCTTGATGACCCTGCCCCAAATCCGAGCCATGGTGAACGAAATGTTCGCTGCCGAGAAGCGCTGGTTGCCCCAGTTCAAGTGAGGTGACGCGATGACCCAGGCTATGTCCACTCCGGCGTTCTCCCCTCCAGCCTCCGAACGTCCCATCCTGGAGGTCAAGGACCTGCGGACGTATTTCTTCCTGGAAGGTGGCGTGGTGCGCGCGGTAGACGGCGTGACCTTCTCGCTGGCGCGCCGGCAGACCCTGGGCATCGTAGGCGAAAGCGGGTGTGGCAAAAGCATCACGTCCATGTCCATCATGCGGTTGATCCAGAGTCCGCCCGGCCGAATCGTCGGTGGACAGATCCTGTTGCATCTCAAAGAGACCGACGAAGTGGTGGACATCGTCCAGCTCGACCCGAAGGGAGCGCGGATGCGCGAGATTCGCGGCGCGGAGATCGCCATGATCTTCCAGGAGCCGATGACCTCGCTCAACCCGCTGCGCACGATCGGCAACCAGATCGCCGAGGCAGTTCAGATTCACCAGCGCGTCTCCCGGCAGGCCGCCTTCGCGCGCGCCGAAGAGATGCTGGCTAAGGTACAGATGAGCGCGCCCAAGCAGCGCGCTCGCGAGTACCCGCATCAACTCAGCGGCGGCATGCGCCAACGCGCCATGATCGCCCTGGCGCTCTCGTGCAACCCGTCTATTCTGATCGCCGACGAACCGACCACGGCGCTGGATGTAACGGTGCAGGCGCAGATCCTGGACCTGATGCGGGCACTGCAAGATGATTTTGGCTCCTCGATCATCCTCATCACCCACAACCTCGGCGTGGTCTCGCAGATGGCCGATCATGTCGCAGTGATGTACCTGGGCCGCATCGTTGAATTTGCGTCCACGCGCGAGTTGTTCCATCATCCGCTCCATCCCTACACTGAGGGCTTGCTGAACTCCGTGCCCGTGCTGGGCCGGAAGGGCAAGCAGGTGCTGGCGCCCATCAAGGGCATGGTTCCGTCGCCCACCGAGGTGATCCGGGGTTGTCCGTTCGCAGCACGTTGCCCGCACGTCATGGAGATTTGCCGCGACCGGGACCCCGCGTTGCGCGAGATCGCCTCGGGACACTTTGCAGCCTGCTGGCTGCACAGCATCGCGTGAGTGAGAAGGAGGTGAGCCGCATCGAAAATAAAAATCGTACCGACGATTCCAGGCCGATTTCGTTCGTTCGATTTCCTATCTTCCCTCGATGATTTAAGGAGCTAGACCTATGAACAAGCAACGACTTTCGCGCCGCGAATTGCTGCGCATGGGCGCATTCGGAAGCGCTGCGGCCGTCATCGCCGCCTGCGCTGCGCCGGCCGCGGCGCCGGTTGCACCCGCCGAGCCCGCCGCACCTGCTGCGCCGGCCGAGCCCGCCAAGCCGGCCGAGATGCCCGCAGCCATGGGCAAGGTGAAAGACCCGATCCCCTATTCCGATCCACCGCCGCTGGAGCTGGGAGGTGGCCAGCCCAGGCGCCAGCCGATCAGCGAAATCGTCACCTATAAGGCGCTGCCGCAATACTCCGAACCAGAGTGGGTGACCAAGCTCGTGAACGAGGGCAAACTCCCGCCGGTGAAAGATCGCCTGCCCAAGGAGCCGCAGGTCGTGTTGAGCAGCGGCATGAAGGACGGCCCCGGCGAATACGGCGACCTGTGGCGCGGCTTCTCAGCCTGCCCAACCGCCGGCTGGAACCGCATGGCCGGGGTGAGCGCTGGCTGGTTCGGCATCGAGTCCTACAGCACGCAGAACCAGTCGCTGTTCAAAGTCGGGCCGCTCTTCCGCGCCGACCAGGATATCGAGCCGTTCCCCAATCTGGCCAAGAGCTGGTCGTGGTCGGAGGACGGCCGCTCGCTGACGGTCAACTTGATCGAAGGCGCCAAATGGTCGGACGGTGTGCCCTTCACGGCCGACGACGTGCTGTTCACCTGGGAAG
>JAIMBB010000238.1 GCA_023511655.1 Anaerolineae bacterium
GCCATGTGGTGTGAGCCTTGGTAATTCGATTCGGGAGACAAGACATGACTCAACGAACGTACGAGATAAACGCAAACGGTGAGCTACAGCGGACTACTTCCGAAGCTGTGATCGCGCGCGATCGCGAAGTAGTCAGCCCCGCCATTTACCGCTATACGGATATCGCCTTTGCGCGAGGCGAAGGCGTATTTCTCTATGACTTCGAGGGCAGGCGCTACTACGACATGGCCGCCGGCATCGCCACGATGAATGTTGGCCACTGCCATCCACGCGTGGTGAAGGCAATCGCCGAGCAAGCACAAACGTTGATCCATGCCGCCTCGCATGTGGGTTACATGGCACCTTATGTCGAAATGGCCGAGGCATTGCGCAGTTTGCTGCCTGCGCCGCTGAGCGAAGGCAAGGCCCTGCTGGTAAACAGCGGCAGCGAGGCTGTGGAATCGGCCATCAAACTGGCGCGCGCCGTCACCGGCCGCAGTATGGTGCTGGCCTTCATGGATGGCTTTCACGGCCGGCCAATGGGCGCGCTGGCGGTTACCGGCAGCAGCAGCGGCTATCGCCGACATCTGGGCGGCTTGCTGGTGGGCGCAGAGCATGTGCCATATCCAAACTGCGCCCGGTGCACCTTTGGCCATGGCCCGCGCTCGCCTGAGAGTTGCTGTGGCCAATGGCGCGCTTTCATCCAAATGACCCTGGACAAACTGGTGCATCCCGATGACCTGGCCGCCATCATCGTCGAGCCGATCGTTGGCGAGGGGGGCTACATCGTTCCGCCAAGCGACTTTCTGCCCACCTTGCGCGCCATCTGCAACCGCACGGGTGCTTTGTTAATCGCTGACGAGGTGCAAACCGGCCTGGGCCGCACCGGCAGGTGGTTCGCGGTCGAACACACCGGCGTCGTGCCAGACATCATCGCCATGGGCAAGGCCATCGGCGGCGGCCTGCCGCTGGGCGCAATCATGGCCCGCGCCGACCTGATGGATCGCTGGTGGCCGGCAGCGCACGGCAGCACGTTCGGCGGCAATCCGATTGCCTGCCGGGCCGGCCTGGAGACCATCGCCATCATGCGCGAAGAGCACTTGTTGGACAACGCCGTGCGCGTAGGCCAACGCTTGATGCAGCACTTCGAATCGACGCGCGCCGAATTGCCCATCATCGGCGACGTGCGTGGGAAAGGGTTGATGGTCGCCGTAGATTTGGTGGACGAGCATGGCCAACCCATCTCCACCGACCGGGTGAAGCAGGTGATCAAGGCGCTGGCGAGGCGCGGCGTGGTGATGACCAAGTGCGGCCCCAGCGCGCTGCGGCTCGCTCCAGCGCTCATCCTGACCGAGCCACAAGCCGACGAAGTCGCATCGCAGATCATTGAAGCGCTGCGGAGCCTGAGCTGACATGCTGGCTGTGGTCAAAGAAGGTCCAGGGCCCGGGTTTGCCCTGCGCGAAGTGGCCAAGCCGCAGCTACGGCCGGGCTGGGTGCGCATACGAGTGCGCGCGGTTGGCATCTGCGGCACCGACATCCCAATCTTCGAGGGAGTGCGCAAGGTGCCATACCCCCTCATCCCCGGCCACGAGTTCGCTGGCGAGATTGACGCCCTCGGCCCCGATGTTCAGGGCTGGCACGAGGGCGATCGCGTGGCAGTAGGGCTGGTGATCGGCTGCGGCGAATGCCCAGCCTGCCGGCGAGGAGAAGAGAGCCTGTGTGAGCGCATCACCGAGATCGGCATTCACATTGACGGCGCCTTTGCCGAATATGTGCTGGCGCCGGCCAGGGCGTTGCACGCGCTACCGGCGCACCTGAGCTTCGCCGATGGCGCCTCGGTAGACCCGCTGGCCTCGAGCTATCGCGGCATCCGCCGCTTGAACCTGCAACCGCGCGATGACGTGGCGATTTTCGGGCTGGGTCCAATCGGCCTGTATGCCTTGCAGGCCGTTCGTGCTCATGGTGTGCGGCGCGTCATCGGCGTCACGCCGCGCCCTGGGCTGCGCGGTCAAATGGCGTGTGCGCTCGGCGCGGACGCGCTCATTGCCTCTGGGGATTGCGAAGACCTGGTCGCGGCAGTGCAGTCAGCCAACCATGGTCGGTTGCCGTCCGTCGTGATCGAGGCGACCGGCAAGCCGGAGGCCATTGGCGAGGTCTTCCGGGCCGCCGGCGCAGGCGCGCGAGTGTTGCTGCTGGGCATCTTTCATCGGCCAGCGGCTTTTGATCCGGCGCAGATCATCCGCAAAGAGCTGCACACATCCGGCAGCTTTTGCTATAACTGGGATGACTTTGAGGCCAGCCTGGATCTGATCGCGCGCGGCCTGGTGCGGACGGCGCCGCTCATCACGCACCGACTGCCGCTGGCGCGCATCGGTGATGCCCTGTCGCTCATCCAAAAGCGCGAAGCCGTGAAAGTCATGCTCGAGCCGTGATGCGCTTAGGAGGTGATCTGCATCGAGTGACTATCCAAGTTCGATCCTTTTTAGCCGTTCAATCGCATTTGGTCTTTCCGAGCTTTAGAACACACCAGCAAACGAGGAGAGAAGTTGTGATGTGGAACTTGCCCAAATTTGCAATTCGCCCCTTAGCCCTTGCGGCAGCAGCCGGACTGATCTTGTCCGCCTGCGCACAACCCGTTGCCGCCCCGCAACCTGCTGCTCCTGCGCAGCCGGCCGCGCCGACTGAAGCGCCGCAGTCTCAGCCAACCGCGCCCGCCGAGCCGACGCAGGCGCCTGCGCCGGCTGCAGCCGAGGCGGTGCTCGTCGTCGGTTTGCCCAAAGCGGATACCCGCACGCTCGATCCCCACCGGCAGTACGAGATCACCCCACCGCAGATCATGCGCGCGTTGTATGAGACGCTGGTGACCTTGCCCGACAAAGGCGCCACAATTGACCGCGTGGAGCCGCTGCTGGCTGAGTCGTATGAGATCTCCGACGACGCCCTGGTCTACACCTTCAAGCTGCGCACCGATGTCAAGTTTGCCAGTGGCAATCCGATGACCGCCGACGACGTGGTGTTCTCGTTCAAGCGACTCGGCAACTTGCAAGATAATCCGGCCTGGCTGTTCAGCGACCATGTTGCCTCGATCGAAGCCACCGATCCCAGCACGGTGAAGATCACACTGAAGGAGCCGAACGCTGCCTTCCTGTCCATGCTCGTCTCGCCCAACTTCGCCGTGGTGGATTCCAAGTTGGTGCGGGAGCAGGGCGGCACCGACGCCGACGACGCCAAGGATGCCGACAAGGCCACCGACTGGCTGGACGGCAACTCTGCCGGCACCGGCCCTTACGTCTTGAAGGAATGGAAGCGCAACGAGCAGGTGGTGATCGAACGCAACCCGAACTACTGGCGCGGCACAGCACCCTTCGACCGGATCATCTTCCGCGAGATACCCGATGACGCTGCCCGCCAGCAGGCGTTGGAACGCGGCGATATAGACATCGCCATCGGCCTGGACGTGGACGCCATCAACCGCCTGAAGGACAACGCCAATCTCGCCGTCGTCGTCGGCAACACTTTGGACATGACCTACCTGGCGCTGACGATGAACCCGGAGCTTTCCAAGGAGCTAGCTGATAAGCGCGTGCGCCAGGCCATCATGCACGCCATTGACTACGACGGCATCATCAACGGCTTGCTCGGCGGCACGGCATTGCACATCCCCACCATCATCCCGCTCGGCCTGCTGGGCACCGATCCGGCGCTGGCGCCCAAGCGCGACGTGGAGAAGGCCAAAGCCCTGTTGAAGGAAGCCGGGCTCGAGGGCGGCTTCGAGATCAACATGGTTTATCCCGGCGATCGCAAGATGAGCAACGTCATCCTGGCCGATACGCTGGTGGCCAAGTTGCAGGAAGATCTTGCCGAGGTTGGCGTCAAGCTGAACGTGGAGCCGCGCGACGCCACCACCTGGCGCGCCGACTATCGCGCCGGCAAATTGACCGCGACCATCGCCGATTGGACCCCGGACTTCCTCGACCCGCATGGTTGGGCGCCGGCTTTTGCTGTAGAGGGTGCCTCGGCGGCCAAGCGCGTGTACTACATCAACAAAGAGGCGGAGCAACTTGCGCTCGACGCGGCTAAGACCGCCGACGCGGCCAAGCGCGCCGAGATGTACCGCAAGGTGCAGGAACTCATGCTGGACGACGCTGCCTTTATCGGTTTGATCCAGCCCAAAGTGCAGATCGTCGCTTCCGCTCAGCTCAAAGACGTGATCTACAACCCGGTTTACTTCCTCGATTACTACTACATGTCGAGGTAGGCCTGGGATCGAGCCATCTAGCTTCGCGTTAGCCGTGGGCGGGGTGTGGGCGAGTCGGCAACCACATGCGACACCGGCCACGCTCCGCTCACGGCTGCTGATTTGTAGTTCATCGCCCGCCCATGTCGTTGTTCACTTACTTCGCTCGTCGCGTCATCGTCACAGTGCCCTTGCTGTTGCTGGTGACGCTGCTCGGCTTCATCATCAC
>JAIMBB010000239.1 GCA_023511655.1 Anaerolineae bacterium
ATGTAGGGGCGGCCCTGCGCCGCCGCCCGCCCATACGCGCCAAACGCGGGCAGGCACACAGGTCTGCCCCTACAAGAAAATGCCCCCGTGCGTGAACGCCCCCTCATCGGGTGCGTTCACGAACAGGGGCACAAACCTTGATCGCGGCGACCAGCTATTGGTATGCGCCTCGGCTTACCATTCAGCCGAGAAGGAAAAGCCACACCGGCCGACCTTAAATCACACTTCACCCATCTTTAATCTCGGCGCAACGTGCTCGTCCGATGATCGCAGCGTGCAACGGTTCGAGTATCGCATTGAGACGGTGGAAGTCGAGCGTGCCAGGCGCGATGAGCAACTCGTGCAGACCCTGAACAGGTGGGGACGCCAGGGATGGCGAGTCTGCCACGTGGCATTCGAGCCGGATGCGGGCGAGGGCGACAAGGCGCGCGTCCTGCTGGAACGCCGGCTGGACAACTGGTTGTTAAGCGAAGAAGACGATTGACCGTGCGACTCGAAGAGCTGACCGTCATCCTGCCGACGCGCAACGAGCGATACAACATCCGCGCATTTCTGGCATCGCTGCCCGCCGAGGTGCCGCTGGTGGTCGTGGACGCCAGCGACGATGACACCGTGCAACTGGTGCGCGCCATCCGACCGGACCGCACCACCATCATCCAGCAGGCGTGCAACGTGGTGGTCGCCCGCCAGATCGGCGCCCAGGCAGCGACCACGCCGTGGATGCTGTTCACCGATGCCGACGTGATCTTCTCGCTCACCTACTTCAGCGACCTCAGCCGGCTGGACGCCGACGACCCGCGCCTGGGCGTGATCTACGGGACAAAGCAGGCCTGCGACCGCTTCGCCGCCTACCACCGCTGGTTCACGCGCGGGCAGCATTTCTTCGCCGCGCTGGGCATCCCGGCTGCCACCGGCTCCAACCTGTTGATTAACCGCGCAGCCTTCCAGGCTGTGGGCGGATTCGACCTGCGGCTGACCTGCAACGAGGACTCGGAGATCGCCTGGCGCATCCGACGCCGGGGTTACCGCACTCAGTTTGCGCCGGGCCTGATCGTCTATGCCCGCGATCATCGCCGGCTGGAGCGCGGCGTGCTGCGCAAGGTGATTCACTCGTCGCTGCGATGCTTCGTGCTGTATTTCAATCTCCTGCCGTCGCGCTGGCGGGGGCACGACTGGGGCTACTGGTCGGCCGACGCAAAGTCGGCGCGCGCGGAGCGAGCGCCATCACAACTGCGCTGAGCAGAAAGAAGACGGCGACGATGGCATACAGGGCTTGATAGCCCGCTGCGCTGGAGCCGGTCGCGCTGTTCAGCCCGCCGATCAGCACCCCACCGCCCAGCCGGGCCAGCGCGCTGCCGCCTGCCGTGGCGATGTTGGCCACGCCCAGATAGCGCGCCGCGTCCGTCTGCGGCACAATGTCGTTGATCAGCGCCAGGCTGCTGCTGAGGTAAATGCCGGCCCCGGCGCCGATCAGGATCGCGGCCGGCAGGATGAGGGTGAAATCGGCCACGGCGACGGCCGCGCCGAGCGAGGCGACCGCGCCTGCCGCGATCACCATCGGCCGGCGCCCCAGGCGATCCGCCAGCCAGCCGGCCGGCAGGATCATCGCCCCCAGCGCCACCCCCAACACCACGATCACCTGGCCGATCATCCGCTGCGCCTCGGCCTCGCTCATGCCGAACACGTCTCGGGCCGCAAACAGCAGGAAGACGCTCGACCCGATCATGCCCGCCCAGAACAGGACGCGGTTGATGAACCACCAGCCAAAAGCCGGATACGCGCGGATGTCCACGCTGAACGCTGCGCCGAGCGCCGCGCGCGAGAGGGGCGCCGGCAGCGCCGGCCGCTCACGGTCAACCCCCATAGCCCGGATGGTGATGAGCAAGGTGAGCGCCAGGCCGACGATCGGGACGGCGATGGCCGCGTAGAGCGCGGCCTGGCCCCACTCCGGGACGCGGCTGACCAGCTCGGCGGCGGCCAGCCGTCCGACGATGGCCGCCGCCAGGTCGAAGCCGGCCTTGAAGCCGGAGGTCAGCCCGCGCTGTGGTTGCGATACGCCCTCGGCGATCACCGGTTGCCAGGCTGCCAGGACGCTGTTCAGGCCGAGCTGGGTGACGAGCAGGCCGGCTACCAGCAGCGCAAGCGAGTTCGCCGAGGCAATCATGGTCAGCCCAACGGCCACGCCAGCTGCGCCCGCCAGCATAAACGGCAGGCGCCGGCCCAGCGGCGTGTTCGCCCGGTCCGACCACGCGCCGATCAACGGCTGGGCGATCACTGCCACCAGCAGACCGCCGAAGGTGACCGCGCCGAACACGGCCGTGTCGGCTGCGCGGTCGGGGACGAGGGCGATGACCTTGTTGCCCAGCAGGGCCGGCTCCAGCGTGCCGCTGACCAGGTTCAGCCCGAAGCTGACGGCGACGATGCCCGCCAGCCGCAGGACACCGTGGCGCACTCCGGTCGCAGCGTCAGAGGCCATCGGCCAGGCGGCGCGGCGAAGGCGCCGGTCGCGCGCTTGCTGTGGCTTGAGACATCAGCACGTCGCGATAATCGTCCAGGAGGCCGTCGAGGACGGCCGCCCATGTGCGCGGCTCGACGCGCGCGCGGCCGGCGCGGCCCAGTTGTTGCGCCCGCGCCGGGTTCGAGGCCAGCTCGCGCACCGCCGCCGTCATCGCATCGCAATCCTCCGGCTCGAACAGCAGCGCCGTCTCGCCGTGCACGGCGTGATCCAGCAGGCCGCCTGAGCGCGGCGCGACCACCGGCAGCCCCGACGCCATCGCTTCCAGCACCACGTTGCCCAGCGTCTCGTTGGCTGCCGGGAAGACAAAAATATCGGCGCTGGCGTAGGCCGCGGCCAGGTCTTCGCCGCGCAGCACGCCGGTGAACACCACCGGGGCGCCGAAGAACAGCCGCTGCAAACCCGCCCGCGCCGGGCCATCGCCCACGATCGCCAGCCGCGCGTCCGGCAGCGCGTTGAGCACGCGATGAATCCAATGCACGCGCTTTTCGTGCGAGAGGCGACCGACGAACAACAGCAGCGGTCGCTCGGGATGGCCGCCCGACAGGCGCAGGCGCCATTCGGCGGAGCGCCTGGCCGGATGGAACAGCGCCGTGTCCACCCCGCGGCTCCACACCTTGAGCCGCCGGTAACCCTGCCGGCGCAACGCCTCCAGCGTGACGGACGACGGGCACAGGTTCAGGTCGGCCTGGTTGTGCAGCCAGCGCATGTAAATTGCCATCAAGCGCGCCGGCAGGCGATAGCCCCAGCGCATCATGAAGCCGGGCACGTCGGTGTGATACGACGCCACGACCGGCGCGCCCAGGCCGCGCGCCTGTCGCATGGCCGCCAGGCCCAGGGTGACCGGGTTGAGCACGTGCACCAGGTCTGGCCGGAATGCGCGCAGCGGCCCGGCGATGGGAACCAGCGGGGAGATCAGCTTGAAGTCGGGATAGGGCGGGAAGCGCCAGCCGCGCAAGCCGATCACCGGCGTGTCGGCGTAGCGCGCCGGGCCGCCCGCCGGCGCGAACAGCACGCTCTCGTGCCCACGCGCCGCCAGATGGTCGAGCAGGCGACACAGCGTGTGCGTCACGCCGTCCACGCGCGGCAGGAAGGTCTCGGTGAACAGGGCGATGCGCATGGTGATTCAACGCAGCACGATCCAGGCAGCCGCAGCGCCCAGCAACGCGCCGGCGATCACCTGCGCGTAGTCATGCCGCTTCAGCCGCACCCGCGCCCAGGCCACCACCGGCACGGCGACGCCGAACGGCAGACCGCCCGAGCCGAACAGCGTCCAGGCCAGCACGGCCAGTCCGCTCATCGAGGCGCAATGCGCGCTGACCTTCCAGCGCAGGGTGATCAGGAACAGGGCGGACGATTGGATGACGTTAATCAGGGCAATCTGCTGCAACAGGCGCGGCGCGTGCGCCGCGTTCAGCGTCAGCGCCGCCAGCCCCATGCAGGCGATGGCCACGCAATACGGCTTGAAGCGCTGCCGGCGATCCGGCAGTTGCATGTCGGTGATCTGCCCGCGCCGGAGCAACCAGGCCACGTAGAGCGTGGGCAGCAAGACGGCCAGCCCCAGGTAGAGCGCCCCCCACAGCCAGGCCGTCAGCCTGGCCGAGACGAGCGCCGCAATCAGCACGACGAACGCGCCGATGATGGGAGGATGAGTGGCGTTGGAGATCCAACCGGCCAGGCGGTCGAGGCGGGGTCGGCGCAGGGGTGGGACGAGCAACACTTCCGGCGCAACCTGGCCGGACACAGCAGGGTAAGTCATGATTGCCAGCCTTTGCTCGCCGCCAGTTTAGCGCAGCAGCGTTAAGGCCGGCTTGCTAACGGGTTAACGCGGATTGAAGACGGCCACACCGACAC
>JAIMBB010000240.1 GCA_023511655.1 Anaerolineae bacterium
CCCTTACATACGTCTTGCAGACGAAGAACAGGTGTAAAGGCACGCTGAGCCTGTCGAAGCATGCCGTCTTCGACTGAGCCGCACGCTTCGACAAGCTCAGCGTGCTTTGTAGTGGTACCCACAAATCTGCGCTAACTCCCACAGCGTTTGCCTCGTTTGTGAACGCACCCTTTCAAAGTGCCACGCCGGGCACCGGCAAGGGTCAAGGCGCCCGCCTGGGTGCGTTCATCACGGTTGGGCGAAGGCAACGCCTTCGCCCAACCAATGTTTTGCCCCTCCCGACGTACAATCATTGGAAATGACCGACCCATCGCCGCCCCGAACGATGCGCGCAATTGGCGAAATCGTGCGTAACGCCACAGCCTTCAAATTCCGGTCCGATCAGAGCATGATGGATGAACGCGACATCATCGCTGCCGTATCCAGGCTATTCGCGCTGCTGAAAGCGCGCGAGATTGACTATGTGCTGGTGGGCGGCATCGCCTTGTTGCAGTACGTCGAAGGGCGCAACACCGAAGACATTGACTTGATCATCGCCGCGTCGGCATTACAGCACCTGCCGGAGATCGTCGTTGAAGAACGAAACGACGACTTCGCCCGTGGCAAACTAGGCGCATTGAGGATTGACTTTCTGCTCACTCGTAACAGGCTGTTCGACCTCGTCCGCCGCCGCTATGCGACGACGCAGCAGTTTGTCGAGCAGGCCGTGCCGTGCGCCACGGTCGAAGGCTTGTTGCTCCTCAAATTGTATGCCCTGCCTTCGTTGTATCGCCAGGGTGACTTCACGCGGGTGAACTTATACGAAGGAGATATCGCTGCATTGATGCAGTCTTATCAGCCGGAGATGCAACCATTGCTTGACGAACTGGGGAGACACTTGAGCGCGCCGGACGTGCAGGAAGTCCGAAGCATCGTCGCCGAAATCCAGGGGCGCATCGAGCGTTTCAAGCGCAGCTCCGGCGTTGGATGACCGCGCGCACACATGCTCAAAAGTCCACGCGCCTGCCCTCGAACGCGCACCGGAAGAGTTGGCGCAGCTCATGCGCCGTCGGCTGGCGCGGCGAGGCGAAGATCACCGTGTCGTTCATAGCGCTGTCCACCAGCGCTTCCAGCCTGGCTTCGAAGTCGGCCGGTGCGACGCCTGCCTCGCCGATCGTCAGCGGCTGGCCGATGGCCTGGGCCAGCGCGCGCACCCGGCCTGCCAGGGCGTGCGCAGCGGCCGATTCGTCGGCGTGATCCAGGCCGCAGAACCGCGCCAGCTCGACAAAGCGCGTCCGGACGTCGCCCGGGCGCGCCGGGCTGGCGTAGAACTCGATCACGTAGGGCAGGCATAGCCCGACCGCCCGGCCGTGCGGCAGGTGAAAGATCGCCCCCAGCGTGTGACCCATCGAGTGGGCCAGCCCGACCATGCTGTTGATGTAGCCCAATCCGCCAATGACGGCGCAGTTGGCCATCTTCTCGCGGGCTTCGGCGTCGTTCGGGTCGCGATGGGCGCGCACCAGGTAGCCCAGGGCCAGCCTGGCCGCCACCAGGCACAGGCCGTCGGTGTAGTCATTGGCCCAAGTTGACAGGTAGCCTTCCACCGCCTGGGTGATCGCGTCCATGCCGCTGTCGGCGATCACGCGGGGTGGGGCGGTGCGCGTCATGACTGGGTCCACGATGGCGATGTCCGGCACGGTCAGCGGATGTCCACTGCCCAGTTTCCTGGGCGGATCGCCCGGGATGGTGATCACGAAAGCCCAGGTCGCCTCGCTGCCGGTGCCGGCGGTGGTGGGGATGGCGGCCAGCCGCGCCCGCGCGCGCAGGGTGATCGGTTCCAGCGGGCTGAGCGCCTCCAGGTCCAGGCCGGGGTTCTCGTAGAGCACCCACATGGCCTTGGCTGCGTCTATCACGCTGCCCCCGCCGACGGCCACGATCCAATCCGGCCCACACGCGGCCGTCACCTGCGCGCCGCGCTGGATCGTGGGCAACGCCGGCTCCGGCTCGACGTCGTCGTAGATGGTCGTTTGCATGCCGGCCTGCGCCAGCCGATCGAGCACCGGGTCGAGCAATCCTGCCCGGCGGATGTTCGGGTCGGCCACGATGAGGGCGCGCTGGCCGCGCAATTCGGCCAGGTGCTGCAACGCATCGTCGCCGTGAACGATGGTCGGTGAGCGAAAGAACCACATGGCCTCATGTTGTATCATGACGCTGCTGATCGCAAGGAGGTCGCCTCATGTCTCAAGCGACGCGCATGCAAACCCCAGTTGCCGCGCCCGATGATTCGGACATCGTCCGAGGTCAGCCTCGTCGTCTGCGCATGACCGAAGAAGAGTTTGAACGATTCACCGACGGTGAATTCAACCGCAAGGCGGAATGGGTGGATGGCGAGGTGATTGTGCCAATGGCAACGAGTATCAAGCACGCACAGATCGTCCGGTTTCTGCTGACGTTGCTCTACCTCTTCTCTGCCCGCTACAAACTCGGCGAAGTGCTGGGTGAAACCGCCCAGGTGCGCTTCGCCGGATTGAAGCAACGTCGCACACCCGACATCATCTTCGTCGCGAACGACCGACGCCATTTGTTCCGTGAGACGTTTTTCGAGGGCGCGCCCGAGCTGATCATCGAGATCGTCTCGCCCGATAGCGTAGCCAGGGATTGGCGCGAGAAGTATCTCGATTATCAGGCGGCCGGCGTGCGCGAATATTGGGTGGTTGACCCGATGGCCAGGCAGGTCGAGGCGTATGCGATGGACGCGCAGAATCAATACGAGCGCCTCGAGGCGCAGGCGGGAAGGATCGCCTCGCGCGTCCTGCCGGGGTTCTACCTCAAACCGGAATGGCTCTGGCAAGAGGAACTGCCCGACCCGCTGGGCGTGCTGGCCGAGTTCGACGCGGCCTAGTTCACGGGGCCGGGTTGTCCGCTGGCGCGCCCGCGGCCGATGCCGGCGCGCCGGCCCTGGCTTTCGCCTCAGCGCGTTCGGCGAAGCGCGGCAGATGAGCGATTGCCTCGGACGGCGATGCGCCGCTCAGCCGGCGGTAGGCGTAGATGTAGAGGTCACGCGCGATGGCGGTGACTGGCGCGGCGAGGATCACGCCGAGCAGGCCGAATAGTTTGCCGAATATGACCAGCACGATGATCAGGATGGCCGGGTGCACGCCGATGCTCTCGCCGATCACGCGCGGCACCAGATAGTTATTCTCCACCAGTTGCACGACCACGAACAGGCCGAGCACAGCCAGCGCCGAGATCGGCCCGCCGACGAACAGCGCCACGATCACCGCCGGGATCGCGCCCAGCATCGCGCCGATCATCGGCACCAGCTCGGCTACGCCCGCCCAGATCGCCAGCAACAGGATGTAATCAATCTCAATGCCGGGGATGAGGTCAACCACGTTCAGGCCGATCCCCACCGCGACGCCGACGATCAGGCCGAGCGTCAGTTGCCCGCGGATGTAGGCGCTTAGCGAGCGATCCACGATGCCCCACGCGTTCCAGAAGTCGTGCCGCACGCGATAGTCGAGTTGCCGGTTAATGAAGACGCGCCCCTTGCGCGCGTCGTTCAGCACGTAGAACAACCAGATCGGCACGATCAGGAAGCCGACCAGGAACGAGAGCAGGCTGAACACCTGGGTCACCTGCCGCAGGACGAACGCGCCGACGCCGGTCGCGATGGCGCTCAGGTTTTCTTGTAGCGAGGGGATGAGGCGCTGCAGCGTCTGCTCCAGCGGCGATTGCAGCGCCGGCGGCACGTTGGCCTGGTACCAGGCCAGCGCATCCGCGGCCAGCCGTTCCAGGCTGTCGGGCCGCGCCAGGCTGGCGATCAGCCGAACCGTCTGGTTCACCAGCGGGGGAATGAGAAAGAGCGCCAGCGCGATCAGGATCAGCAACCCGATCGCATAGACCAGCAGGATGGCCGCCCAGCGCGGCATGCGACGATTGAGCCGGTTGATGATGGGCATGAGCAGATAGGCCAGCGCCAGGCCGAAGATAAATGGCGTGAGCGCCGAACCGGCCGCCACGACCAGCGCCAGGACGACACCGACGGACAGCGCCACCAGCGCAGCGCGCGCCAGGGTGCGAGGCGACGGGCGAGGGAATTTCACCAGGGAATCGGCCATGCTCAGGGCGCTCCGGGCGCGCCCTGAATCTTAGCAAATCCAGATTGCGCGCCCGCATGGTCTGTGGATGCGCTGTCATCCTGTCAAGGTAGGGTTTTGGGGAGTCCGGGCTGCACCCTCGTATGGGGTGCGTTCACGCACGGGGGCATTTTCTTGTAGGGGCAGGCCTATGTGCCTGCCTGCGTTTGGCACATATGGGCGGGCGGCCACGCAGGGCCGCCCCTACAT
>JAIMBB010000241.1 GCA_023511655.1 Anaerolineae bacterium
CCTCGGGCTGGAGAAGCGCGACTACACGCGCGCCGTGACCGCCCAAAAGGTGATGCGCGTGAGCGGCAAGCACAACGATCTGGAGAACGTCGGCCCGAGCAAGCGCCACCACACCTTCTTCGAGATGCTGGGCAACTTCTCGTTCGGCGACTACTTCAAGGCGGACGCCATGAAGTTTGCCCTGGAGCTGTTGGAGAAGGAGTACGGCTTCGAGCGCGAGCGCTTCTGGTTCACCATTTACGAGGACGACGACGAGTCATACCAACTGTGGCAGAAGGTCGGCATCAAGGCGTCGCGCATCCTGCGCTTCGGTGAGAAGGACAACTTCTGGAGCATGGGGCCGACCGGCCCGTGCGGCCCGAACAGCGAAATCCATTACTTCACCGGCAAGCTGGAAGACAACGACGCCAGGTGGGTGAACAACGACGATGACCCCAACGAGACCACCGTCGAGGTGTGGAACCTGGTGTTCATGCAGTTCGACCGCAGCGAGGATGGCACCCTGACCCCGCTGCCCAGGCCGGGCGTGGACACCGGCATGGGCTTCGAGCGCCTGGTGCGCCTGTTGCAGGGCGGCGAGAGCAACTACGACAGCGACCTGTTCCTGCCGCTGATGGATCGCGTGCAGATGTTGGCCGGACAGACCGACGCGCAGCGCCGCGCGCACATCGTGGCCTATCGCGTCATCGCCGACCACGCCCGCGCGTCCGCGTTCATGATCGGCGATGGGGTGCTGCCCGGCAACGAAGGCCGCAACTACGTGTTGCGCATGGTCATGCGGCGCGCCATGCGCTTCGGCCGCCAACTGGGCCTGAAGGAGCCGTTCCTGTATCAGGTCGCCGATGCGGTGATCGAGAAAATGGGCGGCTACTACACCGAGCTGATCAATCGCCGTGACCACATCCTGCGCACCATTCACACCGAAGAGGAGCGCTTCGCGCGCACGCTCGACCAGGGGCTGGATCGGCTCGATCAGGAAATCGCCACGCTGCCATCTCCGACGCTGCCGGGCGACGTCGCCTTCCGGCTCTACGACACCTACGGCTTGCCGCTGGAGATCACCCGCGATGTGGCCAGGGAGCACGGCCTGGCGGTGGACGAAGCCGGCTTCGCGGCGGCGCGCGAGCGCGCCAAGGCCATCGCCCGCGCCGCCGGCCAGGAGAAGTTCGCCGGCGATTACGAGGCGGTCAGGGCCTATCGCGAAGCGTTCGAATCGTTGCGCGCCGATGGCAAGCTTCCCGAAAGCGGCGTCGCCTATGATCCATATGGCGAACTGACGCGCGACACCGAGGTGATCGCCATCTTGCGCGACGGCGAAATGACCGACCGGGCAGTGAAAGGCGAGACCGTGGAGATTGTGTTGCGCGCCACGCCCTTCTACGTCGAAAGCGGCGGTCAGGTGAGCGACACCGGCCTGATTTGTGCGCGCACCGACCCGGAGACAGAAGAAGAGCCAACCTGGTGCGTCGCGGTCAGGGACATGCGCCGGCCCGCGCCGGAGCTGATCGTGCACGTGTGCGAAGTGCAGTGGGGCGAGCCGACGGTCGGCGATATGTGCACGGCCCAGGTGGACGAGGCGCGCCGGTGGGCCATCATGCGCAATCACACCGCCACCCATCTGCTGCAGACCAGCCTGCGCACTGTGCTGGGCCATCACGTCGGCCAGCAGGGGTCGCTCGTCGCGCCCGATCGCCTGCGTTTCGACTTTTCTCACGATGCCCCGCTGACGCGGGATGAACTCGACCAGGTGACCGACATGCTCAACGACGCCATCCTGGACAACCTGCCGGTGACGGCCAGATACATGCCCTACCAGCAGGCCATCGAAGCTGGTGCGCTGGCCTTCTTCAGCGAGAAGTACGGCGACGTGGTGCGCGTGGTGAAGGTCGGCGGCGACGGCGAGCAACCCTTTAGCATGGAGTTGTGCGGCGGCACGCATGTGCAGATGACCGGCGACATCGGCAGCGCCTTGATTGTGAGCGAGGGCGCGGTGAGCGCCGGCGTGCGCCGCATCGAGGTTCTCACCGGTCGCAGTGCGCTCGACTACGCCCGCCGCCAGTCCCGTCAGTTGGGCGAAGCCGCCCGCGCGCTCGGCACCACGCCCGACCATGTGGCCGAGCAGGCGAGCAAACTTCTCGCGCAACTCAACGAGTCGCAAAAGCGCCTGGAGCAGGCCCGGCGCGAGCTGGCCAGGTTGCGCTTCGCTGAGCAGATGGAGCAGGCCGAGGCGCGGGACGGCGCGCGCCTGCTCGTGGCCGAGGTGCAGGCCGATACGCCCGACCTGATGCGCGAGATGAGCGACTGGTATCGCGAGAAGTATCACAGCGGCGTGGCCGTGCTCGGCGCCGTCATCGGCGACAAGCCGTCGCTGCTCGTGTCGGTCACCCCCGATTTGACGAAGAAGGGCGTGGATGCCGGCAAGCTCATCCGGGAGATCGCCCCTATCGTCGGCGGTGGAGGCGGCGGCAAGCCCACCCTGGCCCAGGCCGGCGGCAGGGATGCCACCAAGCTGGGCGAGGCGCTGGACAAAGCCCGCCAGTTGCTGGCCGGCTTGCCGATCGGCTGACCTGGCCGATCCTGGCCGGCCGGTCCCGCAGCGCGCTCGTTAGCGTGCTCGTCCGAGCCACGGCAGGCCGCAGGTCGAAAATGATCGGACGCATCATCACGCTCGATCCCGCCGACGACGTCGCCGGCGCGTGCGATCGCATCGAGTGGGCCAACGCGGACCGCGTCGCCCTGGTGATGCCCGAGGGCATGCACTGGCGCGAACTGGACTTCGCGCAACTGTGCCGCGCGGCGAAAGCGCGCGGCGTCGAGGTCGCCATCGTCAATCGCGATTTCAAGCAGCGCATGACCGCGCGCGAGGTCGGCCTGGTCGCCTTCGCCCTCGTCAACGATGCGGTCAACCGGCAATGGCTCCCCGCCGAAGATGTCGAGCCGATCCGCCGGCTGACGCCGCCGCGCCGCTTCGCGCCGAACTCGCTGCGGCGCTTCTTCCCTCGTCGCAACTGGTTCCTGCTGGCCGGCCGCGCCTTGGTCACGCTCGCTGCCTTCGCGGTCCTGGCCGCTGCCGCGCTGTCGCTGCTGCCTGAGGCCGAGATCACCCTCACCGCCTCCAGCCAGGGCATCCGGACCATCGTGCCGGTCACATTGGACACGCGCGCCGATCGCGTCAACCTGGAGGCGCGCACCATCCCGGCCACGCGCATTGACGTGATCGTCGAAGGGCGCATGAGCACGAACACGACCGGCAAGAAGAGCGTCCCGCGCTCGAAGGCGCGCGGGGCGGTGACGTTCACCAACGTGCTGGCCACGCCCTTCACCGTGCCGCGCAATACCGTGGTGCGCACCACCGCGACGAGCACGCCGGCTCGCTTCGTCACCCTGAGCGACGTGGAAGTTCCGCCCGGCGGCCGGGCCGACGTCGCGGTGGAGGCGATTGATCCGGGGCCGAACGCCAACGTCGCGGCCGGCCAGATCAATCAGGTGGAAGGGGTGCCGGCGCTGGCCGTGACGGTGATCAACACCGCGCCGACCGGCGGGGGCGGCAACGTCATCCTGCCCGCCGTGGCCGAGGAGGACTACCGCCGGCTGCGCATCGCGTTGCGCAACAAGCTCTTGCAAGAGGCGTCCGATAAGATGCAGCAACAGCGCGAAGTGGTCAACGACGGCTTGCTCATCTTGCCCGAGACGCTCTTCATCGCCGACCGGCAGGACGAGACCTTCGATCGCTTCGTTACCGAGCAGGCCGATACCGTCAGCTTGAACATGCGCCTGCAGGTCGCCGGCCTGGCCGTATCGCCGCGCGATCTGGAGGCGGTGGCGCGCGGAGCGCTCAAGCTGAAGGTGCCGGAAGGTTTCGAGTTGCTGGCGGCCGAAGCTGTGCGCGGCGAAGTGGCCGAGGAGGGCACCGGCAATGAGGTGCTGCTGTTCGTGGAGGCACGCGGACTGGCCGGCGCGGCCATTGATGAAAACGCCGTCCGACGGCTGGTGCGGGGCAAGACGCCGGCTGATGCACAGGCAGCCCTGTTGCAGAACTTCGCCCTCAAGCGCAATCCGCGCATCGAGGCCGGCCCGGACTGGCTGATGCAATACGTCAACCGGCTGCCCTGGGTTACGCTGCGGATCAATGCCAGGGTGGAACGCGAGTGAATTGAGAATTGAGAATTGAGAATTGAGAATTGAAAATTGCTCAGTTGAAAACATCGCATAATTGGGAGTCATGAGAGGTAGAAAGGCAAAGGCAGTGAAACTGCGTGAGA
>JAIMBB010000242.1 GCA_023511655.1 Anaerolineae bacterium
CTCGATATTTACAAGCCTGACCTGGTGCTGGGCACCACGCCGCTGAGCGCAGAAGCCAAAGCGCGCGGTATCCCGGCCATGTACTACACCAACATGCTCAGCGTGCGCCCGATGTTCCTGAGCGCCGGCCTGGCCGGCACCATTCAACTCATCCGCGATGCCCTGGAGCGCGCCCCGCGCTACGAATGGATGCGCGAGTTCTTTGAAGGTCCGCGCCTCGCCGGGCCATCCCTTGCACCAATCAACACAATGGACTAGCGATGAGTACCAGTAGCGTGAAGACTATGCTTGATGTAACGACTCCTATTCCCGCCGGCGGCAAGGCCCATGCCCCAATCGAACTGATTCGCGACCTGGAGAGCACCAGCGGCTACTGGGCTGCGGTGTGGACGCTGTGCACCATGCCCGATGTGCATCTGATCTGCGATGCACCCATCGGCTGCTTCAACCTGGTGGCCACGGCCGTGCCGGACTATACCGACGCCATCCCCCACATCCACAACATCACGCCCAGCGTGATGCGCGAGCAGGAAGTCACCATGCTGGGCACGGCCGGCGCAGTGCGTAGAGCCGTCGAGGCCCTGCGCCAGATTCATCCCGACAAGCAGCTCATCGTAGTCAGTACGGCAGAGAGCGAGATGATCTCCTCCGACCACGGCGACTGGCTGAGCAAGCTGGACCCGCCCGTGCCCTTCTTTTGGAGCCAATCGCTGGAGGGCGACGAGTGGGAAGGGCGAGACCGCGTCTTGACCTGGTTGTGGCGGAACTTTGGTGTCAATCGTGTCAATCGTGTCAGTCATGTCAGTCATGTCGGTCATGTCGGTGGTGTCGGCGACACCAATGACACCAATGACACTAATGACACCAAAGGCACTAACACCCCCAACCTCCTGGTGAATATCCTTGGCCCGACGTACGGCTGCTTTAACTCGCCTTCTGACCTGCACGAGGTCAAACGGCTGATCGAGGGCGCAGGCGGCCAGGTCAACCTGGTCTATCCGATTGAGGCGACGCTGAAGGACACCCCCCGGCTGGCGGAGAGCGCCGTCAACGTCGTGATGTACCGCGAATTCGGCGAGGCGCTGGCGAAGGAGCTCGGCAAACCGTATCTGTTCGCGCCGATGGGCATCCGCGAGACCACACAGTTCATCCAGGCGCTGGGCGACCTGCTGGGCACGCGCGAACAGGCCGATGCCTTCATTGCGAAGGAGAAGAAGACGACGCTGGCTCCGCTGTGGGATTTGTGGCGCGGGCCGCAGGGCGACTGGTTCGCGACGACCGAGTTCGCCGTAGTGGCCGGCCGCACCTACACCGAGGGGCTGGTGTGCCTGCTGGCCGACGAGCTGGGCATGAAACTGCAGTTCGCCAGCGGCCGCCCCCGCCGGCCCGACGAGATGAACAACATCCAGATTCGCGAGGCGTTGCACAGAAAACAACCCGGCTTCATGTTCGGCAGCCTGAACGAGAAAATCTACTTGACCGAAGCCCAGGCCAGAGCCACGCACTTTGTGCCAGCGTCATTCCCCGGCGCCGTGGTGCGCCGTGCGCTGGGCACGCCGTTCATGGGCTACCGCGGCGCGGTCTACATCGTCCAGGAGATGGTGAACCGCTACTACGACCTGGTGTTCAACTTCCTGCCCTTCGACAACGTAGCGGCAGCCGGCCAGCTCAGGGAGGTGAGCAACCCGCTCACCGCGGCCAGCAAGCTGGTCTGGAGCGAGGCGGCACGGGCGCGCCTGGAGCAGCAGCTCGAAGATATCCCGTGGATCAGCCGCATTAGCGCCAGCCGCGAGCTGCGTGCGCAGGTGGAGATCTACGCCGTCAAGCACCAGGTGCGCGAGGTGACGCCGGAGGTGGTAGAGCGCGCACTCGGAAATTGAAAATGCAAAATTGAGAATTGAAAAGAGGAGTCTCGCGTGGCTCCCGTTTCTCAATTCTCAATTCTCAATCCATGTTTGAGTATTTCATCGGCTCGGAGGGGGTGTTCCCATCCATCGCGGCGGCTTGGGCATTTGCCATTGCCCAGCTTGGCTTTATGGCCACCGAGTCGCGTCGCAAGCGGTCGGCGCCGGCGGATGCTGCGCGTGGCGCGCCCGCTTTCCCGCCCATGGGCCTGGCGCTGCTGGTTGGCCTGGCCGCGCGGCTGGGTTGTGGCTTTCTCAAAATCGGCGTCATCCGCGGCGACCCGCGCGAATGGCTGGTGTGGCTGGGCTTTGGCCTGGCGCTGGCCGGCTGGGGCATGCGCCTTTGGGCGCAGCGCGAGCTGGGCCGCTTCTTCACCGGCGAAGTGGCCGTCCAGCGCGATCACCGCGTGGTGCAAACCGGCCCGTATCGTTGGGTGCGCCACCCGGCCTACACCGGTGGATTGCTCGCCTCGCTGGGCTTCGGGCTGATGCTCAGCACGTGGCTGGGCGCGCTCGTCAGCGCGGGACTGCTGGTCTGGGCCTACCTGGCGCGCGTGCCCCGCGAGGAAGCGCTGCTGGCTGAGCAGCTCGGCGACGCCTATCGCGCTTACGCCGCGCGCACCAAGCGCTTTATTCCCTTCCTCTTTTGAAGCGATGAACTTAACCGAGTGGCGCTCTCTGACCCAAAAGCCGCTAGACCGGTCGCGGTTGCTGGATATCCTCGTAAACAAAATTAAGCTCAGGCGCCCCCCAGTGGCGGTGACGTACTGCGACGGCGCGCCGCCGCCCGGCTACGAGCCAGCGCGCGTGCCCGTGTGCAGCATCCTGTATCACGCCGAGCGGGGCAGAAAGGTCTACGTAGATGCACAGCATCACGATTGCTACGTCGGCCAGTATCACCTGGGCTTTTTGCCGGGCGACGAAGCCGGCAGCCTGATCTGCGATGGCGAATACCTGACCATGGCGCAGGGCTTCTTCACGCCGGTCGCTGCCAGGCGCAACAAGCACCAGAGCCACACCCTGCCGGTTGGGACGATCACTGCCATCGCCGCTGCACCGTTGGCCGAGCTGCCGGCGGACGTACCGCTGGACCTGCTGTGCCTGATCACTGATGTGCAGCGCGCCATGCAGATCGCCGGCGCGGCCAGTGTGCGCGAAGGCACCATGCCGCACGGCGAGCTTGGTCCGTCGTCGTGCTCGTCCCTATTTGCTGCGCCCTGGCACACGCAGAACACCGTGTTCGCGCTGGGCGAGGGTGGGGGGCGCGGCTTCAATCAGGTGGCCAGCAGCGAAATGTTCGTGGCCCTGCCGGCGCATCACCTGCCCTACGTGATCGAGATGTTTGAGAACTTCTGGTTCAAGCCCGACGAGATGCGCCGGTTGATGTTTCCCAGCCACGCCGCTCAAGGCGGTCATCCACCCGCTGCGATGTGATCACCCAGTGCTGCATCTAGCTCGCTGAGTCCCTGATCCAGGATCTCCACCATTACGTTGATCTCTTCCTGCTTGATGATCAGCGGAGGTGCAAGTAGGAACACCGTGCCGGGATGGAGGGTCAGGGTCACCAGGCCCAAATCGCGCAGGCGCTTGCGGAGCCAGAGGCACGCTTTGCGGGCGCCGCCCCATGCCGCGGCGCGTTCATCAGAACCTATCAACTCCAGTCCCCATACCAGGCCGATGCCTCTGGCATCCACGAAGGAAGGATGGTGCTTCAGCCGTGACAAGGCTTCTTTGAAATACACGCCCATTTGAGCGGCCCGGTCGGCCAACTTTTCTTCCTGGATAATGCGGATGTTCTCCAACGCCACTGCGCAGGCTACCGGATGACCGCTGTATGTGTGACCATGGGTAAAGATGTTGTCTTTAGGGTCACCCTGGTTGAAGGCGTCTATCACCTTTTGGCTGACCAACGTAGCGCCGATGGGCATATAGCCCGACGACAGCGCTTTGGACAGGATTAGGAAGTCAGGCTGCACATCGTAGAGTTCGCATACGAACATGCGCCCACTGCGTGCGAAGCCTGAGATGACCTCATCCACGATCAGCAATATGCCGAATTCATCGCACAACGCCCGCAATGCCTGTAGATCACTGGCAGGCGGCATTGCCACGGCCGAAGCAATAGCGAGAGGATCAACGATGATGGCTGCCACATTCTCAGGCCCTAACTGAAGGATCTTCTGCCGGAAGTTCTCCGCGCCGGCGGTGTGTCGCCCGCCTAGTCCCCAGCCTGGGCCCGAAGCCGGCCCTTCGGCCACCTCGCCGAAGTGGCATTCGCCTGCTCAGTTGAAAACATCGCATAATTGGGAGTCATGAGAGGTAGAAAGGCAAAGGCAGTGAAACTGCGTGAGAGTC
>JAIMBB010000243.1 GCA_023511655.1 Anaerolineae bacterium
ATTCTCGCGTGTAAATCTTGCGTGTCATGTGAACTCCTGAATCTTATCTCAGTGTCCACCTTTTCGACACAAGCCCAGTTTACCCTCGCAAGAGTATTGGACAATGGCGCATAGATGACGAGCTGGTCAGTTGGCACGAGTTGGTTCCCCTCTTCGCGATAATTTACCTGCGTTAACAGGATGGCTTGGTCGTCCGGCGACCAACTCCCCATGAAGTAATCCGTCAGGTCACCCGTTGTGGCTATGATCGTATATCCCAGGGCAAAGATATCGTTGAAGAAGTCACCGTTGATATCTGCGCTATACGCGATCTCTGGAGAACCGAATGGACTGATCAGCGACTGATACACCGGCGTGTCCAGGAACCTTAGTGGCGCCGAGAAAGACGTCGCTGCGCCGTTTGCGATGTCATACCTAATCAACTGCCCATGGGTGGTATTGACGGCGCGTACCCAGGCGATGTAATCATTCGCCGGCGACCAGGTCGGCGCGAAGTCCGAGTTGGGGTGATTGCTGATGCGCGTTTGCCCGCTGCCGTTCGCGTTCATCGTGTAGATCTCTATGTTGCCGTCCCGATCGGTGGAGAAGGCGATCTTCGATCCATCGGGAGACCAGACCGGCTCACGCTCGTTGAACGGTGTGTTGGTCAACCGTTGCAGCCCGCTGCCGTCCCAATTCATGACGTACAGCTCGAAGTTGCCGGTGCGGTTGGAGGCGAACACGATCTTTTGGCCGGTGCGGTTGAGCCGCGGCTCGACGTCGTCGGCGGGCGTTGCCGTCAGGCGCAACACACCGCTGCCATCGCCGTTGGCGCGGTAGATCTCCCAGTTGCCATCGCGGAACGACTGGAAGACGATGCGCGTGCCGGTGGTGAGGCTTTGCGCCGCCTGCGCCCCCAAGCGTTCGATGGGCAAGGGAGCCTTGTCCGCCGGACCGGGCTCCGGAATTGCCAGGTTGGCGCGTGCCTGCCAGCGAGCGGTTTTGAGAGCGGCGGGCGAAGGATCGGAAGGTTGAGCGAGCGAGGGGGTGAGAGTGGCGAACGTCAGGACCAGCGCGACAAACAACGGCGCACAAACTTTCATGATGCGACTCCCTTTGTAATGTCGTGTTGTAATCCGGTATCGGGTAGTGAGTTTAGCACCGCCTGTATAAACGGGAAAGCTGGCCGGCTTCATCCCATCGTCACCTGCACCTCGTGGCGCCGGCCGTCATCGTGCAAGGGCACTTCGTCGCCGGGCAACGCGACCCCGTCCAGCGCAATCCGCGCGACGCCGACGCATGTCGCGCGCGGATTTTCGACCTGGATGTGGTAGACGGCCGACCCGAAGCGATACGTCACTTCGTAGGACGACCATCCGGAAGGAACGCATGGTCGGATGCGCAGTGCGTTGCCGCAGCGCCGAATGCCCAGGATGCCTTCCAGACCCAGCCGGTACATCCAGCCGGCCGAGCCGGTGTACCACGTCCAACCGCCTCGCCCGACGTGGGGCGGCGCGCCATAGACGTCGGCGGCGATCACGTATGGCTCGACGCGATAGCGCAGCATCTTCTCGCGCGACTTGGCATGGTAAATCGGATTGAGCAGGCGGAAGCACGCCCAGGCCCGGTCGCCGTCACCGCGCTCGGCGAAGGCCCACGTCGTCCACAGCGCCGCATGCGTATATTGCCCGCCGTTCTCGCGGATGCCGGGCGCATAGCCCTTGATGTAGCCGGGGTCGCGTTCGGTCTTGTCCAACGGCGGCGTGAAGAGCAGGATGATGCCGTCATCTTCGCGCACCAGTTTCTCGCTCACGGCGGCCATAGCGCGTGCGGCGCGGTCGGGCCGCCCGGCCCCGGACAACACCGCCCACGACTGGGCGATGGCGTCAATCTGGCATTCGTCGTCGCGCGAGGTGCCCAGCGGCGTGCCGTCGTCGTAGAAGGCGCGCAGATACCAGGCGCCGTCCCAGGCGTGCGATTCGATCGCTGCAGCCAGCTCGCGCGCGGCGGCGCGATATGCCTCGGCGGTCTCGGCCTCGCCCATTCGCTCGCATAGCCCGGCGAACTGGCCTAGCGTGGCGCACGCAAACCAGCCCAGCCACACGCTCTCGCCCGTGCCGTGGATGCCGACGCGATTCATGCCGTCGTTCCAGTCCCCGGCGCCCATCAACGGCAGGCCATGCGGGCCACGGGTCACCCCTTTGGCGATGGCGCGCTTGCAATGTTCGTAGAGCGTGACCACATCGTCGCCGACGTTGTACTGGCCGTAGCGCTCCTCCTCGCTATCTCCCAGCGGCGTGCCCACCAGGAAAGGCACGCGCTCGTGCAAGATGGATTCGTCGCCGGTGGCAGCCACGTAGTGGGCGGTGACGAAAGGTAGCCACAACAGATTGTCGGAGATGCGCGTACGTATGCCCCGGTCGGCCGGCGGATGCCACCAGTGCAGCACGTCGCCCTCGGCGAACTGATGGCGCGCTGCGCGCAGGATGTGCTCGCGGGTGACCTGCGGGGCAGTGTGCACCAACGCCATGACGTCCTGCAACTGATCCCGAAAGCCGAATGCGCCGGACGATTGGTAGAACGCCGAGCGTCCCCAGATGCGGCACGCCAATGCCTGATACAGCAGCCAACGATTGAGCAGCAAGTCCATTGCTGGATCGGGCGTGCGCACCTGCACAGCGCCAAGCAGCTCATCCCAGAAACGCCGACTGGCCTGCCAGGCTGCTTCGACGTGGTCGGCGTCCTGGAAGTGTTCGACCCAGCGTAGCGCTTCGGCGCGGTTGTTGCCCTGGCCGAGGATGAAGCACACCGTCTCGCTCCCGCCCGGTTCCAGGTCGAGGTGGAGTTGCAGGGCCGCGCAAGGGTCCAGGCCGGCGCCGATTGCGCCATTCAGACCGATGCGGCCGAGCGCAGCCGGCGCATGTGCGTTGCCCATCCGTCCGAGGAACTCGGCCCGATCGGCCGTCAGTCCGTGCAGTCGCTTGCTGGCGGCGGCAAAGGCCACGCACTCGCCGAAGTCCGCGCTGTAGGGATTGCGCGCCAGCAGCGCCTGGCGGGTATGGTCGAACTCGGTCACGATGTAGGGAAGGGTCTCTTCACGCCGCGTGCCGAGCACCCATTCGGCATAGAACGTGATCGTGATGCGCCGTGGCCGGCGCGAGGTGTTCTCCAACCGCACCTGCACCAGTTTGACCGGCGCATCGGGTGCAACGAACATGCGCACGCGCTGCTTCAGGCGGTGGCTGTGGTGCTCGAAGATCGAATAGCCCGCTCCGTGGCGGATGAGATATGGCTCGCCGTCGTTCACCGGCTGCGGCGTGGGCGACCACACCTCGGCCGTCTCTTCGTCGCGCAGGTAGATGGCCTCGCGGGGCGGGTCGCACACCGGGTCGTTCGACCAGGGCGTCAGGCGATTCTCGCCGCTGTTGGCATGCCAGGTGCACCCACTGCCCGATTCGGTGACCAGGAAGCCGAAGTCCGGGTTGGCGATCACGTTCGACCAAGGCGCGGGCGTGCTCTGGCCGTGCGCCAGATAGATGACGTATTCGCGGCCGTCCGGGCTGAAGCCGCCCAGGCCGTTGTCGTAGCGCAGGTCGCCCGGCCGCGGCAGCGGCGGCTTTTCCTCCGGCTCGCGTTCGAATGCGCCGGTCGGGATGAATGGTGGCAGGCGCGCCGGCTCCACCTGCAACCCGGCCAGTTGGTCGGCCAGGCTGCCGCGCGTCGAATCCAGGATGGCCCGCGCAGCCGTCTCGAGCAAGACCCGCGACTCTTCACCAGCCTGGTCGGCGTGTACGATGAAGATGCCGCCGCGCCGATTCAGCCATTCCTCGCCGTCCAGACGGGCGATCAGTCGCTGCAGTTGACCGCGCAATTCCTGGCTGTAGTCGCCCGGTTGCAGGATGAGGAAGACCAGGTCTATCTTCAAACCGCGGTTGCGCCAGTAGCGATGGGCCTGCAGCGCTTCCTGCGCTAACGCCAGTTCGTCGGGGTTGTGCAGGCGGACGAGCAAGATCGGGTAATCGCCCGAGATGCCAAATGCCCACAGGCCGGATTGCCCCTTGCGGTTGGAGGCGATGACGCTTGGATCGGCGCGCAGCGCGGCGCTCGGATACAGCAGGGCGGACAACAGGCGCTGAAAGGTCGCGATCTGCGGCGTGCCGATGCGCAGCCGGTGCAGCTCCAGCTC
>JAIMBB010000244.1 GCA_023511655.1 Anaerolineae bacterium
ATGTTGGCGCTGATCTACATCGGGAGCGCCATTCAGACTCAAGAGCACAGGAGACAATCGCAGCGAAAGGAGGCTGCCTGACCATGCAAGATCTGACACTGTTTACCCTGGGCTCCACCGTGGTCGCCGCGCTGGCCATTGCGCTGGGGACGATGTTGCCGGCCGTGGCGATGGGGCGGGCGATCAGCCAGGCGCTTGAGGCCATGGCGCGGCAGCCGGAGGCCGAACGGTCCATTCTCAGGACCCTGCTCATCGGCCTGGCGATGATCGAGTCGTTAGCAATCTATTGTTTGGTCGTGGTGTTGGTCATCCTGTTACGCAATCCGCTGCTGGAATATCTGTTGAAATAAGAGACGGCAACGACGGCCGGAGGGGAGTGGCAAGCGGCTGCAAGGAGCGACAAGCGGCTGAATAGAACCGCGGGCGGATTCCATTCCTTGGCAAATCGCTTGCGCCACGTCCGACTCCAGCGAGTCGCGCACTTCCTCGGGCAGGTCGTCCAGATCGGGCTCGTTGCGTTTGGGCAAGATGATCGTCTTCAGGCCGGCGCGGTGCGCAGCCAGCACCTTCTCTTTGATGCCGCCGACGGGCAACACCAGGCCGCGCAGCGTGATCTCGCCGGTCATCGCCACATCGTGGCGCACCCTGCGGCCAGTGAGCAACGATGCCAGGGCGGTGGCGATCGTCACGCCGGCCGAGGGGCCGTCCTTCGGTTGTGCGCCGGCGGGCACGTGCACGTGGATGTCGCTCTTGTCGAAGATCTTCGGATCTATCTTCAGGTTGCCGGCATGGCTGCGCACGTATGACAAGGCCGCCTGCGCGCTCTCCTTCATTACATCGCCGAGCTGGCCGGTGAGCTGAAAGCCCTTCGCTCCCGGCATGCGCGTCGCCTCAATGAACATGATGTCGCCGCCGAAGGGCGTCCAGCTCATGCCGGTGGCCACGCCAGGGATCTCGGTGCGCTCAACCACCTCGTTGTAGAACTTGGCCTTGCCGCGCAGGTCGGTCAAGCTGTTGGGCGTGACGTGGAAGGGCAGGGCTGTCTTACCCTCCTGGGCGCGTGCGACCAGCTTGCGGCAAATGCTGCCGATCTCGCGCTCCAGGTTGCGCACGCCGGCCTCGCGGGTGTATTCGCGCATCAACTTCAAGATGGCCTCGTCGCTGAAAGTCACCTCGCCCACTCGCAGGCCGTTCTCCTTGAGCTGGCGCGGTACGAGATAGCCCTGCGCGATCTTGAGCTTCTCCTGTTCGGTGTAGCCGCTCAGTTGCAGAATCTCCATGCGGTCGCGCAGCGGGCCAGGAATGGTCTCTAGCGTGTTAGCCGTGCAGATGAAGATGGTCTGCGACAGGTCGAAGGGCACATCGAGATAGTGATCGCGGAACTCGCGATTCTGCTCGGGGTCGAGCACTTCGAGCAGCGCGCTGGAAGGGTCGCCGCGGAAGTCGCTGCCCATCTTATCTACTTCGTCCAGCATGAAGACCGGGTTGCGGCTCTCGGCCCGGCGGATGCTCTGGATGACGCGGCCGGGCATGCTGCCGATGTAGGTGCGGCGGAAGCCGCGAATCTCAGCTTCGTCGCGCACGCCGCCCACGCTCATGCGGATGAACTTGCGGCCCATGGCCCGCGCAATGCTGGCCCCCAGCGAGGTCTTGCCCACGCCGGGCGGCCCGACGAAGCACAGGATCACCCCCTCGCGCTCCAGGCGTAATTGAGAATTGGGAACTGAAGGTTGAGAATCTTCCGGCGCAGCAGACGACTCGGCGTCCACTCTTTTCAATGCTTCATTCTCAACTTTCAGTTCCGACTTGCGCTTGCGAACGGCCAGGAATTCGAGGATGCGATCCTTGATGTCCTGCAGGCCGTAGTGGTCTTCATCCAGCACCTGGCGCGCATGATTGATGTCGAGGTTGTCCTGGGTGGTCTTTTGCCACGGCAACGACACCATCCAGTCGAGATAGGTGCGGATCACGCCATACTCGGCCGCCTGGGTGGGCATCTTCGACATGCGTTCGAGTTCGCGCTCGGCTTCTCGACGCGCTTCCTCGTTCATGCCGCTGTTGGCGATCTTCTCGCGGAAGGTGTTGATCTCGATTTGCTGTTCATCGGCTTCGCCCAGCTCGCGCTGAATGGCCTTGATCTGCTCGCGCAAGAAGTACTCGCGCTGCATCTTCTCCATCTCGCTCTGCGCTTCGCTTTGGATCTTCTTGCCGAGCTGCAACACCTCCAGCTCTTTGTTCAAAAGCTGGAGCAAGAAGAGCATCTTGTTGGGAAGCCCTTCCATCTCCAGCAGCCGCTGTGCGTCGTCCAGATCCATGCGCATGTAGGTGGCGACGGCGTAGGTGAGCTGACGCGGATCCTCGATGTTCTGGATCATCTGCGCCAGCTCATCGGGCATGTCGGGGCGTAGTTCGGCCATCTTGCCGAAGCCCTCGCTGATGTTGCGGCGCAGCGCTTCGATTTCGAGCGAGTTCTCCCACGTCTCCGGCAACGGCTCGACTTTGGCGACGATGTAGGGGTCTTCGCTGACGACTTCGACGATGCGAAAACGTTCCATGCCTTGCACGATCATGTTGACCACGCCATCGGGTGCCTTGAAGTGGCGCGCGATGGTGGCAATCGTGCCGACGGTGTAGATATCTTCGATGCCTGGATCGTCCTTCTCTGGATGTTTGCTGGCCACCAGCCCGACCGGCATCTTGCGCAGCGTGGCGTCGTCAATCAGGCGAATCGAGCGCGGTTGCGCCACGCGCAGTGGCAGAGCCGACAGCGGGTACACCAGCACGCCGCGCAGTGGCAGGATGGCCATCACCCCCAAAGATTCGGCTTGTGCCTGTTCGCGCTGCTGCTCCTCGGCGGGTTTGTCGGCCGGATCACCCACGTTATCCAGCAGGTCATCCAACATCAATAGGTCCAATGGATTCCTTGGCATGCTTTCACGCATAGGTTATCACAGGTAGCACGGCAGTGTTGGTCGGGCGTTAGAGCCTGACTGACTGTGCCGTCACCCGATAGCCGAGCAAGGCCGATGCGACCTGTGCAAATGTGTCCGGCGGGCCGGTGGTCCAAAATTCGTGGGTTGCCTCGCTGGAAGGCGGTCGGTGGGCCGATCCGCCCCCAGCAGGCGCAGAGGCGAGCTGGCCCCACACCTGGTGCGCGCGCCGGGCGACGGCCGGTGCGGGGTCAATGATCCTTACCGCGTGTGCAGCGGGATGAACCCTTTGCCACGCCTCGATCGCCTGCTCGATCCACGGCCGCAGGAAAGGGAAGTGGGTGCAGCCCAACACGAGCGCGTCGGCGTTCTGATTCAGCAACGGCGTAACGCAAGAGGCGACCAGGCGCGCCAGCTCGGCCGGACGTTCAGCACACGCCGGCATCTGCTCCACGGCATTCACCCAACCCCGGCAGGGCTGTTGGATGATGCGCACGTGGCGCCCCCAGCGCGTGACGAGGCCGGCATAGCGCCGGCTGCCAAACGTGCCCGCCGTCGCCAGCACGCCGATGGTGCCGGTCTGAGTGCACAACGCAGCAGGTTTGATGGCCGGTTCCATTCCCACGAACGGCGTGTGAGGGAAGATGGCGCGCAGGTCCTCCAGCCCGGCTGCCGAAGCGGTATTACAGGCGATGACGATCGCGCTGCAGCCGTGCTCGATCAACCAGCCGGCCGCGCGCAGGGTGAGCGCGCGCACTTCGTCGAGCGGTCGCTCACCGTAAGGCACGTGGGCTTGATCGGCCAGGTAGGTGATGGGCACGTCAGGGATGCGGGCGACGATCTCGCGCCACACCGACAAGCCGCCGACACCGGAATCGAAGACGCCGATCATGAGGAGGATGGTGTCAGGTGGTGTCAATGGTGTCAATAG
>JAIMBB010000245.1 GCA_023511655.1 Anaerolineae bacterium
CAGCGACCCCTACCCCGACGCCGACCGGCGCGCCGCCTCCCGAAACCGACGCCGAGTGGTCGCAGCACGGCCATGATGCCCAACGCACCGGCTACACCGCTCAGGTCGTCGCGCCTCCCTGGCGTTGGCGCTGGAGCTGGAACGGGCCCAACAGCACCGGCGGCCTCAGCGCCGGCAAGACCAGCCTGCCGCGCAACGTACAGCCGGTGACCGGCAGCGGTCGGGTGTATATGGCCGCCGGCAGCCGCGGCGTGTATGCCCTACGCGAGACCGACGGCGGCGAAGTCTGGAACGCGCGACCGGGCGGCAACATCAACTCCACCGTTGCCTACGACAAGGACACGCAGTCCGTATTTGCGGTCTCCAGCAATGGGACGCTCTACAAGCTGAACGCGGGAAATGGGAGCGTGATAGGCCAATTCCCGGCCGGCGCAAGCAGCGCGTTGCCGTTGCCGCCGGCGGTGCTGAGCGATCGCGTGGTGTTCGCCATGGGCCGCCGCGTGTTCGCCGTCAACAAGACCACGCTGCAAGTGATCTGGTCCTATGACGCAGGAGCGCCCGTCGAAACGCCGCCGTCATATTCGGCCAGCCGGAATCGGGTGATCGTGGGGACGGCCGACCTGCACGTGCACGCCATCGAGAACAGCAACGGCAGCCGGGCGTGGCGGGTACGGCCGGCGCACTCCAGCCTGGCGGCCGGCGAGACGCCCGACGGCCGCAACTTCGCAGAGTTCAAGCACGGCTGGCCGGTGATCGCCGACGGCGCCGGGTATGCCCTGATCAAGGTTCGGCTCGATTGGGAAAGCCTGTGGCGGGATTGGCCACAGACCAACAGCGGCATGCGCGACTTCCTGACCAACAACCCTACGCAGCAAGCGCTCTTCGTGCTCGACCTGGACGACGGCAGCGTGCCCTACGTCGCCAACGTGGGCCATGGCGGCTATGGCGACAGCGGCTACCTCCCGATGGGACCACAGCCAGTGGTGAAGCGCCTGCCGAATGGCAAGGAAGTCGTCTACACCATCATCCGCGCCAAGCATGCCCACGACTCGCGTTGGGATTCACACTTCGGCGAGATGGTGCTGGATAGCATGACCATGAGCGGCCTGCAGGGCGGCGATGTGCGCTTCATCCACTATGACTATCCGCCCGGTAGCACGAATCCCTTCCTGCTCACCGATGAGCAGCCGAACGTCTCGATGGCCGGCGATTACTTGTTCGGCGGGCATTGGGAGGCCGGGTTCGCTTTGCGCATCCTGGATCGCTCCGACGCACGCGGCAGCTTCGGCAACAAGATTCTCTCACAACGGTTGGATACGATTGTCGCCTCGCAAGATGGCGGGGGATGCAGCTTCAGCGCATTGCACTACTGCGCCGGCGGCCTGCAGAACACGCGCGACTACGACCGCGGCTTCTACATCTACTACGGCCAGGGCGCGATCTACGATCGCTACTGGAGCGAATACTCCGTCTGGGTCGTCAGCAACGAAAACCTTTACTTCCGCAGCACCGACGGCGCCATCGTCGCGCTCACCAGCGGCTCACCGATCGCCGCCACACACACTGAGGCCGTTGAGCCGGCACCCCCAGCGCTCTCCACGACTGAACCGCCACAGTTGGCGGAACCCTTCGTCATCTCCCACGCGCAGGCACGCGATTGGGCAGATCGCGTCGTCACGGTGGAAGGCGCGTTGCGCTACGTGTTCAATAACGGCAAGCACGTGCTGCTGGGATTCGCGCACCCGCATCAGGGCGCGTTCAAGGTGTTGATCCGCAAGGAGCACTGGGCCGCGTTCGGCGGACAACCGGAGGCGCGCTACCGCGTTGGCGATCGCGTGCGCGTGACCGGCCTGATTGAGTGGTATCAAGGCGATCCGGCCATCTACGCTGCGTCGCCGGCGCAGATCAGCACACTCGCCGGCGATGATCAATGAGGCAGACAGGCCTGCTGGATGTCGCACCAGGCACAATGCATCGCGCGGCTAAGCCTGGGTCACCACGGCCACGCCCCACGGCGCCAGTGCGAACCGCTTCGCCGTCTTGCCGCTCAGATGATCGTGGGCGCGCCACGGCAGCGTGACGGACTTTGCTTCGGCAGCGTTGATCAGGATGTAGGCATCGCCGCGCTTCATGGCGTGTACACCCGCCGGCAGGTTCGGCAGGACAGGCTCCACCCCGGCCTGCGCTGTGACCCAGCCGATCAACGCATCTTGCAACGCATCGTCCAGCCACGCGCCGAGGTAGTAGGCGCGTCCGCCGCTCGCGTGTTGCTTGAGGGTGATGGCTGCCTGGCCGTCCAGATAGCCATTGGCCCGGCCATAGGTCGCCAGCACGCGCGCGTCGTCGTGTGGGACCAGCCACTCGGCCCAGATACGCGCCCGGCCATCCGGCAGGATGGGCGCGGGTTGCGCGCCCCTGGGCTTGTGGGAACGCGACGTCGCAACATGGATCGGCACCGGCTCATGCAGCGCGTAATACTCCTCGACGTGCGCGCCGGCAATGGCCTGCAACAGCGCCGGCTGACGCTGCGGCCACAGCGCGTTGTCCGGCGTCTTCATCCCGCTGCGCACGCCGAGCACCAGATGCCCGCCCCTCTCGACGAAGCGGATCAACTCAACCGCGATGGCTTCATCGAGGATGTGCGGCGCGGCGATGACCAGCTTGTAGCCGTCGAGCGTTGCGCGCGCCGGGAGGATGTCCACGGCGATGTTGCGGTTGGACAAGGGGCGATAGAAGCTGCCCAGGTATAGCAGTGGGTCGAAGTCGGCATGGTGACGCTGAAAGTCGAGCGCCCAGCGGTCGTCATATGAGTGCAGCAGCGCAACCTGCGCCTCAACCGTCGTGCCGTCCAACAGCGCCCCTACCCGTCGAAAGTCCTCGCCGATCCGTTTGATCTCATCGAAAATCGGCCGCGGCGCGCCATCCGGTGCGATGAGCGAGCCGTGGTACTGCTCTTGACCGTTCAAGGCGTTGCGCCACTGCCAATACAACACTGCCTCGGCCCCATGCGCGACGGCGTTCCAGGCCGCTGCGCGCGTCTCGCCGCGATCCTGGGCGCCGTTGACCGACGCCCAGTTCACGTTGCCGGGCTGCGTCTCCATCAACCAGAAGTTCCTGCGCTTGAAACCGCGCGTCAAGTCGTGGCCGGCGCTATCGCGGCCAAAGTCCAAATGACCCGCCGGGTAATACTGATCCCACGAGGCGAAGTCGAGTTCTTCGCTGACCAGGTAATGATCGAATCCGTCGAAGAAGCCCATGAAGTTGTGCGTGATCCATTGCGACGGCATGGCGTTGGCGCGGATGACCTCGATCTGGTTGTGCTGGAAGCGGCGGTAGGCTTCGGTGACGAACTGCCTCCACTTCAGCCGCAAGGCGGGGTTGTGCGGCTGGCCGAAGCCGTGCGCGCCTTGAACGGGCAGAGGAATCTGCGACCAGTCGGTGTAGGTCTGCGACCAGTAGACTGTGGTCCAGGCGCCGTTGAGCGCATCGAGCGAGCCATACTGCCGGCGCAACCACTCCTGAAAGGCACGCCGGGCGCCCTCGCTGTAACTCACGGTGTTGTATTCGTTGTCAATCTGCCAGCCGATCACGCGCGCGTCGTGGCCAAAGCAGATAGCCAGCTTCTCGGCGACGCGCCGGCAGAAGTAGAGGTAGCGTTCGCTCGTCACGTCGTAGTGGCAGCGCGCGCCGTGCACGGCCGGCCGGCCATCTTCGTTGACCGCCAGCGTGTCGGGATAGCTTTGGGTCAGCCAGGCCGGGGGCGCGGCAGTGGACGTGCCGATCACCACGGCCAAGCCATGATCGGCAGCCAGGGCGACGGCGCGCTCTAGCCATCCAAGGTTGAAGGCACCTTCGCGCGGCTCCAGGCTGGACCAGGCGAATTCGGCCACGCGCACCACGGTCAGGCCCGCGTCGCGCATCAACTTCACGTCTTCCGGCCAGCGCGATTCCGGCCAATGTTCGGGATACCAGGCGGCGCCAAGGTGTAGGGGCATGATTTCACTCCTGTGTTGAGTCAATGAAGATGGGTAAGCAAAAGACGCGGCTCACCGGGTAGGTGTCCGCAAAACCGTGACAGGAGCTGAAAGTTGAACAAAATTGGCAGGGCCCATAACATATCCTTATTCAT
>JAIMBB010000024.1 GCA_023511655.1 Anaerolineae bacterium
AGATTGCGCAGGTTCATCTGAAAGCGGAAGCTGCCGAGCATCCGCTCCCAGTTCCGCAGGCCGACGAACGTGTAGTCAATCACCGACGTGTTCCAGTTGACGGTTGAAATCCAGAACGTCCAGGCGATGAAGGTGTAGATGAAGATAGCCACCCCGATGATCGAAGGGGTAAGCACCACAATCGCCAACAGCAGATCGCGGTTGAGGTGCCGCCGAGACGTCCGGGGTGCAGTGGTCGAAAGAGTGGTTGGGCCAACAGCCATTCGAGATATTGAGAGACGCCTGACAGGTGGTCGGCGCACGCACCTGCCAGGCGTCGTGAAGCGATCGGTCTATGGGTTGCTCATCCGCTGAGGCCGGCTGCGTTCGCGGCGTCAACCAGTTGCCTGGCCGCCGCTTCCACATCTTTGCTGGCCAGCAGGGTGCTGACCACTGTGTCGTAGTCATTCACGAAGCCCTGTGGTGCGGCTGCCCCGTGCTGGATGCTGCCGACGATCGTATTGGTCTTGAATGCCTCAATCGTCTCCTTCAGGTAATCGTCATACTTCGATAGATCGGGGTCGGTGCGGGCCGGGATGGAGCCCTTGATTGGATTGAAGGCGTCCTGGCCTTCGCGGCTGCCGCATAGCTTCAACCAGTTGATGACGTTCTCGCGGTTCTTCGCGCCCTTGGGCAGGCCGAATGAGTCGGACAGTGCCACGAAAACGCCGTTCGTGTTCGGTGCCGGCGCCCAGTGGTAGTCCTTGAATCCGGCCGAGAGGAACAGGCCATGTGTCCAGTCGCCCATGATCATGGTCGAGGCCTTGCCGCTGGTCATCACTTCGTTGATGTCGCCCCAGGCCACACTCTGGTAGCCGTCTTGTGCATACTCATGCGTCTTGAGTAGCAGGCCCATCGCCTCCTTCACGCCGGCGTCGTCCCACTTGGTCTGGCCGTTGAACAGGCCGAGGTATTTGTCGGGCCCTAGCGTAGCGACCAGGATGTTCTCGAAGACGTGTGCGGAGAAGTTCGGGTCGGCGCCTGCCACGGCCAGTGCGCCGATGCCCTTCGCCTTCAGCTTCTCGGCGTAGGCGAACCACTCGTCCCATGTCGCCGGCGGTTTCTCCATGCCTGCATCGGCCAGGTGCTTGACGTTGTACCACATCACGTTGGAGCGGTGGATGTTGACGGGCACCGAGTAAGGCTTGCCCTCGTACGATGCCAGCTCGATCAAGCCCTTGGGGAATACGTCGTTCCATCCTTCCGAGGCGTACAGCTCGGAGAGTTCTTCCATGCGCCCGGCTTTGACGTGACTGCCGATCAGCTCCTGGCCAAGGTGAACCTGGAAGCTATCGGGCGGGTCGCCGCCAATCATGCGCGTCTCGAGCACGGCCTTCATATTGCCGCCTTGACCGGCGCCGCCGGCCAGCGCAGCGTTGATGATCTCGACGTTCGGATATTTCTCGCGATACAGTTTGTAGAGCGCTTCGAGCGCCTCGACCTCGCCGCCGCTCGTCCACCACGAGAAGATCTCCAGCTTGCCACCACCGGCCGCGGGTTGCTCAGCCGGCTTGCTTTCGGCAGGGGCAGCGGGAGCAGCCGAAGGAGGCGCGGCGCAAGCGGCCAACGCAGCGCCAGCCGCGCCAAATCCGATCAACTTCAAGGTTTGTCTGCGGGTGAACTTTCGATTGTTGCTCATAGGTGTAACCTCCTGGTTGCTACGCGTCGCCGCTACACATCACTCGCCGATCAACCATCGGACGCAGCCGGGCGGCGTTCGTGTCGAAGGACAACGGGATGCGAGGACGACACAGCATCGTCGAATGTATTACAGCATGTGCCCGAAGGCAAGTTTCTCTGGGACTGGGTCGCGCGGCGTGTGTCTCGTGCCGCCGTTGGGATGTGGCACAAGTGCGGGTTGGATGACCGTCCAGCGCTGTGGTCTTCATCTTGCTGTATTGGACACTGGCTACTTGGATTGATGGGTCGCCTTCGCTGCCGCTACAAAAGCGTGCACCTTGTGGTGATCTTTCTTGCCCGGTGCGGCCTCGACGCCGCTTGCCACATCCACCCCCCACGGCTGTATAACGCGGACGGCATCTGCCACGTTGTCCGGCGTCAGGCCGCCGGCCAGCATCAGCCGGTAGTGTCGGGCCAGGTGCACGGCCAGCGATTCGTCGGCGCGCTGGCCGCTGCCGCCGTAGAGCGTGGAATGGTTGGCGTCGAGGAGTAAGTCGGGTAATAGACCGGCAGCGCGAGTGGCGTGCATGAACGATGGGCTGGCCTCGCGCCACTCGCGGATGGCTTTGTAGGCTCGGCCGCGCATGGCAGCCAGGTCGTCTGGCGATTCCTGGCCGCTCAACTGGGCAACGTCCAGCCCGGCGTCGTCCAGGACGCGTAACATGTGGACGGGCGATTCATTCACGAACACGCCGACCAGGATGAGTTGAGACTTGGAACCGGGTGTTGTGGTCTGGCGGATGGCGCGCGCGATCTCGGCCGCCGCCTCCACGCTGATGCAGCGCGGGCTCTTGGGGTAGAAGATGAAGCCGAGCATGTCCGCGCCGGCTTCGACTGCGCACAGCGCGTCGTCGAGGTTGGTGATGCCGCAGATTTTGACGACCGTCATCGGCAGCAATGATACCGGCCTCTACTCGCGCATCAACGGCTAATCGAAAAACCCTTTGTCTTCCTCGCGCAGATACTGCATCGCCTTCTCCACGTTGAACTTCACACCCAGCCCCGGACGGTTGAATGCCGCTACGTCAATCATGCTGTTCTTGACGATGGGGTTGGGTAAGCCCTCGACGATGTCGTACCACCAGGCATAACGGGCGTAGGGATATTCCAGCGCGATGTAATTGTGCGGCAGCGCGGCGGCGCAGTGCACGTGCGCTGCTAAGCCGATCACGCCGTCAATCGTGCCGTGCGGCGCGATCAAGATGCCATGCAAGTCGGCGTACTCGGCCACCCACTTCAGCTCGGCGATGCCGCCGACGTCGGCCGGGTCAGGACCGATGATGTTGACGGCCTTGGTCTCAATCAGCTCGCGGAAGTTCTGGCGCAGGTAGATCTGCTCGCCGGTATGGATGGGCGTGCTGGTCGAACGCGTCACCTCGCGATACAGGTCGGCCATTACGTAGGGCGTGTAGTCGCCGGTGATCATGTCCTCCAGCCACATCAGGTTGTAGGGCTCCAGCGCCCTGGCCAGCCGGATCGCGTCGGGCACGGTGAAGCCGGGGCCGCAGTCGAGCGCCAGGCCGACCTCGTCGCCGGTCACTGCCTTCATGGCCTCGACGCAGGCGATGATGTGTTTGAGGCCCTTCTCGGTAAGCGGGCCGCGGTTGGGATGGGGCGGGCCGCTTTGCAGCGTGCCGTAGCTGAAGTCCGGCACCTCGGTCGGCATCGGGCTGTGGAAGGCGATGCCCTGCTTGATGATGGAGAAGCCCTCCGGCCGATCCTTCATTTGCTGCATGACTTTGGCGTAGTGCTCGGGCTCGCTGCCACCCATGTGGAAGCGCACGCCGCCGTTGTAGACGCGCACCTGGTCGCGCACCTTGCCGCCCAGCAGCTTGTAGACCGGCACGCCGGCGGCTTTGCCGGCGATGTCCCACAGCGCGAACTCGATGGCGCTGACGGCCGCGCCCCACGGCTTGAAGCCACCCAGCCGGCGAATCTTGAGCATACAACGCTCGACGTCGGTCGGGTCTTCGCCGATCAGGTACTTCTTGTAGAACAGCACGTATGGCTTGAGATACGGTTTGCTGTCCTCGGCCTGGCCCAGGCCGTCAATGCCTTCGTCGGTCAGGATGCGCACGACCGGGTTATCGCCGATCACGGCGCAGCGGAGGTCGGTGATTTTCATAGCTGCCGATTGTGCGGCTAGAATTCCAGGACGGCAAAACCACAACGGAGGCAGGCCATGCTTGAAACGCTGAGTCGGGTCGAAGTGGTAGAGCGGATGACGGCGAAGGAGTTCTTCCGCCGTGCGCCGGAAGATCGCAAAGCCGAATTGATTGACGGAGTGATGATCATGCCTTCACCGCCTACTGACCGCCATGAAAAGCTTCAAATATTCCTCTTGCGGCTGATTGGCGAGTATGCCGAATGGCTCGACCTCGGCGAGGTGCGCGGCTCAAGCACGGCCGTAGAGTTGGCCGAAGATCAGGTTGCCGAGCCGGATGTGCTGTTCGTGGCCAGGGCGCGCGCCAACATCATCGGCGATGCCGGTGTGTTCGGCGCACCCGATCTTGTCGTCGAAGTGCTCTCGGCCTCCACGGCGGCCTACGATCGCGGCCCCAAGTTTCGCGCCTATGAACGCGCCGGCGTGCGCGAGTTGTGGCTCATTGACCCATATGGCCCGGCGGGCACCGAGTTTTACCAGTGCGCGGGCGACATCTTCAAGCCGGTGATGCCGGACGCGCGCGGCTTCGTTCATTCCGTCGCGCTGTCCGGTTTCAAGCTCAACACGAGCTGGCTGTGGCCGCGGGACAAATTTGTCTCCGTGCGCGAGGCGCTCGAAGCGATGGGTGACGCCTGACCCGCCCCTGACCCGCCGGTCGAGGGTGGTTGCCGGTGGCGCTGCCCACCCCCGACAACGGAGGCAATAGTGAATACCAGCGCCGTTTCAGTCAACCAGCAGCCGACGGCCTTCGTCCAGCGCAGCTCGGAGAAGGTGTTCTTCAACCACAAGGGCATGGGTTACTACCTGTCGTGGATCCTCGGCCATGAGGTCTATGACGGGAGCGACTGCGACGAATGCCTGCGTGTTGCTGCACAGATCAAAGACCGCGACGCGGCCAGTTGGCAGGGGGCGTAGCGGCCACTGGCTGAGCAAACCGAGGCTCTGGCACAAGATGCATTGCAGCGCGGTGAGCGCGAGGCGGCGCGCAAGCTGTTGCAGTTGCGCATCTTCACGCGGGTCGAGGGCGGGGAGGCGCACTGCCAGGTCAACAACCTGGCGCTGCCAAACGGCGTAATGCTGGATTGGTTGGATGACTGGCTAAAATAGAACATATGTCCGTGCCAGAGCATCTCGAAGCGACCGTGCGGAATTTGCCGGCGCTGCCCGGTTGCTATTTGTTTTACGACGAGCGCGGCGAGGTGATCTACGTCGGCAAAGCGGTCAACCTGCGCAGCCGCGTGCGCTCGTATTTCAACCCTAACACCTGGGCCGCCTATCCCAAGACCGGCCGGCTGGTGAAGGAGATCGCCCGCATCGAGTTCGTGGTGCGCGGCAGCGAGCTGGAGGCTTTGATTCAAGAAGCCGAGCTAATCAAAAAACATCGCCCGCGTTACAACATCCGGTTGAAGGACGACAAGCGCTATCCCTACCTCAAGGTGACGTGGCAGGACGACTTCCCGACGGTGATGGTGACGCGACGGATCGAGCGTGACGGTGCGCGCTACTACGGTCCGTACTCCAGCGCCAAGGCCGTGTATGCCACGCGCGACGCGCTGCGCAAGATGTTCCCTTTTTTGAACTGCGACCGCGTCATCACCGGCCACGATACGCGCGCCTGCATGTATTACGACATCAAGCTGTGCAGCGGCCCGTGCATCGGGGCTATCAACCGGGCTGAATATCGCGCCAACATCCAGCGCCTGTGTGACTTTCTTGAGGGTAAAAGCGACCAGGTGATTGCCGACGTGCGCGCCCGCATGGAGCGTGCGGCTAACGCCTTTCAATTCGAACGCGCCGCCGAGTACCGCGACCAGCTCAAGGCGCTGGAACACGTCATCGAGAAGCAACGTGTCGTCAGCACGGCCGGCGCCGACCAGGACGTGATCGCCTTTGCCCGCGACGAGGGCGAGACGTGTGTGCAGGTCTTGTTTATTCGAGGTGGCAAGCTATTGGGCCAGGAATATTTCGTGCTGGACGGCGCAGAGGGCGAAGACGACCAGAGCGTGCTCGATGCCTTCCTCAAGCGCTTCTACGACGAAGCGGCCTATGTGCCACCCGAAGTGCTGTTGCCGTCACAAGTGGAAGAGGCGAATATCATCGAGAACTGGTTGAGGCAGAAGCGCGGCACGGCAGTCAAGATTCGCGCTGCATATTCGGAAGGATCCGACGCCAGCCTGATCGAGCTGGCGCGGCAGAATGCCCAGGAGCAACTGGCTGTGCTGAAGGCCCAGTGGCGCGAAGATAGCGTGCGCCAGGAATCTGTGCTCAGGGAACTGCAGGAGGCGCTCGATTTGCCCCGCCTGCCGATTCGCATCGAGTGCTATGACATCAGCAACACGCAGGGCACGGCCATCGTTGGCAGCATGGTTGTATTCGTGCACGGCACGCCAAAGAAGAGCGACTATCGCCGCTTCAACATCAAGGGCATAGTCGGGCCGAATGACTTCGAGAGCATGCGCCAGGCGCTGCGACGTCGCTTCCAGCGATGGCGCGACGCGCAAGAGAAAGCCGATGATCGGCCATCAGGCAGAAGCCCAGCTCCCGGCAGAAAGGATGATCCGTCGTGGGCGTTGCTGCCCGATCTGGTGCTGGTTGACGGGGGCAAAGGCCAATTGGGCGTCGCGGTCGAGGTGCTGAAAGAATTCGATCTGGCCCACATTGTGCCGGTCGTGTCGCTGGCCAAACAGAAGGAGGAAATCTTCGTGCCGGGCAGGGCCGATTCGATCCTGCTGCCGCGCGACGCGCAGGCGTTCTACCTGGTTCAGCGCATCCGCGACGAGGCACACCGCTTCGGCATCGCCGGCCACCGTCGGCAGCGCGAACGGATTGGCCTGGCCTCGCAGCTCGATGCGCTGGCGGGCGTTGGGCCGGCGCGCCGCAAGAAGCTGCTCACGACGTTCGGCTCGATTGATGCGATTCGCGCGGCGAGCGTGGAGGAGTTGTCGAAGGTCGTGCCAAAGTCCGTGGCCGAGGCGATCAAGGATGGCCTGGGCGGATGAGCGGCGCGGTCGGAATCCGCATTTTGGTATCATCACGTGCGTAACGGGCCTGTAGCTCAGCGGTTAGAGCAGTCGGCTCGAAGCAGGAGGTCTAAGTCGAGATCGGAATCATGCGCGAATCATCTGCATGTCACGATGAGCGATTCCGCTCCCGATATGACCTGCTGTGAATGGGCTGTCCATGGCGAAAGCGATGGATGACACCTGCCAAATTCGGGGAAGCCTAAAACGGCTTGCCGTCATGGTAATCCCGAGCCAAGCCTCGCCGCTCTGGCGAGGAAGGTGTAGAGACTATACGGTGGGCGCCCAGTGCCAGGAGTGGGCGAAGAGATAGTCCGGACCACAAACCCGAAAGGGGCGGTGAAAGCCGTGGTGGTGTGCATAACCGATTGGTCGCTGGTTCGAATCCAGCCGGGCCCATAAATGAGGCGAGCCGATATGGCCGATGTCGGTCACATAGCTCGCTTCGTTCGTCTATGGCAGTCGTTACGCTGACGCAGCGCTTTCTCGCGCCGCCGGAAGAGGCGCCTTATTCGGTTCGCACCGTTTCCATTCCACCGGCGCGCCTGGAAGTGCCGCAAACGTTGATTGATCGTTTCAAGCTGCCCGCACCGCGGGTCGAGCAGTTGCAGTGCCAGGCGGCCGAGGCACGCCAGCCGGGAACGTGGTTGCAGCCGCGCGAATGGAGCGGGGCGGCCGTGCTGCTCGTTTGTGGTGCCGGCGATAACCGCCACGCTTTCAAGTGGCTGCTCTTCCGCCGCTTGCTCGAACGTCGTATCGCCGTGCTCACGGTAGATCCGCCCGGGCATGGCGAATTTATGACCGTCCCGTGCACCGTGGACAATGCGCGCCGCGCGGCGTGTGCTGCGCTGGATTGGCTATGCGGTCAGCGCGGCGTACGGCGCGTTGGTGCCATCGGCATCAGCTTCGGCGGCAACCAGGTGGCCGATCTGGCGGCGCGCGATGAACGGGTCGCCGCGCTCGTCACCATCTCCACGCCGGTGAAGCTGCCGCCGGTCACACGCTTGACGGTTGCCCGCGAGTCGTTGGGGTTGGTGTGTTTGCCGCGCAACCTGGCTCTGCTGCGCCATCAATCGTTGCCCAAAATGTGGGCAGAATGGCGCAGTATGAACGGCGCCTGGTTCGGCGAAAGCCTGTACGACATGATCGCGCGCTTCGACACGCTTAACGCCGTCCGCGCCATCGGCCCGCGCCCCAAGATGTTCATCCATGGCAAATGCGATGTGGCTGTGCCGCCGATCAATGCCAGACTGATGTACGAGGCCGCGGAGCCGGAGCGCGAACTGATCCTTGTTCCCCAGGCCACCCATCTCAGCGTCATCCTCTTCGACAGGGAGATGAAGATGATGTCCGACTGGCTGGCGGCCAGGCTGGTAACATCACCGGGCTATGAACCAAACGGAATCGGCACCTGAAGGCTTCCTGCCGGCCATCCACATCGGCGAGCTGCAACTCGACCGTCCCCGGCGCGTCAAGACCGCGAACGGTTACGTGGTGATCGTCCTGTGTGAAGTGGATGGCGCACAAACGGTGGCGGCGTTTACGCCGATTTGCCCGCATGCGATGGGCGATTTGTCGTATGGGATGATCTACCGCGGACAGGTGGAGTGTCCGGTGCATGGCTACCGCTTCGACGTCGCAACCGGCGAGTGCGTCTGGCCGGCCGGAGAGTCGCCGCTGCGCATCTATCCGACGCGGGTGGTAGACGGCTTGGTATACGTCAAAGTCGAAAAGCCGAAGTGGATGGCATCATGAGTCATCAGTCGTCGGCCATCGCGAATGAGCGATGAGCCGCGCTTGTAAAAATCAAATAAATGTCAGGCATCATATGTTGACGCGCATATGATCCTGGCAGGAGGTAATTCAAATGTCTGAGCAGAACACCCAGCAATCCTCGATTGAGCGCGAGCTCAACAAGCTCGGGGAGAACTTGAGCAACCTCTTCCGCGCGATGTGGGAGTCGGAGGAGATCAAGAGCATCGAACGCGAGGTGGCGGCCAACCTGGAACGGCTGAACAAGCGCATGAACGAGGCGGTCGAGAAGGTCCGCGCCGATCGGGTGGCGACCGACATCAAGCAAGGTGTGAAGGAAGCCTGGGAGACGGCGCATGGGCCGCAGATCTTGAGTGAGCTGCAAGCGGGGCTGGCAGATACCCTGCGCAAGCTGAACGAAGAGATCGCCAGGCGCGCTCAGCCGGCGCAGGAGGTGCGGCCGGATGACGAGAGTGCCCCGCAGACGGCCAACGGCGAGCCGGTTGGCGCGAGCGAAGCGAAACCGGAGTGAGTGACAGAAACCAGGTTTCTCTACGAAATCTGGTTTCTTTTTTGCACTTCACACGTTGAACAGAAAGTGCATGATGTCGCCGTCGCGCACGACGTACTCTTTGCCTTCCGAACGCAGCTTGCCGGCGGCGCGAATGGCGGCTTCGGTCTTGTATGTCCGCAAATCGTCCAGCGTGTATACCTCGGCGCGAATGAAGCCGCGTTCGAAATCCGAATGAATCACCCCCGCGGCCTGGGGCGCCTTTGTCCCAACCGGGATCGTCCAGGCGCGGATTTCCTTCGGCCCGGCGGTGAAGAAAGATTGCAAGCCAAGCAACTTGTAAGTCGCTCGCGCCAGCCTGGCCAATCCTGACTCTTCCAACCCCAGCCCAGCCAGGAACTCCTTGCGCTCCGCATCGCTCTCCAGCGCCGCAATCTCCGCTTCGATCGCGCCGGAGATGACGATCATCTCCGCGCCGTGCGCCGACACCCATTCCTGTAACCGTGCCACGTGTGGGTTTGATGCGCCGCTGGGATCTTGTTCATCCACGTTCGCCACATAGAGCACCGGTTTGCTGGTGATGAATCCGAGCGACCGGGCCAGCTTCTGACCGGTAGCATCCATGCGGGTCAGCGCCAGGCGCGCCGGCTTGCCTTCGCGCAACAAGGCGACCATTGGTTCAAGCACGGCGACGCGCTGAATAGCTTCCTGGTCACGTTGGGCGGCGGCGCGTTTGTTTTTCTCCAGTTGTCTCTCCGCGCTCTCCAGATCGGCCAGCGCCAGCTCCAGCTCGATGATTTCCACATCGCGCACGGGATCCACCGAGCCGTCCACGTGGATGACGTCGGGGTTTTCGAAGCAACGCACGATGTGCAGGATGGCGTCCACGGCTCGGATGTGGCCGAGGAACTGGTTGCCCAACCCCTCGCCTTGTGACGCGCCCTTCACCAGGCCGGCGATGTCCACGACTTCGATGGTGGCCGGCACAACTTTCTCGGTTTTGATGTAGCGGGCGATCTCGTCCAGCCGCGGGTCGGGCACGGGCACGATGCCGGTGTTCGGTTCGATGGTGGCAAAAGGGTAGTTGGCGGCCAGCGCCCCTGCAGCGGTCAATGCATTAAAAATCGTGGACTTGCCCACATTCGGCAACCCCACGATGCCGGTTGATAGTCCCATGATGCTTCGACCGCAAGAATATCACGGGTGCACCCTTGCACGGGAGAGGCCGACGGCGCATCCACGGTCAGTCACACGAATCGGTAGAATGTTGGCGCGATGGGTAAACTGCAACAGGAAGTTGGCATCCTCAACGAGGGTGACGCGCTGCGCGCGTTGATCGGAGAGTGCGAAAAGGCCCTGGTCGCGATTAACGCCCAGAACGTCGGGCCGTTGCTCACGAACGTTGCCGAAGCGCACCGGTTGTTGGACCGGCTGCGCACGTCCGGCGCCGACGTGCGCGCCGAGGAGGCGCGCCTGCAGACGGTGGATGAGCGCATGATCCGGAATGCCAGACAAATCGTGGCTGCGGTCGGTGGAACGCAGCAGTTCATCGCCCTGCGTCAGCAGATCGCCCCCCACCTGCGCGAGCGGTGGTGGAACCTGGAGGAAGAGGTGGTAGCCGCCCGCCGGCAGCTCTTCAAGCGATTCGCCATCGGTGCTGCCGTCCTCGTCGCGATCGGCATCGTGGGGTTCCTCCTGCGCGGCGTGCTCTTCCCGCCGAATCCGGTTGGCGATGCGGTGTTTGCTGCACAGGCCGCTTTGCGGGAAGGCGATGTGCAAAAAGCGATCCAGGCGATCGAGCAGGGCCTCGGCGCCGAGCCATCCAGCACCACGCTGCTCATCTGGAAGGGAGCTTTGCTCGAACGACAGAACGATCCGGCCGGCGCTGCAGCGCTCGAGGCAGCCCGCTCCGCCCTGGGCGAGAAAGATTATCTGCTGGAGAAGGCTCAGGTGAACCTGCTGCTCGGTGAGAACGATCGAGTGATCGCCGATATGACCCGTTTGATCGAGACGATACCCGATCCTGCCGAAGCCTATTACATCCGCGCCACGGCGTTTGAAAATAAAAACGAGCTGTGGCGGGCGATCCGCGACCTGGAGGCTGCATCCGAAATTGCGCAGCGAACAGGCAACGACACCCTGTTTGCCACAGCGCGCATCCGCATGGGGGTGTTGATGCAAACCGCACCTGGTGCCGGCGCTGCTCCCACTGCAACGCCGTAGGGGCGAAATGTCTTTCGCGCGGTGAAGAGCTTGTCCCTAAGACTGTTGGATGAGGAAGTCGTCAATCGCATCGAGCAGCGCTTGCAAGTCCGCTTCGGTCGTATCGGCCATGTGCGCGATGCGAAAGGTCTTGCCCTTCAGGGCACCGTAGCCATCGGAGATGTGCATGCCACGCGCAGCCAGGAACCGGTTGAGGGCGCTCACGTCAACGCCGCGCGTGTTGGCCACGCACGTGACCGTGTCGGACTCGTAACCCCTCTCAGCGAACAAGGCGAACCTATCGCTCGCCCACCGGCGGGTGAGCTGGGCCAGACGCGCGTGACGCGCGAAGCGGTTCTCCAGCCCTTCGGCCAGCATGTCGTCGAGTTGCCGATCGAGGGCGAACATGAGCGAAATGGCCGGGGTGGCCGGCGTGTGGTTCTTGAGCAGAAATTGCTCCAGTTCCACGAAGTCGAAGTAATAGCCGCGATTTTTGACCGTCTTTGCCTTGGCCAAGGCGCGATCGCTCACCGCAGCGAAAGCCAAACCTGGCGGCAGGCCAAAGCACTTTTGCGACGAGGTCAGCAGCACGTCCAGGCCAAGGCTATCGAAGTCAATCTTCACCCCGCCCAGCGAGCTGACGGCGTCCACCAGGATGAGCGTATCGGGGGAAAGCGCCTTGACCGTCGCAACGATTTCAGCTAGCGGATTGGTCAGGCCGCAACTGGTCTCGTTGTGCACGATGGCGATGGCCTCGAACGGGCGTCTGGCTGGATCGGCGGCGCGCGCCAGCAGCGCTTGGCGCACCATCTCCGGCTTGATCGCTTTGCCCTCCTCAACGCGCAGCCAGGTGGTGGCTTTGCCGTTGCGTTCGAACACGTTGGCCCAGCGTTCACTGAATGCGCCGCACACGGTGGCCACGACGCCGGCATGTGGGTCGTCGCTCACGCAGTTGCGCGCGGCTGCTTCCCACAAGCCGGTGCCCGACGAAGTGCTGATGAACACGCGGCTTTGCGTAAAGAATACCTGGCGCAGCTTGGATTGAACGCGCGCGAACAGTGCCTCGAATGGCTTGCCGCGATGACCGATCATCCATTGCGCCTGCGCGTCCAGGATCTCCTTGCGAACTTCGACCGGTCCCGGGATGAATAGTTTGATGTGATCGCTCATGGCAGCTGCAAGCATAGCAGCAGCATCACTCCACGGTGACGCTCTTGGCCAGGTTGCGCGGCTGGTCCACGTCGCAACCCAGGCGCACCGCTGTCTCATAGGCCAGGCGCTGCATAGGGATGGCGGTGAGGACTGGGGTGAGTAATTCCGGCGCCGGCGGCACGGTGATCACGTAGTCCGCTTTGCGCTGGATGAAATCGTCGCCCTCGGTGGCGATGGCGATGACGATGCCGCTGCGTGCCTTGACCTGCTCGATCTGCGAGATCATTTTGTCGTACACACTGTCTTTCACCGCCACGCATACCACCGGCATGGTCTCGTCAATCAATGCGATAGGGCCGTGCTTCATCTCGCCGGCCGGATAGCCTTCGGCATGGATGTAGCTGATCTCCTTCAGCTTGAGTGCGCCCTCCAGCGCAATCGGGTAATTCATTCCGCGACCGAGGAATAGGAAGTGCCTGCGGTCGTGAAAGCGGTTGGCCAGCTCTTCGTAAATGGGATCTGGGGCCAGCAACTGGCTGATCAGACCGGGCAGGTGGGCCAGCTCGCGGGCCAGCGCATAGGATGCCGCTGGCTGGGCTTCGCCAGACGCGTCGGAGGCTTGCGGAGCGTGCTGTGCCAACGCGCACGCCAGCAAGTACTGATCCACGATGGATGTGACGAACGTCTTGGTGCTGCACACGCCGATCTCCGGGCCGGCCCGCATGTGGATCACCCCGTTGGCCATTCGCTCGGCTTGCGAGCCGATGGCATTCACGATCGTCCACACACCTGCGCCGCGCTCTCGACCGGTGCTCATGGCGGCCAGCGTATCGGCCGTCTCGCCCGATTGCGTAATGCCCAACACGACCATGCCTGCTTCGATCAGCGGGTCACGATAGCGGTACTCGCTCCCGTAGTCCACCTCTACCGGCACACGGGCGATGCGCTCTATCAAGAACTTGCCGATCAGGCCGGCGTGCTTGGACGTGCCGCAGGCCACGGTGTGAATGCGCTTCGGGAAATTGAGAATTGAAAATTGAGAATTGAGAAAAGAGCTTTCTCCATTCTCAACTCTCAATTCTAAATTTTCTAAGGTCACCTCGCCGGTCTCGAAGTTCACCCGGCCGCGCAGCGTGTCGGTGACGGCGCGCGCCTGTTCGAAGATCTCCTTTTGCATGAAGTGGCGGTACTCGCCCTTCTCGGCACTGACCGGGTCCCAGGCGATGACGTGAGGTGATTTCTCTACCGGCGCACCGTTCAGCCGTCGCACTTCCAAGTGGTCTGCCTGGACGATGGCTGCTTCGCCGTCGTCCAGGAAGATGACAGTGCGGGTGTGTTCCACGATGCCCGGAGCGTCTGAGGCGACGAACTTCTCTCCCGGGCCGATGCCGATGACGATGCCGCCGGCGTTGCCCAGGCGCGCCGCGATCAGCTTGTCTGGTTCCTGGCTGCACATCAGGACGACCGCATTCGAGCCTTGCAGCCGGCCAATGGCCGCGAACGCCGCGCGCGTAAAGGACATCCCCGACCTCATGTACAGGTCAACCAGGTGCGGGATTACCTCGGTGTCGGTTTCGCTGCGGAAGCGCGCGCCCTCGGCTTGCAGCTCATGTTTCAGCTCGATGAAGTTTTCGATGATGCCGTTTTGGATGACGGCGATCGTGCCGGCCTCATTCAGGTGCGGGTGCGCGTTGTTTTCCGTCACGCCGCCGTGTGTAGCCCAGCGGGTATGACCGATGCCGATTGAGAACCCTGGGGAATTGGGAATTGGGAATTGAGAATTGAGAATTGACAAAGGGGGGCGAGCACTTTCTGAATTCTGCATTCTCAATTCTAAATTCGACAGTTTGCCGACGGCGCGCTCGACGTGGATGCCCCTGGCACCGAGCACGGCGATGCCGGCCGAGTCATAGCCGCGATACTCCAGGCGTCTCAGGCCGTTGAGGATGATCGAGGTCGCGTTGCGCGGACCGATATAGCCGATGATGCCACACATACCCTGATGTTAATCCTTGTTGTGAATGGCCTGATGATGCCCTGGTAAGCGAGAAGCGCCCGCGCGGGCGCTTCTCCACTCTCATTCGCTTGTGGTTTGCGTCAGCGCCCCATCACAGCCCTTAAGCCTGCGCAGGCCGGGCAAGAGCCATCTGGGCGGAAGATCGAGTAGCCGGCCTGGGGATCTTCTGCATCATATTGGCGACGGTCCATGTTCCAGATGATCATCAGGCGCACCTTGCCGCTGTCGCGCGAGAGTTGCGCAGCGCGCGCCAGCCATTGCGCCTGGTTGGCCAGCGTGATGCCGTTGCCCCATTGGAAGTTAGGCGCGACGATCGGCCCCAACCCTTCGGGCGTGACGTAGCCCAGCTCCGTCCAGCACACCGGTATCTTGCCGCCGAACGCGTTGTAGGTGACGTTGAGCGTGCCCCAGAAGTACCACTGATGGTGGTCGTTGGCGACCGGCGCACCACTGGTCTGGTCGGGGCCGACCATGGTGCCGTTGTGGTGAGCGCCGATGCAATCCATCCATTGTGCGGCGCCGGTGGCAGCCAGGCGTTGCAGGAAGGGAGCGTCGTCGCAGCCGGCGTTGGTGCAGTTGCCGCCAAAATAGCCAGTGGGGGCCATCGCTGCACCGATCACCAGCGCGTTCGGGTTGGCCGCCTTGATCGCGATGTAGGCTTCGCGAAGCATGTTGGCGTAGTTCTCAGGATTGACCTGTCCGTTGCCGGGGCCGCCATATTCACGGTCGAGGTTCGGTTCGTTCCACACCTCGATGCCATCGGCGCCCTGCGTAACTAGTTGCGCCAGGTAGGCGGCGAACTCCTTGTGGTAGTTGGGATCGGCTGCGCGGGAACGCTCGCCAACGGCGCCGATCAGCACCTTCAGGCCGGCGGCCTTGGCGGCGGCAATTCGTCCGGGGATATCAGTGTCTTGCGTCTGGAACTTCACCCAGGTCATGCCGATGTCGCGCATCTGTCCGAACACGGCTGTGCTGCCCATATGCCCACCCAGCTCGAACGTCCACTTACCACTGGGCGCTGCAGGCGGTGCGGCAGCCGGCGCTGCGGCAGCCGGCGTCGCGCCGCCAAACGACGTGTATTGGGCGAACACATATCCCTTGCCGTTGTTGTAGACGATCTCCAACCATTTACCGTCGGTGGTCCTGGCCGTTGCCGATACTATGTCGCCGCGCTTCAGCCGGCCGAGGATCGAGCCGCTCAGGCTGGGTGCGCTGCGCACGTTCAAGACTTCGGAAGTGACGGTGATGTTGGTGCCACCGGCGGCCGGGGCGGATGCGGCCGGAGCAGCCGACGCATTGGCCGTCGCGCACGTGCCGCCGGCCACGGCAAATTGTGCATAGATGAAACCAGAGCGGCCGTTGTAATTGATGCGGTACCAGGCGCCGTCGGCCGTCTTGGCATCGGCGATGACTTTCTGGCCGCAAGTGAGCTGTCCGATGATGCTGTCACCGGTGCTGGGCGCGCTGCGCACGTTGAGTGTTGGCGACGTGACGACCAGCTCGACGCCTTGCGACTGCGCGTGCGCGCCGTGGATGCTGCCGACGCAGATGGTCAGTGCAGCAATAAAAGCCAAGGGGAGATGACGTCTTCTGAAGATGGGCATGGTAGAACCTCTGGCTAGAGAACTCCTTTTGCTTGAGTGTGTTGAGAATCGCGCCGGAGCGGGCTACAGGTACTTCTCGACCGCGCAGCCGCCCCCGCGCGCGATCGGTGACTGAGATTCGCCTGAATGCGGCGTGAACAGAAGTTTATTGCTCCCTGTGAACGCGTCCACTACGTCACCCATCCAATCGGCCAACGCGACCGGCTTATGTAGAGCGCGGGCGATGTCCATGGGCGAAACATCGTCCAGTGCCACACCGTTGGGGTGATCGAACATGAGGCGAGGCAGGATGATCAGATCGTTAGCTACCTCGCTCGACGCATCAGCGCGCTGCAACTGGCGGATGACATCTTCGCCGCACAACAGGCCGGCGACGGTGATTGTGTCGCCCAGGCGCTCGTTTGTGATCGGCGTCACGTGCAGGGGAAGACCGGTGATGCGCGTGAATTCGCGCGCCGTTTTCTCCAGCGTCGGCGCGAACAGCTTGCCGGTGACGAGGGTCGCCTCTTTGAATTGAGAATTGAGAATTGAGAATTGAGAATGGGACGTTGATTGGTTCATCCCCAACTCCGCTTTCTTGACTCTTCTCCATTCGTCCAGAAAGTCGCGCACCATGCCCAGGCCGTTTTCTTGCAGCGCCAGTCCGTCGTAGGCCCGCTTGGGGGGCACACGCCGACCGGTGACCAGATACCACTCGTCGGTCGCATAAACGAAGCCAACGCCCAACGTTCGTCGGAACTCGGCCTGCCAGGCTTCCACCTCATCCAGGACGGTTTCGGCTTCCGCCCGCGTATGAGGGCGATGGCCGTATTTGTGGTGACGGGTGAGGCCGACCGGCACCACGCTGACCGACATCACGTGCGGATGCAGCGTCGCTAGTTGGTGCACGCTCTCTTCCATGCGCGCGCCGTCGTTCAGGCCGGGAGTGATGACCAGTTGGGTGTGCGTCGCGATGCCGTGATCGGCCAGCCAGCGCAGTTGTTCCATGATGTCCGGCGCATTCGGGTTGCGCAGGCATCGGCGCCGCGTTTCCACATCCGTGGCGTGCACGCTGATATACAGCGGCGTCAGCCGTTGCTCGGCGATGCGCGCCCAGTCTTCTGCGCTCAGGTTGGTGAGCGTGACGAAGTGGCCGAACAGGAAGGAGTAACGATAGTCATCGTCTTTGATGTAGAGCGTGCGGCGCATGCGAGGCGCGTTCTGCAGGACGAAGCAGAATGGGCACAGGTTGTTACAACGCCGGATGTCTATATCGAAGGTCGGGTGCACAAAGGCGATGCCCAGAGATTGACCGAATGCCCGGCGCACGGTGACCTTGTGCTGCGCACTATTGCGCGCGAAGCTAAAAGTCACCCATTCGTCTGCCCCGTAGAATTGTGCATCTATCACGTCGCGCAGGGCGTGGCCGTTGATGGCCAGCACGTCATCCCCTGCGCGCAAACCGGCGCAGTCGGCGAGGCTGCCGGGTTCGACGGATTCGATGATGCCCATTGGGAATTCAAGAATAGGGTCGATAGCGAAGCGCTCTCAACCTAGAGATTGTGACCTTCGACGGGAGCGTCGGCGTAGACGCCGCGCATATGCGCCGGGAGGACGGCAGCCAGCCGACGCATCGCGTCATCGGTCAGCTCTCGCAGTCGCTCGCGCGAGAGCTTGACGTCGCCCGATTCCAGCTTGAACGGCTCACCCAGGGTAATTGTAACTGTCGCTCGTCGCAGCCGCTTGAGGGCGGGCAGGATGTCCGGCGTGCCGACGATGCCGGCCGGCACGATCCATGCCCCGGTGCGCGTCGCCAGATAGGCCAACCCTTCCTGACCGTGGATCAGCCCGCCTGTTTTGCTGCGCGTGCCCTCGGGCGAGATGAGCACCGCGCCGCCCTCATTCAACACCTCGGTTGCCGATTTGACGGCCTGCAGGTCCACCGCGCCGCGGTGAACCGGGATTGCGCCATAGGGTGCTACCAACCAGCGCACTCGCCAATCCTCGAAAGCTTCAACCTTGGCCATCGGGGTGATCGGCCGGCCGAGCGCAGCCAGCACTACGAATGGATCCGCCCAGTTGACGTGATTGATCATTACGATGACGCCGCCGGTTCGGGGCATGCGTTCGGGATGGATCACGCGGTGCTCCATGCCGAGCAGATACCAGGCGCGCAGCCAGCCGTTGTAAAAGCCTCGCAGCGGGGCGCGTTTGTTCCACTTCCAGCGCTTGCTAAAGGTGGACTGCTTGCCAGGGGTGCGCGCTGCAGATTGGGTCATCGGTCGCTGGACGGGTGAACAAGTGATGAACGGGCGACGCGGGTGGAGTGCTGTGGCATGTCGGCGCGGGCCGCCTTTTGCGCCTCGACCAGAGCGATCACGTAAGCGAGCGTCTCGTCGGCGTCCATGTGGGTGCAATCCACGATGAAGGCGTCGTCCGCCGGACGCAGCGGCGAGGTAGCCCGCGAGGTGTCCAGCTCGTCGCGTTTCTTCATGCTGGCGAGCACGTCGGCATAGCTGCTCGGCGTGCCGCGCTGTTCCAGCTCGCGGTGGCGTCGTTGAGCGCGCGCCTCGACGGTGGCGTCGAGGTAAATCTTCAGGTCGGCGTCTGGCATGACGACCGTGCCGATGTCGCGGCCGACCATCACCACATTGCCGTTGCTCGCCACTCGCCGCTGTTGGGCGACCATCGCCTGGCGCACTCGCGGAAAGGCCGACACGACCGATACGGCGGCGTCCACATCCGCGCGTCGAATAGCCCAGGTCACGTCTTCGCCATCCAGGCGCACGGTGTAGTGGCGTCCGTCGTCTTTGTGGGGAGGCAACACTTCGATGTGCACGGCTTCGGCAAGCTGCGACACGGCGTCTTCGTCATCGGTCGCGATGCCGCGCTGCAAGGCGGCCAGCGTCACCGCTCGATACATCACACCGGTGTCGAAGTACAGGAATCCCAGGTGCCTGGCCAGGCCGAGGCCGATGGTGCTTTTGCCCGCGCCGGCCGGGCCGTCAATTGCGATCGTTCGAATCGAGTGGTTGGGTGAATCTGCCATCGGTGTTGTATCGCTCCAGCGCTGCCACCTCGGCGTCAGTCAGCCTGCGCCAGTCGCCCGATTTTAGATCACCCAGCGTCACGCACCCGACGCGCACACGAATCAGCCGGATGACCGGATGTCCGAGCTGCCTGGCGATGCGTCGAATCTGCCGTTTGCGTCCTTCGTGCATGATGACGCGCAGCCAGGTTCCGCCCATGGCGCCGGGCGGACCGGCCAGAGTGGCAGGTTGTGGGCGCAATATCTGCACGTCGGCCCGTGCCGTCGGCGTCACCTCACCCTCTAGCAATACACCCGCGCGCCAGCGCTGCAGGGCTGCTTCGCTTGGGTGGCCGGAAACCAGGACGTGATACTCCTTCTCGTGCTCAAACCTGGGATGGGTGAGGCGGTAGGCGAAGGCCCCGTCGTTGGTGAGCAGGATCAGGCCGCTGCTATCCTTGTCCAGCCGGCCCACCGCGAACAGTCGCTGTGGCGTTGGCACCAGATCGAAGACCGTCTTGTTGCGCGGGTTGCTGCGGTCGGACGCATAGCCAACCGGCTTGTGCAGGGCGATGTAGATTTTCTCCTCGGGAGCTGCGATCGGTTGGCCATCCACGCGCACGTCGTCGTCAGGCGAGACGATCGTGCCGAGTTGGGCGACCCGGCCGTTCACCGTCACCCGACCGGCGGCGATCAGCGCCTCACATTTGCGGCGTGCCCCGAAGCCCGATTGGGCGAGCAACTTCTGCAGACGCATGCGGCTGCTGGCGGCCAGCGATCAGTCACGATTCGCGGCTCACTTCTGGCGACCCTTGGATCGGCAAGGCATCCAGCTTCTCGACCGGTGGCAGCTCGTGCACACCGCGCAAGCCGAAGTAGCCGAGGAAGTCGAACGACACGCCATAGCGCATGGGGTGGCCGACTGTGTCAGCCCGCCCCAGTTCCTGCACCAGGTTGCGGGCGACCAGGGTGTTGATCACGCCATCACAGTTCACGCCGCGGATCATCTCCAACTGAGGCTTGGTGATCGGTTGGTTGTAGGCAATGATGGCCAGCGTCTCCAACGCCGCCTGGGACAGCCGGTTCACCTCTTCCAGGCCGAGAAATTTCTGGATGCGCTCGGCCATCTCGGGCGCAGTGACCAATCGCACCCGGTTGCCCAGGCGTTGCAGGCGGATGCCGCGCGCCTGATACTGGGCGGATAGCTCTTCGAGGGCAGCCTCGATCTCGCCGGGGGTAGCATCGAGTGCAGCCGCGAGCGCGCTCAGGGCCGCCGGCTCGCCGGCGGCGTAGAGCAAGCTCTCTAACTGCGCTGCCAGCGAAAGTGCGACCGGCGATTCGCCGGCTTCGGCCGCAGCGGTAGCCTGGAGTGGGGCATCACCGGGGGCAGGGAGTTCCATGCGAAGTTCGGGGCGGTCTACGGTGTTTCAGGTGAGCCGTTGCGGTTCGGGGTTGTCTTCCGCGGGCAGAAGCGAAGCGGGTTCGGGTTCTGCCAGGGCCGGCGGCAGGTAGGGCGTCTCTTCCTCGGCCAGAAGCGGCGCCGGCGCAGGTTGCGGCTCCTGGGCCGGCTTCGGCGTGATGGGCCTGCCGGCCTTCGCTTTGATCGCTACCTGCGGTTTGCCGGCCAGCTTAAGTCCCAATTGATCCTGCACGATCTGTCGCGTCGCGGCCGCTACTTCTTCGGCTTTCGCGATCAGATCCACATCCCTCGTCACAGACACTTCCAGCTTCAACTCCACGGCCCGATTGTGGCCGGTGGCATGCACTTTCGATTCGATCACGCCGGCGATGGCGTCTACCTGCTCTTTAACCTTCTCCTGCACAGCATCTGTGCTGATGCGGATCGTGCTGCCGCCCGTGTAGCGGGCGATCTCGATGTGGCGCGAACTCGTCCGCCGCACTTCCCACCACAACAGCAGGCCAATCAGGGCGACCCAAACGATTGCCAGGATTAGGCGCACGAGCACGCGGCCGGTATCCGAATAAGCGGCAAAGACCGTGCCGCGGAACCAGTTTGCGATGGATTGCATCGCGCTCAGCAGCCCCGCCGGCGTCACCAACGCAAATGCGCCGAGTATCAACAGCACGACCAGCGTGACGATCACGAAGATGTGGTTGAAAGCGTTCATATCTGTGTTCGCCACCCGACCGGATGGGCGGCGCACGCAAATTGTATCCATTTTCTTTGCGGCGATAATCCGTCGCTATGGTTCGCGTGCTGCACAGCAACGGCAACGGCTTGCCCGTCGAAAGTCATGGCATCGGACATATCCCGGCGATGGTTGCCGATCCATCCGCCGTGGTGTGGGTGGATATATACGATCCAGAGGACGAGAACGGGGCGCATCCCGAGGCTTTGCACATATTGCAAGATGTATTCGGTTTCCATCCGTTGGCGGTGGAGGATGCGCTGGTCGAAACGCACGTCCCCAAGGTGGACGACTGGGGATCGTATCTTTACATCGTCATGCACGCCGTCCACTTCGAGCATGGCAAAGACTACCTGGAGACGCGCGAGCTGGACATCTTCGTCGGTTCGAATTACCTGGTGACGTATCGGACGCAGGAGATTCGGGCGTTGGAGCAACAGTGGCGGATCACCCAGCGCGACGAGCGGCATACGCGCCGTGGCGTGGACTATCTGTTGTATGAGCTGTGCGATGCCATTGCAACCGACTATCTGCCGGTCATGGACACGATTGACGAGGCCGTGGACCTGGTGCAGGACGAGGTGTTCGAGCGGAGGGATGCGCGCCTGGTGGAGCGCATCTTCAAGCTCAAGCGGGCCGTGCTGGATCTGCGGCGCGTCCTCAGCCCGCAACGCGAAGTGCTCAACAAGCTCTCGCGCGGCGATTTCGCCGTGATAGACGAGCGGGATCGCGTGTACTTCCGCGACGTGTATGACCATTTTGTGCGTCTGGTGGATTTGAACGAATCGTTGCGCGATGTGGTGGGTGGCGTGCTCGACACTTACCTGTCAGTGGCGGCCAATCGCACCAACGACATCATGAAGACGTTGACCATCGTCTCGCTGATGTTCCTGCCGCTCACGTTCGTCACCGGCTTCTTTGGCATGAATTTCTTCGGCGGCAGCATCGAGCTGATCTTTGATGCGCCTAAGTGGCCGCTCTTCTTCGCCGGCATGTTGATCATGATTGGGATGCCGCTGGCTATGCTGATGTATATTCGCCGGCGTGGCTGGTGGTAGTGCCCTCCCTCGCCTACTCGATGGGTTTGCCGCAGCCTGCTACCGCCTGCGGCGAAGCGCCCTTGCTCGCTGGATATTCATCTTGCTCGTCGTGCTGTCGCTTGGCTTCACCCTTTTTGCACGGCCGGCTCAGGTAGAAAGTCAAACCGTTCGCGACGTTGCCATCGGCGACATTTCCATCGCCAGCGTCAACACTTACGTGCGCGTCAGCGGTCTGCTCGACACGGCCGGCGCCTATCGCACCAGCTATAACCTGGGCGGCTTCGAACTGTACGGCAGTCGCTATGTGCCGCTCGTCGCGCCGGGCACGCCGGATGCGATTTGGGTGGCCGACGAGAACCTGCCCACGCGCGACTCGGCGACCTACGTCACGCTGGTCGCCCAGGTGGTGATGGGGCAAGGCGCGCAGCAGCCGCCGCTGTATCTCCAGGTCGGTTATCCGCCCAACGTCGTGCTGGTCAACTTCCTTTCGCGGCTGGGCTCCATTTCGCTGTTCGCCTTGATCCTCGCCGCGGTCGTTGCCTGGTTGGTCGAGCGTCTGGATTACGCTATTCCGCTGCCTTGGAATACGCGCCCGGCGTCGAATCCGCCTGCGCTGCTGTGGTTCGGCGAGTTGGGCCGCCAGTTCGATGATCTCGTGTTGCGCAGTTGCCCGGCACGCTTCCATGCGACGCCGCACGAGGCGCGCTTCGAGTCGGCTGAGCCGGGCTACCCGTGGTCGGTCGCCGTGCGTCGGTTGAAGTGGGTCGAATTGTTCGATGTTGCCACCAGCTACGGCAGCATGCCGGCTGCGCGGCTGTATTTCGAGGACGAGCGTGGTCTGCAGCGGCACGGCGTGATTGCCGTGAGTTCGGCCGAGTCGCGCGATGCTATCCTGCAAGTGCTGAGCCTCATTCGCTAACGCCTGCGCAAGCAGTTGCTGGCGTGATTCATCGCACGATCCCGTTCAGGTCCGGATATTTGCACTCGCACGGTTCGCGCCGTAGATCGCCGTTGACCAGCGCGCCGTCGTATTCGCGAGCGCCTTCTACTGCAACCCAACCCTCCAGGTCGAACGGCACTTTGCCTTGAGCGTTGATCCATTCGCCGTTGTATTTGCGCGCCAAATGGACGTGTGCCGCCGCTGCCAGGCCGCCTTCGCACGAAGGATGGCCGATCGGGTCTCCGGCCCGCACCTGCGTGCCGACCGGGACGCGGTTGCGGCTGCCGATGTGCAGATACAACACGCTCCAGCCGATGCGCTCGTCGCGGCTGGGATCGAGCGATTGTCCGACCTCGCCGCGCACGCTGCGTGTGATCACGCCGTCCGCCACCGCCGTCACCCAGTCCTCCAGTTCGGTGCAGCCAGCCACGGTGACCGGAGTGAAGTCGAGCGCCCCCCAAGGCGTGCCGGCTCCCCATGCGCTATGCGGTCCGCCGGTGAAGTACCACATCTCACCCTTGCGCCAGGGCAGCACGAAGGGCGGCTGTTTCAAGTCGTCCGGGACGAGCGGGCCGAAGTCATATTGCCATGGATTGCCGAAGAGTCGTCGGTAGGTGTGGATGAACGCGCGGTCGCCGTCGTTTTCTGCGATCTCCGGCCAGTCTGGAACGGTGCTGATGGCGGCCAGGTAATTCTGCAATCCGGCTGTTCCGGCGTTCACGCCCTCGCCGATGGCGAAGTAGGTGCCATCGTCCAGCCGAACGTAGCTGCGTGTGTTCAGGCGCCAGCCGTAATATCCTTCGTTCAAGCGCAAAGCGGCCCAGTTCAATTGCACGTTCAGGCCTTCCCGGTTGGTGCGCTTGTAGCCGAGCGGGTAGCGCAGCTGGTCATCGCTCGGCTGAGCGCGGGTTACCCATCCGCCGACGTGCTCCAGCGCAGCCAACAAGATGCGTGGATGCACGCTGAACTGTTCGGCCACCCGCTGCACGATCTGAGCGCCGGTCAGCATCTCCCCGGCGACGACCTCGGTGTAGCGACCGAGATAACCGCCTTGCCGCGAGATGAACGCTGCCGTGTCGAACTCGGCGGCCGTCGGGCCATTCACCAGTTCGCTATCCGGGATGAGTTTGACGGACGGGGTGCGGCCCTCGATCTGCCTGCGGATCAGCAACTGCTGCCCGACCTGCAGGGCGTTGGGATTGCGCAGACCATTCAAGCGCTGGAGTTCGTCCGGCGTGGTGCCGGTGGCATAGGCGATGCCGCTCAGCGTGTCGCCGCGCTGAACGGTGTAGGTGACGGTCATCGCACTACTGGCCGGGACGGGGCGGGGTGGGTCGAGCGTAGGGGTGCCGATCGGGATGGGGTGTCGGGTGGCGGTCGGCGTGAGCTCGGGCGCCGGCGTGCTCGTCGCTTCGGCATAAATGGCCGGCGCGTTGGCCGGCGTGGGGCCGGGGGTGGGATTGTGGGGTTTCGATTGGTTCGCGCAAGCAACAAGCATGGCCGTGCATGCGACAGCGCATGCCGACGTGATCAACCGTTTCATCCGCGGTCATTATTCCATAGCCGGTGGGCGTCGGCTCGTCACGAAGTATGCGATTGCAAAACGGCGAGTATCATTCGTCTCTGCGCTGGCTGGTTGGCCTTCGGCTTGCGGGCGGTGCATTCGACTATACTCACCGTCCTCTCATCATCCGGGATCAGCGATGACAACATTAGAACAGTTCGAGAAAGGCCTGCGCCTGGATCAGTATATCGCCACCATCACCCAGAACAAGGAGAACTTCCGAGCGAACTTCATCAAGGCGACGGAGTCATTCGACGCGGATGACCTGGCTTTCTTCCGAAGCTTGCCGACTAAAGTCAACATCGCCGTGGTCACTGAAGACGCCAACCTCGATGCGGTGCGCGACGTGCCGATCATCGGCCGTCTTTCGGTTGAGGTGAGCAAACTGGCCTTGCGCTTATTCCGCCCGGCGACGCACGCCGAAGTCGTGCAGGCTATCATGCAAGACGCGTCGCTGCTGGTTGATGCGCAGGAAATGGATCCTGGGAAAGGTAGGTTGCCGATCATCGCGTTTTATACGCAAGAGATGCGCTTGGTTGGCGTGCACGCATGTCGTTTGCCCGAGTTGAGTGCGGAGATGCGTCGCCGGCGATCGGCGTGGATCGAAAGCCATCCAGAGATTTGGGATGCGCGCGAGCCGTTAGACAAAATGACGCCGCTCACGCGCACGCGCCTCATTCAGGCGATTTATGCGCTCACGCCGGAGCAACGGGTGATGTGGGGGCGTTTGACCGTGAAGTATTGGCGCCGCATCCTCAGCACGCCGCCGGCGGCTGCCCAAGCGAACTAAACGGAGTGTGGCTCATCGTGTGTGCATTTATTCAATGTGAAAACCTGGTCAAGATCTACAAGGTGGCCGACATCGAGGTGTTTGCCCTGCAGGGCCTGGACCTGACGGTCGAGAAGGGCGAGTGCACAGCCATCATCGGCGCGTCCGGCTCGGGCAAGTCAACGCTGATGAACATCCTCGGTGGCCTGGATCGCCCGTCGGCCGGCCGGGCAATCGTGGGTGGCAAAGATCTGCTCCGCCTGAGCAACCGACAGCTCGATCGCTATCGCCGCGACATGGTAGGGTTTGTGTGGCAACAGGTCTCGCGCAACTTGCTGCCATACATGACGGCCGAGGAGAATGTGCAAATGCCGATGTTGCTGAGCGGGGCGCGGGCGCGCCGTGAACGAGCGCGTGAATTGCTGGCCCGCGTGGGGTTGGATCATCGTCGCTCGCACAAGCTCAGCCAGCTCTCCGGCGGCGAACAGCAACGCACGGCTATTGCCGTGGCATTGGCCAACAACCCGCAGTTGCTGCTGGCCGACGAACCGACCGGCGAGCTGGATACGCAGACCTCCCGGGCGATCTTCGCCCTCTTCCGCGAGCTGGCCGAGCGGGATAAGATCACAGTGCTGATCGTCTCGCACGATGCGCGCATCGCCGATGAAGTGGGGCGCGTGGTTGCCATCCGCGATGGCCGCACCAGCAGCGAGATCGTGCGCCAGGCGCGCAACCCCGAGAGCATCGAGGCGGCGCTGGTGGGCATGGCGGAGAGCGCTGAGGCAGTAGAGCACGAACTGGTTGAGATGGCTGTCGTGGACGCGGCCGGCCGGTTGCAGCTCCCGCGCGAGCTGCGCGAGAAGAAGGGCATCGGCCGGCGCGCTGTGATCGAAGAGACCGAACACGGCTTGCTCATCCGCCCTATTGACGATAAGAAGGATGTGAGGTAACATCGTCGCTGCTAGATCATTTGTTCTGAGCCCGCACAGGAGGTAACAGCCATGTATCAGAGCGTAACGGTTGTTGGGCGCCTCGGGCGCGATCCAGAGATGCGCTATATGCCGAGCGGCGATCCGGTCACCTCGTTCAACATCGCCACCGATCGCGTCTGGAACGACAAAAACGGCCAGAAACAAAAGGAGACGACCTGGTTCCGCGTGTCCGTGTTCGGCAAGCAAGCGGAGATTGCCAATCAGTATCTCAGCAAGGGCAAGATGGTACTGGTCGAAGGCCGACTGCGCCCCGATCCCAAGACCGGCGGGCCGGCGACGTATACGCGCCAGGATGGCACGGTGGGTGCCAGCTTCGAGCTGGTCGCCAACACCATTCGGTTCCTCAGCCCGCGCGATGAGTCTGAGGCCGCTCCAGTCGAAGACGATGCAGGCAGCAGCCAGGCCCCCGAGGACATCCCATTCTGATCGGAGCCTGCGCCGATGGTGCAGCAGCCGCTTCGAATGCTACAGTCCTCGCTCGAAAGCATCCGAAACGAGCGAATGCGCCGATCGTGCTGCCGGTTTGTGTGCGTTGTGTGAACCTGGCGGGTGGGATCATCCGTCAGGTTTTTTGATTGGCTCACCATGACCCTGCCGCAATCAGTTCAACCGCCCCATGCCCCCGGCCCGCAAGGGCTGCAGATCGAACTCCCCGTCCACCTTGATGCGACGTATTCCAACCTCGTCGTGATTCAGCACACCCCTTCGGAATTCGTGTTGGACTTCGCGCGCATTCTGCCCAACATGCCGACGGCCCGCGTGGGTGCGCGCATCGTGACCACGCCGATGCATGCCAAGCTGCTGCTGCGGGCTCTGCAGCAGAACATCGAACGCTTCGAGGCGCAATTCGGCCCGATTTACGTACCGCAGCAGGGCGAGGCCCTGGCCAGCCAGTTATTCGGCAGTTGAGCGTCAGCCTTTTCGAAATCTCTACGCCAGAGCGTGAAGGGTGCGCGTAGGTTTCGCGCCTAGAGATGCGTCCGTTTGCCGAAGGCTGAGCGTCAAAAAACGCCCAGGGCATCCAATAACATTCATGCTCATGCCAAGGAAAATCATTTTATTGCGCCTGCTGATCGCCATGGTTGCGGTTGGTGCTGTCACCTGCAACACTGCGATGGGCGGCGCTGCATTTGCGTCCGATGAGGCGCCTCCGACGACAAACTCGCTCGCTCCGGCGAGCCTCGACAGCGCGGCAGCGGTGACGCCAAGGGCGTATGTCCCGTCGCTCACTCGCAACTGGCCTTTCAGCACAGTGTTCGGCATCGAGACATATAGCCTGAGTGGAAGTCTGGATGCAATCGCCGCCACGGGCACGACGTGGATCCGTCGCAACGGCCTGATTTGGAGGAATGTCGAGCCAACCGAGGGCGCGCGCAACTGGTCTGCTGCCGCCGATGTGGAAGCCGACATGATCGCCGCCTCCAACCGTAACCTGAAGTTCATCCTCATCATCCACGGCACGCCGAACTGGGCCGCACAATTCAACAACTACATGTGCAGCCCGATACGCTCTGACAAGATCAACGCCTTTGCTGCCTTCGTGCACGACGCCGTCGCGCGTTACAGCAAACCACCTTACAACGTCAAATACTGGGAGATCTGGAATGAGCCTGATTTGGGCAGGCCGCTCTCCGGATCACCGACCCTGGTCGAGCAACCGTATGGTTGTTGGGGTAACCCGAACGATCCGTACTATGGCGGTGGGGAGTACGCAGCCATCCTGAGGGCGGTGACGCCGCAGATCAAGGCTGCGGATCCAAGCGCCAAAGTGGTTTTGGGCGGTCTGCTCCTGGACTGCAATCCGAACCGGCCGCCGGCGAATAGTGACTGTGCGATGGGGCGATATCTGGAAGGTATCTTGCGTAATGGAGGCGCTTCTTACTTTGATGGGATTAGCTTTCATGCCTACGACTTCTATAACACGAGTGCCAATGTTCTTGGCAAATACTACAGTCCCAAGTGGTTCAGCGCTTCCGATACCACCGGGCCGGTCTTGATTGCAAAGACCCGTTTTATCAAGGACCTGCTCAGCCAGTATGGCGTGACCGGCAAGTTCCTGATGAACACAGAAGTTGGCGTGCTGTGCTACAAGTGCAATACGCCGTTGTCGAACTTCGGAAATACCAAGGCTTACTACATCCCGCAAGCCTACTCTGCTGCGATCGCCGAAGGACTCACCACGAACATCTGGTATAGCTTCGAGGGTTGGTTCTTTAGTGAGCTCAACGAACCAGCTTATACGGCCTTTAAGGTCGCGCGCAACAAACTGGGCGACGTGACTTATACGGGCGAGGTCACAGGGGGAGACGTGGGCGCCAGCGGCGTAAAGGGCTACAAGTTCAGCCGCAACGGCAAGGCGCTATGGGTGATCTGGTCGTTGGACGGAAACAGGAACATCACGCTGCCTAGTGCCCCGGCGGCCATCACCGACGCGTTGGGGGCGTCGGTTTCTTCGGCTTCCACGCTGGAACTGACGGTGAAGCCGCTATACATCGAGTGGTAATCGGCATTGGCTAACTGTGAGCAGACAGGGGCGTGAGAATCACGCCCCTGTTTCTTTCTCACCCGACTGGCGAGTGCAAACCTGCGCAATCGCCGCGAGCCGCGACGCGCCCGGCGCTGGGGGCTACCTCCGCGCCGCTTCCCAAACGCGAGTGTCAAAGGCGGCGTTGAAATTGGCGTCGGCCGGCAGGGCCTGATACTTAGCCAACATCTCGGCCAACGCTCGCCATTGTGCGGCGCTTTGCCAGCCGTAGCCATGTTCGCTTTGTGCGTCGCGCAACTCGGTTTCCAGCATATGCTTCATGTGGTTGGGGTCGGTTTCGGGACCGGCATATTTCAGCACGATTTGCACGGCTTCATCGGGGTTGGCTTGCGCGTAGGCAATTCCCTGCAATGCGGCGCGCAAGAAACGGGTGAGTTCGTCGGTGTGCGCTTGCAGGTAGGCTTCACTGGTCACATAGGTCAGGCCGAGGGTCGGCACGCCGTAGTCCGCTGCGTCCCACAAAGTGAGCTGGTAGCCCCAACTGTTCAGCAGGTAAGGCTCGTTGGACTTGAAAAGCGGATATACATCTACCTGCTTTTCGCTCAACACGCGCGGATCGAAGCCGACGTTTACCAGGTTGACCTTGCTCGCATCGGCGCCGGCGGCGGCCAGCAAGGCGAACAGATCGGGCGGGGGTGTGCCTTTGTAGCCGACGGTCCTGCCCTCCCAGTCTTTGGGTGTGCGAATGCCCGAGTCGGCCAGCGCAGCGAAAGCCTGTTGTCCCTTCTGGCCGATGAGGGCGATGGCGACGACCGGCAGGCCGGGATCGGCGCGGCGCTGTAAGACGGTGGCGGCATCCATGGTGGTCACCTGCACTTTGCCGGCTACCAGCAGTTGCACATGTTCGCCCCGGCCGGGTGAGTGCTCGATGGTCACATCCAGGCCGTTCTTCTCGAACAGGCCCTTCTCTTTAGCCACATATGCGCCCACGAAGGGCAGATTGGCTTGTGGCTTATAGCCGGCCATGAAGGTGAAGGGAATGAGCGAGGCCGGCACCGCAGTAACGGAAGCGGGTGTGTCGCGGGAAGGGGCAGCCGGCGGAGGAGGTGAGAGTGGTAAAGACGCACAAGCGTTGAGTGTGAACAGAGAGAGCAAAGATAGGCAGAAAACGATCCTGGGCATGACTGAAATGGAACTCCTTGTGAGTTTTACATCTTCCAACGTAAAGACCGCTTTTCGAGCCAGACGATCAAGCCATAGGCGCTGATGCCGCTGAGCGAAAGGATGAAGATAGCGGCAAACATGGGCGGCAGGTTGAGGTTGCTGTAGGCCAGCCACATCACACGCCCGAGCCCGCCGGAAGCGCCCGTCCATTCGGCAATGACCGCCCCGACCAACGCCAACGGCGCAGTGACGCGCAAAGCGGCGAAGAGATAGGGCAGCGCCAGCCAGGCGCGCAGGTGAATCAAAATTTGCCAGGGCGTGGCGCGGTGAATGCGCATCAGGTCGAGCATTTCACGCTCCGCGCTTTGCAAGCCGACCAGCACGTTGACCAGAGTGGGGAAGAAGGTCAGCAAGGCAGTAATGATCAGTTTGGGCAGCACGCCGAAACCCAGCCAGATGGTCAGCAGCGGAGCGATGGCCGCCAGTGGAGTGGATTTGACGAGGATGGCGAGCGTCATCACGCCGCGTTCAAGTTGCGGCCGCAGGCTGACCAGGGTGGCGGTGGTGATGCCGGTGGCTGCTCCGATGCACAGGCCACCCAGCGCTTCGCCCAGGGTGACCAGCAGCGCCTGCATGTAGTAATCGGGTTGTGCCAGGAAGGTCTGCACGATGCGGCTAGGGGCCGGCAGCAGATAAACGGGCACTTCGCGCCAGCGGACGAGCGCTTCCCAGAGCGCCATCGCTCCCGTTACCAACAGCGCTGCTAGCCAGTAGGATTTGAAGTTCAGGAGTCGCGTATCCGTATCCGTCATTTGAGATTCTGGGTTCGGCCAATGGCCAATCGTGCTCACAAAATGCCCTGCCAGGCGGTGAGGGTTTCGGGCGTGATGCGAAAGGCTCGCCAGGTGGTGGAAGGCAGCGCCCCATTTGGTCCCAGGTAGCGGCGGCGCAGGCGATTGAGCAGGGCCGGCAACCCGCCCGGGAAGTCGGTCTTTCGCAGTGGAAAGGCTTGCCCGCGCACCAGCACTCGGCGCAAGGGGGGCCAGGGTTCGTCAACACTGAGTGAGACGCTGGGATTGGCAAGGAGGTACTCGGCCCAGAGCGAGCCCTGCCAGGCAGCGACGAAGAAATGTGCCCCGTCCCATTCCTGCCAGACCGGCACGACGTGGGGCGAGCCGTCGGGCCGCAGGCAAGCCAGACGAGCCACCCACGGCGCGATCAGAAAGGCGCGCATGGCATCGGGGTCAAGTGGGCGTCGGGAGGTATTGGCTTCGCCTGTGTTGCGTTGCCAGGGGGCATAGCGCATCGCTCCCAACCGATAGGACAGGCGCGCCGCCATCTCCCGCAAGCGTGGCAGGTACTCGCTCAGATGGGTTTCTTTCCAGCGGAAAGCGGGGGCGCTCAACACCAGCGCGGCGCTGGGCGTTTGGCCATCGGCGCAGATCGGCAAAGCCAGTTCCACGCTCTCGGCGCCATGGGTGAGGGCGTAGCCGGTTTGCTCTGTCGTGGACGCGGGCGCAGCCGAGAGCGCATGCGCCGCTGCGCTATCGGGCGGAAAGCGGAACCCGGCCGGGAGGACGCTGCGAACCTGTTCAGTAGATTCGACCTGGGCGGCAAGAATAGCCGAATCCTGAGCAGGCAACGCCAGCGCCAGCGTTTCGGGCAAGTGGAGCGCCCCCGCTTCCTGGTAGAACGCGATTTGCAGGTTGGTGGCCGGTGACGCGCTGCTGCGCCAGGCCAGCAGGCGCGGCCCAGCATAGTATCGGCCGCGCTTTTCGGTTTGTTCTACGTAGCCGAGTTGTTTGAGAGTGTTGAGCAGGACAAACAGCGAACTGCGCGAGATGTCCACCCTGGCCAGGAAATCGGTCAATTCCGCGCCCTGAGGTTGCTCAAGCAACAGTTCTATCAGCAACAGGGCCCTTTCAATTGAAGGAGCAGATTGCAAGGGTGTAGTCCTGTATTCTGGATTTTGATCCAGTATACTGGACTTGATTTTGGCGTCAAGGTTGCTCAGTTGAAAACATCGCATAATTGGGAGTCATGAGAGGTAGAAAGGCAAAGGCAGTGAAACTGCGTGAGAGT
>JAIMBB010000246.1 GCA_023511655.1 Anaerolineae bacterium
GAACCATGACCACGGCCTACCTGGAGCTGCGGCTGCGGGAGCCGGATTTTGAAGCCGTCGTCACGCCGTTTGACCGCATCCCGGAGGCGGTTCGAGAGCGGTCCGTCGACCTCGGGCTCGTCATCCACGAGGCGCAATTGACTTACGCCAAAGGCGGCTTTCACCAGGTCCTCGATCTGGGCCGCTGGTGGAAAGACAAGTACGGGCTGCCGCTGCCGCTCGGCGCCAACGGGTTGCGCCGCGCCCTGCCGGCCGAAATCCAGCGGGAGTGCTCCCGGCTGATGCGGGCCAGCATTCTTTACGCGCTCGAGCATCACGAGGAGGCGTTGAACTACGCTATGCAGTTCGCGCGCGATATGGAGCCGGCGCTGGCCGAGAAGTTCATCGGCATGTACGTGAACCATTACACGGTCGATTGCGGTGAGGCCGTGCCGGCCGCGGCCCAAAAGCTGCTCGATCTGGGCTTCGAAGCCGGTTTGATTCCCCGGCGCGTCACCGTCGAATTCCTCCGCTGAACCGCGGCGTTTCGAGAGCCGCTCCCGCCCCGGCGGCGCCTGCATAATGGAGGTATGCCTGTCTGCCGCCTCGCAACCCTTCTCCTGTGCGCCGGCTTCGCCTTCCGCGCCGGCGGCCAGGACGCCGCCAGTGAGAACCCGCGCGAGCGCATTCGCGCCGCCCGCCAGCTAGCCGAACAGGGTTCGTCGGCGATTCCGGCCTTGCGCAAGCTGCTCCAGGATCCGGACCTGGAGGTGCGGCTGGAGGCCGTCAAAGCCATCGTCCAGATCGGCACGCAGCACAGCCTCGACGCGCTCATCGAAGCCACCCGCGACCCGGATCCTGAGATCCAGATCCGGGCCACCGATGGCCTGGTGGATTTCTACCTTCCCGGGTACGTCAAGACGGGGCTGACGGCCACGTTGCGCAAAGTCGGCAAGACCATCAAGGCCAAATTTACCGACGTCAACGACCAAGTGGTGCCGCCGTATCTCGAAGTACGCCCGGACGTCATCGAAGCTCTGGGCAAACTCGCCAGCGGAGGCTCCTCGATGGAGTCCCGGGCGAACGCGGCTCGCGCCATTGGGGTGCTGCGGGGCCGCGCCGCCGTGCCCGATCTGCTCCAGGCGATCCGCTCGAAGAACACCCAAGTGATCTACGAGTCGCTGATCGCGCTCCAGAAGATCCAGGAGCCGAGCGCCGCCAGGGAAATCGCCTTCCTGCTCCGGGACCTGGACGACAAGGTCCAGATCGCGGCGATCGAAACCACGGGCTTGTTAGGCAACAAGGAAGCGCTGCCGCAGCTTTACGACGTGCTCAAGACCGCCCGCAACGCCAAAGTGCGGCGGGCTGCTCTGACGGCGATCGGCGCCTAGTCGTGCAGTCGGCGTCCGGCCGAACGTCGCGCCCAGACGGTCTGACCCGTTGCTACGGTCGCCCGCGCGAGGTACAAAGCAGCTTCATTCAGGCACGTCGCTCCCACCAAGCGCCGAGTGAGCATGGGAGGCGACAGCGCGTATGGCCTGCGGTCGTAGCACTTCACGTCGGTTGCCGTGCGCTGCCTTGACTGCCGAGCAGCTCTACCAGCACCTGCCCGCGCTCGACCGTCTGCCCCTTCACGCAGTTGACGCGCTGCACGCTGCCCGCCGCCGGCGCCGTCAGCCGCGTCTCCATCTTCATCGCCTCGAGCACGGCCAGTGTTGCGCCGCGCGCCACCTCATCACCTTCCTTTACCAGCACATCCACGATCAGGCCGGGCATGGGGGCCACGATTCGATCTTCGATTTCTGACTTTCGATTTTCGACCGCCGCCATCCGCCGAGGCGCGCGAGAGATTGACCGATCGGCTCCCGGTTGCAACTCACCCCCACCCACGCGAAAGCGATTGCGCTGTCGCCAGGGGTTGAACGAGGGGCGCCGGCTCAGCGGTGGTTCAAGGTGCTCCGCCTCGGCGTTTGAAGCGGGCCAATCGGCAAAATATCGCTCGATGAAATCGGTCGTCGTGTCGCCGCGTCGGAAGGCCGGATGAGTGACCACATCGCGCAGGAAAGCAATGTTCGTGGTCACACCTTCGATGGCGTAATCGCGCAGCGCGGCATCCATCTTGCGGATGGCGTCGCCGCGCGTTTCGCCATGCACGATCAGCTTCGCCAGCAGCGAGTCGTAGTAGGGGCAGACCTCACTGCCGCCGACGACCCCCGAATCCACCCGCACGCCAAAGCCCACCGGCTCGACCACGCGGGTGATGCGCCCCGTCACCGGCAGGAAACCACGGGCCGGATCTTCGGCAGTGATGCGGCATTCGATGGCATGACCGCGCTGCCGAACATCGTCCTGCCCGAACGACAACGCCTCGCCCCGCGCAATGCGCAGTTGCCACTGCACCAGATCGAGCGCCGACCGTTCCACCCGCTCCCCCTTGATTACCACAACGCTTTCGGTGATCGGGTGCTCCACCTGCAGACGCGTGTTCATCTCCAGAAAGTAGACGCTGCGCTGCGTGTCAACAATGAATTCCACTGTGCCGGCGTTGACGTAGTTCACTGCGCGCGCCAGCGCGATCGCCATCTCGCCCATCCGCCGGCGCAAAGCATTGTCGAGAAAGGGCGACGGCGTCTCTTCGACGATCTTCTGGTGTCGCCGCTGGATCGAGCACTCGCGCTCGAACAGGTGCACGAGGCGGCCGTGCGCATCGCCCAACACCTGCACCTCGATGTGGCGCGGTTGCTCGATCAGCTTCTCGACATACACGCGATCGTCGCCAAACGCGTTGCGCGCCTCGCGCCGGGCGGATTCGAGCGCCGGGCCGAACTCATCCGCCGAAGCAACCACCCGCATCCCCCTCCCGCCGCCGCCGGCCGATGCTTTGATCAACAACGGAAAGCCAATCGAATTGAGAATTGAGAATGAAGAATTGAGAAAGTTAGACCCTTTCTCAATTCTCAATTCTTCATTCTTAATTTCCATGCCGGGCACGACAGGCACGCCGGCCTGCTGCGCGATGGCGCGCGCTTCGATCTTCGATCCCATCTTGCGGATGGCGTCGGCAGGTGGGCCGATGAAGATCAGGCCGGCCGCCGCCACGGCCTCGGCGAAGTCGGCGTTCTCGGCCAGGAAGCCATAGCCTGGATGGATGGCGTCGCAGCCGGCACCTTTGGCCGCGGCGATGATGCGGTCGCCGCGCAGGTAAGACTCGGCCGCCGGCGGCGGGCCGATGCGCACCGCTTCATCGGCCAGGCGCACGTGCAGGCTGCGCGCGTCGGCGTCCGAATACACGGCGACGCTGCGCATGCCCAGTTCGCGGCAGGCGCGGATGATGCGCACGGCGATCTCGCCTCGATTGGCGACGAGAAGCTTGGTGATGGGTGTCATTGGTGTCGCTGGTGTCATTGGTGTCGCTAGTGTCGTTGGTGTCAATGGTGTCCGACACTAACGACACCACCGACACTATCCTCTCACATTCTGAATACGCCATACTTCGTCTCTCGAATCGGCGCGTTCGCGCACACGGCCAGGGCCAGCCCCAGCACCTGGCGCGTTTCGACCGGATCGAGGATGCCGTCGTCCCACAGGCGCGCGGTCGAGTAATACGGGCTGCCCTCGCGTTCATACTTGTCGAGGATCGGTTGCTTGAACGCAGCCTGCTCCTCCGGCGTCATCGAAGGTTGACCGCGCCGCGCCAGTTGCTCCTGCTTGACGGTGAGCAGCACGTTGGCGGCTTGCTCGCCGCCCATCACGCTGATGCGCGCGTTCGGCCACATCCACAAGAAGCGCGGGCCATAGGCGCGGCCGCACATGGCGTAGTTGCCCGCGCCGAACGAGCCACCGATGATCACGGTGAGCTTGGGCACCTGCGCGTTGGCGACGGCGTTCACCATCTTCGCGCCGTCCTTGGCGATGCCGCCGGCTTCGTAGGCCTTGCCGACCATGAAGCCGGTGATGTTTTGCAGGAACAGCAGCGGGAT
>JAIMBB010000247.1 GCA_023511655.1 Anaerolineae bacterium
GTACCAGAGTTCCGCGCTCAAGCTGTCGGAGTCATCGGCGCGTTTGGGCGCCAGGCGCAGCGCGAACAGTCTGCCCGCCGGGGTGAGGTGCAGCGCAGCGACGGCACCTTCGCCGGGCAATACGACGTCGTGCCAGGGCATGCCGGCGCCACCCACTTTGCATCGTCCGGCCTGAGTGCCGACCAGGCACGTGCCGTCGCGGGTCAGCGACAAGGCAGTGATGGCGTCTTCATCGGCGAGCGCAGGTTGCGAAGGCCAGGGCGACAAACTCCTGTTGTCGTCATCCCAGCCCAGCACGTTCGCCTTCATCGCTGCCGCAGTTGTGCAACGGCGCCCCGGCGGGCTCGCTGCCATGCACGCGATGGGATCGCTGGTAGCCACCGGTCGCCATGCGACGCCATCTTCCGAACAGGCCATGCTGCCCACTGCGTCGGCCAAGAGGAACGCGCCACTGCACGCGCGCACGGCCAGGGGAGGCGTACGCGCAGCCAGGCCCTCGTGCGCGATCTGCCATATGCGCCCGCCGTCAGCGCTCCGCCATATCCCTTCGCGCACGCTGCCGCCAAGGATGACGCCGTTCGCGACGCCCGCCAGCGCCAGCGTCGGTTCTTGCACCTCGGTCGCCTGCCACTTTGCGTGCTCGTTCCGAAAGACTCCCTGCGTCGTGCCGGCCAGCAAGGCGCCGTCGCATACCATCAGGTCATTCACCTCCAACCCTTCCAGGCCGTAGGGTAGCCACGTCGCGCCGTTCGCGAGGCGAAACAGGCCGGATTCGGTGCCGGCGAACACGTCAGATTCGGTAACGACGATGCACTGCACCGCTGCGTCGGGGAGGCCCTGGCCCGCTTCTCGCCACGCCCGGCCTGCGTTGCGCGAGCGATACAGGCCGCCATTCGCGCTCCCGGCCCAGACGACCTCGCTTTCGGCGAAATCGGGCGCGCAGGCCAGACAAAGGATTTCGACATCCAGCAGGCCGAAGTTGGCGCTCTGCCAGCTCGTGCCGCCATCCATCGAGCGGAAGATACCTTCATCGGTGGCGGCGAAGATCGTCGCCTCACCGTTCTGGGAGGGAGGCAGCGCGAGCGCGTTGATCGGGCTGAAGGCCCAGGCATTCAGCGCCTGCCAGCGCACGCCGCCGTCCGTCGAACGCATGAGCGCGCCGGCTTGCGTCGCTGCGAATGCCGCGCCGGAGGGAGCGAAGGCCACGCAGCGGGTGGCGATGTACCCCATCTCGCCGGCGCGTTGCCAGGTGACTCCGCCATCGGCCGAGCGAAACAGGCCGGCGCCGGTCGCGGCCAGGGCGAGGCGATCGTGCTCGAAGCGCGGTGAGAGCGCGATGCCTTGCACGGCGCCGCCCGACCAGGCGCCCAGGCGAGACCAGTCCAGATTGGGCATGGCTAGGGGTCAAGTTTCACGTCGTCGTCGCGCACCGAGCGCGGCTTGTGCACCAACGCCTCGGTCGTCAGCACCATGGCCGCGCAGCTCACCGCTGTCTGCAAGGCGGTTTTCGTCACCCGCAGCGGGTCCACAATATTGGCTTGCCACATGTCGGTCACGGCTCCCGTTCGCACGTCGAACCCGAACCCCGCGCCGCGCAACATCACCTCGTGAACGATGGGCGCCGGCTCGTATCCGGCATTGCGGATCATCGCCGCCAGGGGTGCCAGCATGGCATGCCGCAGGATCGCACCGGCGGGGGCTTTGTCATCCGCCAGCTTCAGTCGCGTTAGCGCGGGCACGGCGGCGAGAAACGCCGCCCAGCCGCCGGGGACCAGGCCGTCTTCCATGCCGATGCGTATCGTGCGCACGGCTTCTTGGGCGCGCTGCACGAGGTGCGCGCGCTCGGCCTCCGTCGCGCCGCCCACGCGCAGCAGCGCCACGCCGCCCAGCAACTTGCCGGCGCGCTCGGCCAGCCGGTCGCGCTCCGCGGCATCGGTAGCGCGAGCGATCAACCGGCGAATCTCGGCGATGCGCTGGCGGATGGCTGCCGGTCGCCCTTTGCCACCCGTAATCGTGAATGCAGAACGGATGGCGTTCACTTCGTCGGCCTGCCCCAGGTCGGTGAGTTGCGCCGATTCCACGCGGTCACCGGCTTCTTCGGCAAACAACTTCCCGCCGCACAGCGTTGCCAGGTCATTGAGGATTTCGAATCGGTCGTTGCCGGCGCCGGGCGCGTGGATCGCCAACGCGGGCAGCACATCGCGCACCTTGTTCGTCACCAGGATGTTCAGGGCATCGCTTTCGATGGCGAAGGCAATGACGACCAACCCGCGTCGCTCGTTGCGCGCCGCGTTAGCCTCGATCAGCGCGCTCATCAGCGGCGCGAGCTGCGAGGCTTGGGTCAAGCGGTGGGTGGCGAACAGGATGTAGGGATGCTTGAGCACAGCCGCACCGCCCTCGGTGATGAAGTGAGAGGACTTCCAGCCTTCGTTCCACAGCACGCCCTGGATGTACTCCCGATCGTGCGCGATGCCGTGGCTGGGTCGCACCTCGATTGCGCCGTGCGCCCCCACCACGTCGAAGCACTCTTGAATGAGGCGCGCCAGGTCGTCGCGCCCGGTGATCGCGGCAGCCAGCGACAGGATGTGTTTGTCGTCCTCCAGCGGTCGGGCGCTGCGCTCGATGGCACTCACGGCGACCGGCAATGCGCGTTCCAGCCCACGCCGCAGTTGCATCGGATCATGACCGGCGGCGATGTACTTCAGCCCTTCCGTCACGATGGCATGGGCGAGGACGATGGCCGTGCTGCCGCCATCGCCCACGGCTTCTTCGACCTGAGCAGCAGCGTGGCGCGCCATCAGCAGCCCCATCGTCTGCCAGCGGTCGGGCAGCGCCCAGATGCGGCGCGCGATCGTCGCGCCGTCGTTGAGCAGATCCGGCGCCCTGGTGCGTGGGTTCGTCTCGCGTTCGATGGCGACCAGCCGGCCAAGTGGACCAAGCGTCGGCTCGATGGCGTCGGCTAGCACAGCCATGCCGCTGCACAGCGAGGCGCGAGCAGCATTGCCCAGCAAGGTCTTACCGCTTCTGCGTCCCATGGTTGTGCTTCATTCCGCACCGTGCGCTTCATTCGCACCGATAGCTGATTTGCAAGTGGGGCGTGCCGATGCGCTGACCGGACTTTGCCAATGCCTGCATGCATGTGGCGATCGTCATCGTCGTCAACAGGGTGCGTTCGATGGGCGCGGGTGCCAGACCGGTCAGGAACATCTCCTGTATTTTGGCATCGAGTGCCGCAAAGTGCCCGTAGAAGTCCTCCGGCCCACCAGCCTCCCAGCGGTTGGCGTGGATGGCGCCGTCGCGCCGGCGCAGGGCCAGCCCGAAATCTTCGATGTGCCCTTCGAGCTGGATGTGTGCGGTGCGCAGGCCGTCGGCGTGCTCCAGCACGAACGCGGTCGGGCTGCCCCACGGGTCATGAGTTGAGGTGCGGTGGCAGTTCTCACGCGCATCGCCGGGCATGACGTGTTCGCAGGCGGCTAACGCGGCGTCGAACAAGTCGCGTGACCAGGCCCCGCGCTCCATCGCTTCCCATACCGCCTCGGCCTTTGCCAAAGGCATGACCCCGGAAATGTTCAAGGAACTCCAGGCCGTCATCGGCATGGCCAACGAAACCAATAAACTTGTCACCGGCTACCAGGTCGCCGTAGACGCGCGCTTCGGCGCGGGGGTGCAGGCCGTCGCCGCCGCAATCGTCGAGCGGGCGCGCGCGTACGGCATGCACGCGCTCGCGCTGACCGACCATGGCGCCATGTACGCCGCTGTCGAGTTCTGTCGAGTCGCCGAGCAGCACGGTATCAAGCCGATCATCGGCTGCGAGGTATATGTGGCCCCGCGGGGCCGTCAACAGCGCGACCCCAAGCTCGACACCAGCCCGTATCACCTGGTGCTTCTGGCTCGAGACGAAGAGGGCTACCAGAACCTCATCCAACTGTGCACTCG
>JAIMBB010000248.1 GCA_023511655.1 Anaerolineae bacterium
ACTCTCTCGCAGTTTCACGGCCTTTGCCTTTCTACCTCTCATGACTCCCAATTATGCGATGTTTTCAACTGAGCAAGCGGAAGTATATTCAGTCTTGTTGCCAGCGCAAGTTCGCTGCAAACCCGCGGGTGCGGCTCAAGATCCTGCTTGATCGAAGAAGGCTGAGGGGAACGCTCGTGCACGGCCGACTGCTGCAGCTAGCGGCGTTAGCCAAGCCAAAGACCAAAGCCAAACTGGAGACTAAAGCGGGCTACTTGCGACCAACCATGAACGCATGCTGTATCGCGACCTCCAGGCGGTGGGGCTGCCGATTGGGAGCGGGGTGGTGGAGTCCGGGGCCAAACAAGCCAAGCAGCGTCTGGATGGAGCGAGCATGCGCTGGTCACGCGATGGCTTGTACAATTGCTCCCCTTTCCCATTCTGAGCCGCCGTCACGAGCGATACCTTCGATCTGCTGTGGCCTTTTGTTTGCCGCTTTCAGAAAAGTGCACCCATGCTGAATCGGGATTCGCCCAAATGTTAAAATCGCGTCGCTATGCCCTCACAGTCGCTGCCGGACGTGCGCCCCGTGGCTGCATGGCCTGGCGTCATCGAACACTATCGCGCTCGCATTCACATCGCGCACACCGTTCCGCCCGTGACGTTGCTGGAAGGCAACACACCGTTGATCCCGGCGCCTCGACTGGCCTCGGCGCTGGGCGGCGGGTTCGAATTGTATTTGAAATACGAGGCGGCCAACCCCACCGGCTCGTTCAAGGACCGCGGCATGACGACGGCCATGACCCAGGCGGTCGCCGATGGCGCACAGGCCGTCATCTGCGCCAGCACCGGCAACACGGCCGCGTCGGCGGCGGCCTATGCCGCGCGGGCCGGCTTGAAGTGCGTGGTGCTCGTGCCCGATGGAAAGATCGCCGCCGGCAAGCTGGCCGGCGCGTTGAGCTACGGCGCGCAAGTGATCGCCATCGCCGGCAACTTCGACGACGGCCTGCGCATGGTGCGCCAGGCCAGCGAGCGCGCGCCGATCGCGCTGGTCAATTCGATCAACCCCGCCCGCCTGCAGGGCCAAAAGACGGCCGCGTTCGAAATTTGCGACGTCCTCGGCGACGCGCCGGATTGGCTGTGTCTGCCCGTCGGCAACGCCGGCAACATCACCTCGTATTGGCTCGGCTTCGGCGAGTATTTCGACGACGGGCTGGCCTCCATCCGCCCGCGCCTGCTGGGTGCGCAGGCGGCCGGCGCTGCGCCCATCGTGCTCGGCCGGATCGTCGAACACCCTGAAACCATCGCCACTGCCATCCGCATCGGCAACCCCGCGCGCTGGCGCGAGGCGACAACCGCGCTGGACGAATCGGGCGGCCGCATCACTGCGGTGAGCGACGAAGAAATCTTGAGCGCCTATCGCCTGGTTGCCAGGACGGAGGGCGTCTTTTGCGAGCCATCGTCGGCGGCCGGATTAGCCGGCCTGGCCAAGGGATTGCGCGAGGGGTGGCTGGACGTGCGTCGCCAGCGCGTCGTGTGTGTGTTGACCGGTCATGGCTTGAAGGACCCGGAGGCCGCCATCAAAGGCAATGCGCCGCCGATCACGATCGAGCCGAGGATCGAGGCATTGCTCGAAGCAATCGGCTGAAGATATCTTTCATTTCTTGATTCGCGTCGCTTGCGACGAGAGTGAAAGATTGAAGATCACGAATGGCGAAATTGCTGACCGTCCGTGTCCCTGCTACCAGCGCCAACCTCGGCCCTGGCTTCGACTGTATGGGTCTAGCGCTCGATCTGTGGAACACGTTCGAGTTGCACCACGGCAACGGCGCCGGCATCACCGTGGAGTCGCACGGCGAAGGCGAAGATGAGTTGCCCAACGACAAAAGCCATCTGGTGGTGCGCACGATGATTGAGGAGTTAACCACCTACATCCCGTTTGACGTGCGTAACCAGTCTTATCACATCGTGTGCCACAATGAGGTGCCTTGTGGCAGCGGCCTGGGCTCCAGCTCGACCGCCGTGCTGGCCGGGTTGCTCTTCGCCAATGCGCTGCTCGACCCCCACGGCTTCCGCGGCCCGGCCGGCTCGGCGCGCATCCTCAACCGCGCTTTTGAAATCGAAGGACATGGCGACAACGTCGCGCCGGCGTTGCTGGGCAGCCTGGTGATTGTCGTCGGTCGGAATGGTGAAGTGATCACGCATCGCGTGCCCCTGCCGCCCATGCGCGTCGTGGTGTGTGTGCCACGTTTTCACTTTATGACCTCGCACGCGCGATCGGTACTGCCGTTGCACTACTCGCGCAACGACGCCGTTTTCAACGTCGGTCGTGCCATGCTGGTAGTCGAGGCTTTGCGCAACGGGGACGCCTCGTTATTGTCGCGGGCGATGGGGGATCGGATTCATGAGCCCTACCGCCTGCCGGCCATCCCCGGCGCGATCGAGGCCAAACGCGCGGCCCTGGCGTGCGGTGCGCTGGCCGTTATCCTGAGCGGCGCCGGCCCGGGCCTGCTGGCCTTTGCCCAGGAGAACCACGACGCGATTGGCGAAGCGATGCAGTCGGCTTTCGCAGCTGCTGGAGGACTCTCCGCACGTTATTGGGTGCTCGATGTTGCGCCGACCGGCGCTCAAGTTTTTGTTTGACGGGCGCAGCAGGCATGTATACAATCCTGTAACACGTTTTTTATTTTCAGCTCCTGGGAGGATCGCTGCATGGCAAGTGTGACCTATGAACATGTAACCAAACGCTTTGGGGATGTCATAGCGGTAAACGACCTGAACATCTCCATCGCAGACCGTGAATTCCTCGTCTTCGTCGGCCCGTCGGGTTGTGGCAAGACTACTTCGCTGCGCATGTTGGCAGGGTTGGAGGAAGTCTCAGACGGCAACATCTACATCGGCGATCGCATCGTCAACGACGTGCCGCCCAAAGATCGCGATATCGCCATGGTCTTCCAGTCGTACGCTTTGTATCCACACATGTCGGTATACGACAACATGGCGTTCGGCCTGAAGCTGCGCCGCGTGCCGAAAGCGGAGATTGATCAGCGGGTAAAGGAGGCGGCGCGCCGCCTGGGCATCGAATCGCTGCTCGACCGCAAGCCGAAGCAGCTTTCGGGTGGTCAGCGTCAGCGCGTGGCCGTCGGCCGCGCCATCGTCCGCAACCCGGCTGTGTTCTTGATGGATGAGCCGTTGTCGAACCTGGACGCCAAGCTGCGCGTGCAGGCGCGCGCCGAGATCAGCAAGCTGCACATGCAGCTCGGCACCACCTTCATCTACGTCACTCACGACCAGGTGGAGGCGATGACGATGGGCACGCGCATCGCCGTAATGAAGGATGGCGTGCTGCAGCAAATTGACACGCCGCAGGTGCTCTACGATCGCCCTGATAATGTGTTCGTGGCTGGCTTCATCGGCAGCCCCTCGATGAACTTCTTTGACGCCACACTCACCGGCAGCGGCGGCGACGTTTATGTGGACACCGGTGCCTTCCGCGTCAAGGTGCCCGAGAACAAAGTTGAGCCTTACAGGGCGCATCTCGGCAAACAGGTGATCTTCGGCATTCGCCCCGAGGATGTGCACGACCCCGAATATGCGCCTCCCGGCATCCATCAGGCCATCGTCGAGTCGAAGGTGGACGTCACCGAGCTGATGGGCAACGAGGTCATCGTCTATCTGATGACTGCCAACAACAAGCCGTTCCTTGCCCGCGTGGACCCGCGCACCAAGGCGCGCGTGGGCAGCACCATGGGAATGGCGTTCAACCTCGACAACATGCACATCTTCGACAAGCAGACCGAGAAGGCGATTCGCTAGTCCTGTTTTTACTTGCGGCAGAATACAACACCCCAGGATGTAACTCTTGGGGTGTTTTTGTTGTCACCTGAATCGTTGCCCGGACCGATTCGCGCCGGATCGTAACTGCCTACCCTATCGGAGCATAGCTTAGC
>JAIMBB010000249.1 GCA_023511655.1 Anaerolineae bacterium
CCCCTGGTCGAAGAACTCGGCAACCGCGCGCCCACCGAACAGCGGCAACGTGCCATACACCCAACTCTGGCGGATGTTGTATGGGTTGAGCGGCGAAGCGGCCGAATCGAAATACTCGCCCAGGCTCTTCGGCATCTGCAGCGCCGAGATCACATTCGTCACGTGCCGTTCGTCAGGATGGTTGTACTGGCTCTGGTCCCAGTTGAGGTCATAGAAGCGCAACGCCGCCGCGACGAAGAGGATAGCAAGCAAAGCGGCCGGATGGATGTAGCGCCGCAGCGGCGTCCGCTTGTCGCTTGAAAGAGACGCGTCCGCGCCGGGAGGGGCAGCATCAGTGGTCAACTCGGCAGGCATCGCGCCGTGGATTATATCGGCCGGGAGCACGAGCCTATTTCAATCGTTTAGCTCGGCAATCCGTCGTCGGGAAATGCCGCAAGCAGCACGCCAAGGCACTACCGATCGGCCAGTCGCTTCTGCAAATCGGCGAAGTCTCGAACGGTCGCGATCTCGCGCAGGAAGGCGCCCAGCGAGGGACTGCGCCGGCGAAGTTCCTGCACGGCCGGGCCGACCGGATCCTTGCCAGCAGCGGGCGAGCCGCCCGGGTCGGCGTTGTAGGTGCCGTGGAAGGCGAAGTAGGCCTGGTTCAGCTTGCGGATGAGGTAGCCATGTTGGACGAACAGGATGCGGCGCTGCTCCATATAAGCCTCGGCCTCCTCGATCTTGCCCTGCGCCAGCAACTCGTCCACCCGCAGGCGCGTCTGGCGCATCTCGGCGCGGAAGTCGAAGCTGCCATCCGCACCGGGATGGGCGCGTACATCGGCGGTCAGGGAAGCTTGCAGTTCCGGATAGTATTTTTGCGCCACGCGCTCACGAACCTCGCGCTCCACGATCACGGCCGCCGTTTCGTTGATGGTGCGCGCTTCCGAATCGGAGAGAAAATTCAGCCCCACCGGGCTGAGCACGAAGAGCAAATAGTTGTGCACCCATTCGTGCGCCGCAACGCCGAGCACCCATTTCAACGCCGGCGTCTCCGGCAACATGGTCGGATAGGCGCCCAGCCCACCGATGGGCGTGACCAGCGACGACACGTTGAACCGGCGATCCACCGCATCTTCGATGCGCGCCTTTTCTTCTAACGCCAGGCCGGTGGTCAGCTCGCGCGAGGCGATCCGTTCGATTTTGTCACGACGAGAGACCACCAGCAGGTCGGGCAGCTCGGTGAAGCGAAAGCGGAGCGGTGGCATTACTTGCCCACCGATGGCAAACCCTTCTTCGCGCAAGACGCTTTGCACCTGTTCCTGCAAAATGGCCTCGGCGATGTCCTGCCGGGCGTTCAGACTGGCCCGCAGCGCGTCGCGTTGGGCGCGCAGCGCCGCACTCGCTTCGGCCGCATTTGCGATGTTCGGGTCGGCATAGACGATCTCGATTTGATTGACCAACCGCTTGAACTCGGCGACGTCGCGCATGTAGGCCTGCACGAAGGCGATCTGATCGCGATCGGTCATGCTGTCGTGGGGCGCAGTCAGCTCGTAGCCCAGCTTCGCCAGCGCTGCGCCAACCCACCAGCCGGCCAGGTCGAATTGCCTCCCGGCCAGCATGCGATCGAGCTGCACATCGCGGTCGCCGTAAGCAGGCACCTCGAAGCGCAGCAGGCTCAAGAGCAAGCCGCCCGCGATCAGCACCCGGAGGACGCGCCGCAGCCAGGCACGAGCCGCGCGCCAGCTTGGGCGGCTCGCTATCCACAAATCTTTCACAGCTCGTTCACAGTCAGCCCACATCATCTCACGCTATATCTGGGGGTGAAGCGCGCGACACACCCCATAAACGGCGTTCACAATGCACTTAGACAAGTTATCCCCCGTTTAAGAAATGCAAACAGAGATCATAAAAGGGAAGAAATGTGGACAAATCCCGATTCGACTGGGGATAAGGAGGGGGGTTTGGGGATAAATCGGAGCTACCTGCACGCCTTATGCTATAGCCAAACCGCTTAGAGAATAGCCTTTATTGCCTTAGGACAGCTTAAAATACCGCGCCGTCGTGGGTGTCGCCGTAGACGCCGAGAAGCGCGTCCTCTGCGCGCGCCGGCGGCGCAGTGCGCGCGAAGGCGACGGCTTCCTCGATCAGCGTCACAACCTGACCCTCGACTTCCTCCATTAGCGCCTCTGAGATCCCGTTTTCCACAAGCACCTTGCGAAAGCGCGGTATGGGGTCCCGCGCCTGCCACAGCGCGATCTCCTCGCGAGAACGGTAGACCTGTGGGTCACCCTCATAATGACCGCGATAGCGGTAGGTCATCCCTTCGATGAACGATGGTCCTTCGCCGCGACGCGCGCGCTCGACCGCCTGCCGCGTGGCTTCATAGACGGCCAGCACGTCGTTGCCATCCACCGTGACGCCGGGCATGGCGTAGCTCTCGGCGCGCTTGCTCAACTGGGCGAGCGGCGCCTGCTTGTGCTGCGGGGTGCCCTCGCCGTATTGGTTATTTTCGCAAAAGAACACCACCGGCAGCCGCCACAACCCGGCCATGTTGAGCGCTTCGTGAAACGCGCCTTCGTTGGTCGCGCCGTCGCCGAAGAAGGCCAAAGCAACCCGCAGGGGTGGTGCATCCGCGTTCCCGTTCGTCCGACCGGCGCACTGCATCTTGAAGGCCAGTGCCGCGCCGACGGCCATTGGAATGCCGCCGGCGACGATGCCGTTCGCACCCAGGATGCCCAGGTCGAAGTCAGTCATGTGTAACGATCCGCCCTTACCCCGGCAATAGCCCGCTTCGCGGGCGGCCAATTCGGCCATCATGTAACGCACGTCGCCCCCCTTGGCGATCAGATGGCCATGGCCGCGATGTGTACTGGTGATCACATCGTCAGGGTTTAGCGCTGCGCATGCCCCCACGGCACACGCCTCTTCACCGATATAGGGATGGATAAAGCCAGGGATCAACCCCTGTCGCCGCTCGTCAATCGCGCGCAGCTCGAACTGCCGGATCAGCACCAATTGGCGATACAGCGCGAGCAGATGGTCGTTTGATAAAGTCACGTGATGATTATAAAGTTTGAGGTGTGTTCCAGGCTGCTCTCGACACGCCGATCGGCCGGCTGATGATCGAAGGCACCCACGACGCCGTGACAGCAGTGCGGTGGGTCGCTTACGATGCGCCGGTTGGCAAGGGATGCAGAGTTGTCATCCAGGCGCGCAAGCAACTGCGCGAATACTTCCAGGGCAAACGACAGACGTTCGACGTGCCACTCTCCCTCGAAGGACTCACTGATTTTCAGCGCGCGGTGTTGGCAGAAGTGCGCGCGGTCGGCTTCGGCGAGACGATTACGTATGCCGAGATCGCCCGGCGGTTGAAGAAAGCCACAGCACCACGCGCGGTTGGCCAGGCCAACGCCCGCAACCCGATCAACATCATCATCCCTTGTCATCGCGTGATCTCCAGCAACGGCAAACTGAGTGGCTACGCCGGCGGCGTGCAGGCGAAGGCATGGTTGCTCAGACACGAGCGAGCCGTGCTCGTCTGAATCAGCCACACTTCGCACACCAGAACTGATGCAGAATTTCTGCGCGCCGGTAGCATCCGGGAAGGCCAGGGAAGCGTCTTAAGAATCACGAAAACCAGATCACCAGCACTTCGTGCCCGCAAGCTCGGAATCACAAATGGTTGAATTCCCCCTCCCCATCTTCACGGGAATGACGATACGGCAGTTGGCCTGATGACGAAAGCAAAGGTTGATCTCGTAGACTCAGGACACTTTCTGAATGTGCAGGCCTTATCGAAATTGAGAATCAGCTGCTCAGTTGAAAACCTGACTGGATGGAGATGTAGTTAGCGATGCGCGTTGTAGATGAAGCCCTTCACCCGGCTCT
>JAIMBB010000250.1 GCA_023511655.1 Anaerolineae bacterium
GGCCCTGCGTGGCCGCCCGCCCATATGTGCCAAACGCGGGCAGGCACATAGGCCTGCCCCTACAAGAAAATGCCCCCGTGCGTGAACCACCCGCCTTGACGGGCCTTCGTTTTGCCTCGTATAATCTCGCCCGGGTAGACAGGGTATCACCAGGACGTGATGCTCCGCGAGGAGCGTCGCGTCCTGTAAGTTTTTCCCCTTCCCGAAGGAGCATTGCGAAACGCCATGACAACCGAATTGCGCGATTTTCTACAAATCCCCTACGCAGAACTCGAGGAGCTGAACCTGCAGGCCAAGGCGCAGCGCCTGGCACGTGTGCCAATGCATCAGCTTCAGGAAGAGCGGATGAAGTATCTGGCCGACGAGAAACGCATCAAGGCCGTCACGGTCTTGTTCTCCGATCTGGAAGGCCGTCTGCACATGCTCGACTACGATAAGAAATTCTTGTTGAAGTCGGCCGACAACCTCACCTTCGACGGCTCATCCATTCGCGGCTTCACCGCTCAGCGCGAATCCGACCTGCGCCTGGGCATAGACTGGTCGGCCTTCTATTGGGCGCCTGCCGATGTCTTCGGGCCGGGCAAGGTGCTCGTGTTCGGCGAGGTGATGGAGCGCGACGGCCGACCGTATGTGGCCGATACGCGCGGCATCCTCAAAGGCTTCGCCCAGCGGATGTTCGAAGAGAAGGGCTACACAATGAACGCCGCGAACGAGATCGAGGGCTTCTTGTTCAAGGGTTTGAATGCCGAACGCGAGTACTACAAGACGGGCAAGTTCGAGTTCGTCAACACCGGTGGTTACTACCATTCGCTGCCCGGCGACCCGTTGCGCCAGTTCATTGACACCGTGGCCGAGGTGCAGCGCGCCATGGGCTTCCAGAACGAGAAGGACCACCCAGAGGTCGCGCCGTCGCAATTCGAGATCAACTATGGCTACACTGAGGTCGTAGCGGCTGCCGATACCATCCAGTTGTATAAGCTGATCTGCCGGCAGGTAGCCGCGCTGCAGGGATTGACCGCCAGCTTCCTGCCCAAGCCCGTCGTCGGCGTCAACGGCAGCGGCATGCACACCAATATCTCGATCAACCAGAACGGCAAGAACCTGTTCTGGGATCCGAAGGGCGAAGAGAACCTGAGTGACTTCGCCTGGCAGTTCGTGGATCGCATCCTCACCCACGCCAACGACATTTGCCTGTTGCTGAACGCGAGCGTGAACGCCTATCGCCGGCTCGACCCGCACTTCGAGGCGCCCAATCAAATTATCGCCTCGCCGGTGGATCGCGGTTCGATGATCCGCATCCCGATCGGCAACGAGCGCAGCGCCCGCATCGAGGTGCGCTCGGTAGGCCCCGATGCCAACCCCTACCTGGTGATGTACTCCATCTTCCGCACCGGCCTGGAGGGCAGCATTAGTGACGAGAAGGGCCTGCGCCAGGCGCATCGCTTCCTGCCCGACAACATCTACGACGCGATCGACAATTTCTGCGCCGCCCAGTGGTCCAGCGTCCTGTTGGGCGACGACGTGAAAGCGCGCTATGCCGAGCTGAAGAGGGCGGCGGCCGACCGCTGTCCGCGGTTGCTCGGCACGTTCGTCAAGGGGCCTGAGGTGCAATACCACCACGAGGTCTACAACCAGTATCTGTGGAATCTGTTCTGACGCTGCCTTTGGCGTCGTTCTAAAAGAAACGGGCCGGCTGCTGTAGCCGGCCCGTTTTGTTGCGAACAGAGGGGCCGCCCGGCAAGGGGCACATTCACCCCTCGTGCGCCCGCAGCTCGATCGCCCTCCGCGCTGCTGGTTTGCTTGGACAGGCCAGCAGGAGGGGCTGGCCACGCGCGAGCCTCTTTTGCAGACCTAATTTCGGGCAACCACCGGCGCATAGGCCGGCCACACCTCCAGCTCCACTGCGCCCACGTCGCAGCGGCCGTTTTTGGGCCGGCCGACGTTGCGCTGATCGGCAGCGACGCAGCGCGCCGGCGGGATGCGGTTGAGCGCCGGGCTGTGCGGCAGCGGGGCGTGGCTGGGCGCCAGCGATGCCCCGTTCAGCGCCAGCGGGCGCAGCAGCGGGTTGGTGTTGATCAGGTCGTTCGAGGCGCTCAAGCTGCCGGCGCAGGTCGCGTCGCTGCTCAGGTTGTCGTTGTTGCTGGTCAATGCGCCCCCTGATGAGACCAGGCAGTTACCGGAACCATTGCCGGCCAGCAGCGTCGCGCGCAGGCTGACCAACCCGCCGTTTGCCATGTGCAGCCCGATGCCGGTGTTGCTGGCGATGGTGGTGTAGGTCAGGTAGCCGGTGCTGGCCTGCGCATATACGCTGCTGGCGACGGATTGGTTGCCGCTGAAGGTGCTGTTCAGGACGCTGAAGGACGGGGCGTTAATCGCCATCAAGCCGGCGCCGGCAGTGCTGGCTGTGTTGGACGTCACGGCGCTGGCTTCGATGCGCAGGCTTGGACCGTTGTGATGAATGCCGCCCCCGCTGCCGGCCGTCGCAGCGTTGCTGAAGACGTGGCTGCCCTGGATAACCATCGCAGCGCTATTAGCGACCCTGCCCCCTGTGCTGGCCTGATTGCGGCAGACGAGCGAGTCCTGGAGATACAACGACGCGCTGATTCCGGCGTTGTGGATTCCTCCGCCGACAGTTGATCCCATGCCCGCAGCGCGGTTGTCGCACACGATCGCGCCCAGGAGGCCGACGTTGCTGCCCAGGTTGTTGTAGATGCCGCCGCCGTATTGCGTCGCCAGGTTGAAACTGACCTCGCCGGCGAGCAGAAAGGCGCCGTTTACCGTGTTGTACCAGCCCCCGCCATAACGGGCGGTGTTGCTCAAGATCTGCCCGCCGTTGACCTCGGCGACTGAGCCGCCCGTGTAAAGACCCCCACCAGACGCTTGTGTGCCGGTAGCGACGTTGCCGGCGATCACGCTCTGGTTGGCGACGAACGACCCAAAGCCATGCAGGATGCCCCCGCCCAGCGTGTTCACTCCGCTGAGGTTGTGCACGATGTTGTCCGAGACTGTGCTCTGCGTCAGCGTCAGATCCGCTTTGCTGGCGATGCCGCCGCCGTGCGCTTCGTCGTTGCTGGCGATCCGCTGGGCGAGGTTGTGCGCGATCAGGCTGCTGACGAGGGTCATCCCGCCGCTGCCAAGGGCGTGAAAGATGCCGCCGCCGCCTCGTGCGCTGGCCTCGCTGATCACCGCGGTGTTGCTCAACACGCGCGCGTTGGCGAGCGCGGCGCTGCCGCCCTCGCTGTATAGCCCGCCGCCGTCGCCGCCCTGGGTGGTGTTGCCGATCAGGACGCTGTTGTTAATAACCAGCCCCTGCCCCTGGTGGCAGATGCCCCCGCCCAGCCGCGCGGTGTTGCCGCGCACCCAGACGTTGTTCAGCGTGAGCGCGCCGCCGCGATGCCGGATGCCGCCGCCGCCCTGGTAGCACGGGTCGCCGCTCGGGCTGGTCTCGTAGCTGGTGGCCGGCGTCAGGCCGCCCAGGATGGTCAGGTTGGTCAGCGTCACCGGCGCGCTGCCGGTGGGCAGGATGTCGAAGACGCGGTCGCCGATGCCCGGCGCAGCGACGATGGCCACGCCCTGCTCCGGCCCCTGGATCGTCAGCGCGCCGGCCAGCGGCCCGCCTACGTCAAGGTCGCGGTAGCCGTTGCCGTCGTTGTCTCCGCCGCCCGTGTTGATCGTCAGCGTGATGGTGACCACCCCCGGCGCGAACACGATCGTGTCGTCGCCATACGGCCCGACGCCGACGCAGCCGTTGAAGTCGCTGTTGTTGTTGTTGGCTGGTAACTGCCTACCATTCTACGGGAAGTGCGGTAAATTATCGTCGTGGCTGAGCAACTGCCGGAAGTAGAAATCCT
>JAIMBB010000251.1 GCA_023511655.1 Anaerolineae bacterium
GGCGCGAGCCGGTCATGTACCTGGGCAACATGCAGGCCGAGCGCGACTTCACCGACGTGCGCGACATCGTCCAGGCCTATCTGGCATTGATTCGATTCGCCGATGGTGGACGGGCCTATAACGTGTGCAGCGGGAAACCGCGTTCGATCCAATCGTTGCTCGACGCGATGCTCAGCCTGACGACCGTGCAGGTGGAACAGCGCAGCGATCCGACCCGCTTTCGCATCGCCGACACGCCGGTGAGCTATGGCGACCCAACGCGCATCCACGAAGCAACCGGCTGGGAACCACGCATTCCGTTCGAACAAACTGTGGCCGACTTGCTGGACTATTGGAGAAATCAACTCAAGAACGAAAAGGAGCCCAAGGCGTGAAAAGCGACGCGCTTGCCATGCCGCACAACGCGCATTTCGCATTGCGTCGTGCGTGTTGCGCATCAAGCGCTGCCTGACACCCGACATCCAAAATATGACTCAAAAAACCGCTCTGATCACCGGCATCACCGGCCAAGATGGCTCTTACCTGGCGGAGTTCCTGCTGGGGTTGGGCTATCGCGTGGTCGGCATGGTGCGGCGCACCAGCACTATCAACTTCGATCGCATCAAACACATCCAGGACGAGGTCGAGATCGTTCAAGGCGATTTGCTCGATCAATCGTCGCTGATGGAGATCATCCGTGAGCACCAGCCGGACGAGGTCTATAACCTGGCGGCGCAGTCGTTCGTGCCCACCTCCTTCAGCCAGCCGGTGCTCACCGGCGAATTCACTGCGCTGGGCGTGACGCGCCTGCTGGAAGCGATCCGACACGTCAAACCCGACGCGCGCTTCTATCAGGCATCGTCGTCGGAGATGTTCGGCAAAGTGGTCGAAGTGCCGCAGCGCGAGACCACCCCCTTCCATCCGCGCAGTCCATACGGCGTCGCCAAGGTATACGGACACTGGATCACGGTCAACTATCGCGAAAGCTACGGCCTGTTCGCCTGCAGCGGCATCCTGTTCAACCACGAAAGCCCGCGACGCGGGTTGGAGTTCGTCACCCACAAGGTGACCCACGCCGCGGCGCGCATCAAGCTGGGGCTGCAACGCGAGCTGTGCCTGGGCAACCTCGACGCGCGGCGCGACTGGGGCTACGCCGGCGACTACGTGCGCGGCATGTGGCTGATGCTGCAACAAGATCGGCCGGACGACTACGTGTTGGCCACCGGCGAGACGCACTCGGTGCGCGAGCTGTGCGAAGCGGCGTTCGGCTATCTCGGCTTGAACTGGGAGGAGCACGTCGTCGTGGATCCGAAGTACTACCGGCCGGCCGAGGTGGACCTGCTGATCGGCGACGCCAGCAAGGCCGGCCGCGTGCTGGGCTGGGAGCCGCAGGTGAGCTTTGAACAATTGGTGCGTATGATGGTGGACGCCGACCTCAAGGCGTTGGAGAGCAACGACACGACAATCAGGGCGAAGAAGATATGAACGAGATCAAATTTGGAACGGATGGGTGGCGCGGACGCATCGCAGAGGATTACACGTTCGCCAACGTGCGGCGCTGCGCCGAAGGCTATGCCCGCTACATCGTGACCACGGCGCAAGCAGCGCAAGCCGCGCGCCCGGCGGTCGTCATCGGCTACGACAAACGCTTTCAGTCGGAGGACTTCGCCGCGGTGGCGGCCGAGGTGTTGGCTGGCCACGGCCTCAAAGTCTGGCTCACCGACGGCGCAACCCCCACGCCGGTGATCGCGTTCGCCGTGAACGCCAAGAAGGCGATCGGTGCGATCAACATCACCGCCAGCCACAATCCCCCTCAGGACAATGGCTTCAAGGTGCGCGACCATACCGGCGGCGCCATCGCCCCGGCCGGCCTGGCGCAGATCGAAGCCGCCATTCCGGCTTCGGACGCCGACGCCAAACGGCTGGATTACGATCGGGCCATTGCGCAGGGCCTGATCGAAAAGTTCGATCCAGCGGTCGAGTACATCGCCAACCTGCAGACATTGGTCGAGCTGAGGCCGCTGGCCGACGCCGGCCTGAAGGTGCTGATGGATCCGATGTGGGGCAACGGCGCGGGCTGGCTGCCCCGGCTGATCGGCGGCGGCAAGACGCAAATCGTCGAAATCCACAACGAGCGCAACCCGATCTTCCCGGAGATGACCCGTCCCGAGCCGATCCCACCCAACGTGAACGTCGGCCTGGCCAAAACGAAGGAGATCGGTGCCAACTGCTGCTGCATCACCGATGGCGATGCCGACCGGTGCGGCTTCGGCGATGAACAGGGTCGTTTCATCAACCAGCTGCGCGCCTACGCGCTGCTGGCGCTGTATTTGCTTGAAATCCGCGGTCAGCGCGGCGCGATCGTCAAGACGCTCAGCACCACTTCGATGCTGAACAAGCTGGGCGAGCTCTACGGCGTGCCGGTGTACGAGACCGGCGTCGGCTTCAAGTACGTCGCGCCGAAGATGACCGAGACCGACGCCATGATCGGCGGCGAGGAGAGCGGCGGCTACGCCTTCCGCGGCAACGTCCCGGAACGCGACGGCATCCTGGCCAACCTCTACTTCCTCGATCTGCAGGTGCGCACCGGCAAGACGCCCTCGCAGTTGATTGACTGGTTGTTCGACAAAGTCGGCCCGCACTACTACGATCGCATTGACTCGCACATAGACCCACAGCAACGCGAGGCGATCAAGGCGCGGTTGCGCACGGCCCAACCGGACAGGATCGGTGGCTTGAAGGTGAGCGGCAAGGACATGACCGACGGCTACAAGTTCATGCTGGAAGACGGCGGCTGGCTACTCATCCGCATGTCCGGCACCGAGCCGCTCATGCGCGTGTATTGCGAGACCAGCAAAGAATCGCTGGTCCAGCCGATCTTGCAGGATGGCATCAAGATCGCGAATGGGATGTGAGCATCAGGCCGGGTAAGCCTTGAGCGATTGGCAACTCTTCGACACCCACTGCCATCTCGACGTGCCGGCGTTCGATGATGATCGCGACGCAGTCCTCGCTCGGGCGCGTGCAGCGGGCGTGGTGCGCCTGCTCAACCCGGCCTACGATCTGGCCAGCAGCCGGCGCGCGATCGCGCTGGCCGAAGCGCACGCCGATCTCGTCGCCGCGGTCGGCATCCATCCCAACGACGCGGCCGGCTTCGGCGAATCGCACCTGGCGGAGTTGCGCGCGCTGGCCAGCGCACCGAGCGTGGTCGCCATCGGCGAGATCGGCCTGGACTATCACTGGCAAATCGTCCCGCGCGAAGAGCAGGCCCGCGCGTTCGTCGCCCAATTGGGGCTGGCCCGCGAGCTGGACCTGCCGGTGATCGTGCACTGCCGCGAGGCGTATGATGATGCCCTGGAGCTGCTGCGCGATCACGGGCGCGGCCTGCCCGGGCTGGTCATGCACGCCTTCTCCGGCCGGATGGAACACCTGCGCGCCGCGCTCGCGCTCGGTTTCTACATAGGCATCGGCGGTCCAGTAACTTATCCGAATGCGCATGCGTTGCGCGCCGTGGTCGAGGCAGCGCCACTGGATCGCATCGTGATCGAGACCGATTCGCCCTATCTGGCGCCGCAGCCGCACCGCGGGCGACGCAACGAGCCGGCTTATGTGGCGACCGTCGCCCAAAAGATCGCCGAGCTGCGCGGCCGATCCGCCAGTGACATCGCGCGCATTACGACGGATAATGGGCGACGACTGTTTCGACTCAATTGATGAAGGACTGTGACCAGGGATGGTTTCGAGATGATCGCAAAGAATGTCCGCACTGTGCCCCATGAAGCCAACGTCAGCCATCCACATCTTCCTGAAAGGCAAGTCATGCGACGTGCGCAAGAATTAGT
>JAIMBB010000252.1 GCA_023511655.1 Anaerolineae bacterium
GTGACAGCCAGCAAAAACCTGCGGGAGGTTGTCACTGCCCCCGTGCGTGAACGCACCCAAACCGCGGCCCGTGAACTTGCTGCAAAATCGTATACGCGTACAATCGCATACGATTTGACCAATCTCACCCTCATCCGCCCGAAAGCGGCTGCCACATCGGAGTGGATCGCCGCTGCACTGCGCCAGGCGATTCTGCAAGGCGAGTTCAAGAGCGGCCAGGCCCTGCCGCAGGACGAGGTAGCGGCGCGCTTCGGCGTGAGCAAGATCCCGGCGCGCGAGGCACTGCTCCAACTCAAGGCCGAAGGGCTGGTCACGTTTTATCCCAACCGCGGCGCAGTTGTGTCCGAGTTGTCGGCCGAGGAAGTGGACGAAATCTATGCCATACGCATCGCACTGGAGACGCTGGCGCTGCGGCGTGCCATCCCAAACATGACTCGCGCCGACTTTGTGCGCCTGGATGGCCTGATTACGATCATGGACGACGAACGCGATGCGCTCAAATGGAGCGAGCTGAACTGGGAGTTTCATGCAGCTTTATATGCGCCATGCCGCATGCCGCGCCTGCTTGACCAGATTCGCGCCTTGCACACCAATGTGCAGCGCTATGTGGTCATCTATCTCACCAGCGTGGATTACCACACCGAAGCGCAGCGACAACATCGCGTGATCTTGAAGGCCTGCCAGCGCGGCAACGCCGATGTGGCAGCCAACCAATTGGCCAGACATCTGGGACAGGCGGCCAGGAAGATGAGCGCATTATTGCAAACCGGCACGACTTCGAACCCAGAACGACTCAGGTCCTAATCCGTAGATCCTGCCGAAGATGGGCGACGAGCGCCACGCCTTTCGCAATTGCCGATCCCGTGATTCCCGATGATGAAGGAGCGCCATGACGTTACTCGAAGCGATTCCAGAAACAACTACGACCGGCACCATCGCCGTCCTGAAGAACATCGAGCGCAGGTTGCTCTGGCTCAGCACGCTGATGATTCACCACGCTAACAACGTACGCCCCAACCCAGACAAGACCAAAGTCGGCGGACACCAAGCCAGCGCAGCATCATCGGTGAGCATCCTGACTGCGTTGTACTTCCACTTCCTCAAACCCACCGATCGCGTTCTGGTCAAGCCGCATGCGTCGCCGGTCTTCCATGCCGCAATGTATCTGATGGGCATCCTGCCCAAAAGCTACCTCACACGGCTGCGCGAATTCGGCGGCATCCAGTCCTACCCCAGCCGCACTAAGGACGTCTCGCCGGTGGATTTCTCCGGCGGCTCGATGGGCCTTGGCCCGGTCGCGCCTACGTTCGCGGCATTAGTGCAGAAATACGCTCAAGCCCACTTCGGCCACACCACCGCCGATCGCTTCATCGCCATGAGCGGCGACGCCGAGCTCGACGAAGGCAACATCTGGGAGGCGCTGATCGAGGAAGAACTACAGCGCCTGCCCAACGTCATCTGGATCATTGACCTCAATCGCCAATCGCTCGATCGCATCACGCCTGGCGTTCGAGCCGCCAAGCTCAAGCAACTCTTCGCCGCCTGCCAGTGGAACGTATTAGAGGCGAAATACGGGCATGACCTGCAGGCCATCTTCCATCGCCCAGGAGGAGATGCGCTGCGTCAATGCATTGATGACATGAGCAATGAGGAATATCAACATCTCATCCGCAGCACCGGCCCTGACGTGCGCCAGGCGTTGGCAAGGCACAAGCGCGGCCGAGAGATTCTGCGCTGTGTGAGCGATGTGAGCGATGAACGCCTGCCATCGTTGCTGGGCAACCTGGGCGGCCATGACCTGCAACTGTTGCTGGACACACTGCATCAGGCTCAGCGCACTACCGACCGGCCTAGCGTGATCTTCGCCTATACCATCAAGGGCTACGGGTTGCCGATCTACGGCGATCCGGCCAACCACGCCGCACTGCTCAGCACCGAGCGCATCAATGAACTGCGCGCCGCCTTTGGGCTGACCGAGGAAACACAATGGGACGGCTTCGACCCCAAGTCGCCCGAAGGCCAGCTATGCGCCCGGCGCGGTAGAGAACTGGGCCTGCGCGAACGCCGGCAGGCAATGCCTTCGTTGCCCGTCCAGGCCGACGAGGTGCCCGACGAACTCAACGCCACCGCCATGCCGGTCGTCTCTACGCAGGAGGCATTCGGCCGGGCCATGCTTCGGCTGGCCGAGGTTCCCAAGGTCGGCCCTCGCATCGTCACTTCATCGGCCGACGTCTCAATCAGCACTAACCTCGGCGGGTGGATCAACAAAGTCGGCACATTCACGCTTCGCGAGACAACCGACTACGAGGCCGGCCGCGCCCGCATCTTGAACTGGCAACTTGGCAACAAGGGTCAACACATCGAGATGGGCATCGCCGAGATGAACCTGTTCTCGTTGATCGGCCAGATGGGCATGGCCTATGAGCTGATAGGCCAGCTACTGTTCCCCATCGGCACGGTGTACGACCCATTCGTGTGCCGCGGGCTGGACGCAATCATCTATAGCCTGTATTCAGGCGCCAGGTTCATCTTCGTCGCCACGCCAAGCGGCGTGACACTCGCGCCCGAGGGGGGCGCGCATCAGTCGTCGGTCACGCCATCGCTCGGCATCGAGTTGCCGGAGCTAGATTTCTACGAACCGACGTTCGCTATCGAGGTGGAGTGGGCATTGTGCGAGGCGTTGAGGCAATGCTGCGACCGCCAAAACGGCCGCTCCTCGTATCTGCGGCTCTCGACCAAGCCGATCGAACAGGCGCTGCTCCAGCCCGCCATAGATCGGCTGGGTAGAGATGAGCTGCGCCGGCAATTCCTGGTTGGGGGCTACCAAATCAAAATCCCAAACTCAGAACCGCAAACTCCTTTGCTGCATCTCATTACCTGCGGCGTGATGCTGCCTGAAGCCATCGAAGCCGCGCAGTATCTGGAGGACGAAGGGGTCGCGGTTAACCTGATCAACCTGACCAGCCCCCGCCGGGCCTATGATGACTGGCACGCCGCCCAGCAACGTGGCGACGATCGCCACCACCTGGCGACGCTCATCCCGGCCGGCACGCGCCATGCCCCCATCCTCACCGTGCACGATGCCGCCCCGCACGCGCTGGCATGGGTGGGCGGCGTTTTCGGCCAAAAGACCCGCGCGCTGGGCGTGACCAAGTTCGGTCAGTCCGGCTACCGCGCCGATCTGTATCGCTACTTCCACATAGACCCGGAGAGCATCATCAGGCACGGATTCGAGTTGGTGGATGAGGCGCTAGAATTCGCGCAGGTGAAGTGACATGCCCAGTCCCTTTCCCGGCATGGATCCCTGGCTCGAAGATCCGGCGCGTTGGCCGGGCGTACATCAGGCTTTGATCACGTATCTGCGCGACGCGATGCAGCCGCACCTGCGCCCGCGCTATGCAGCGACCATCGGTGAACGAATCTACGTCGCCGCACATCACCGCAGTCTCTACCCCGACGTCATGGTAGTTCAACAGCCGCTCAAGGAAGCAACCGTCGAGTATGCGACCGAGGCGCCGTCCATCAGCCACGATGACGACGATGTTGCCGAGCCGTGGATCATCAGCCTCCCATCCGACGAGATGCGCGTGCCCTACATCGAGATCGTGCGAACGGACACGGGTGAAGTCGTCACAGTCATCGAGTTGCTCAGCCCGATCAACAAAGCTGAGGGCGCAGGCCGCGAGCAGTATCTGAAGAAACAAGCGGAGGTGCTGCAAAGCCAGGCCAACCTAGGGCTGACCAAAACCAACGAGAATCTAACACGGCGCAAATAGAGCGCGAATCGGCGAAGATGAGATTGGTAGCA
>JAIMBB010000253.1 GCA_023511655.1 Anaerolineae bacterium
GCCGAAGCGCGCCAGCGCCGGGGTGGCCATGTCGGTCTGCAGCCCGATCGCCATCGGGATCGCGCCGCATTTGATTTGGCCCAGCGTTTCGGCCATCACCATCGCGTACGACCAGTCGAGCCCGCTGCCGCCGTATTCGACCGGCTTGGTCAGCCCCAGGAAGCCGAGCTTGCCCATCTTGCGGAACAGCTCGTGCGCCGGGAAGATCTCGGCCGCCTCCCATTCGTCTACGTACGGGTTGATCTCCTGGTCGATGAAGCGGCGCAGGTTGACGGCGTTGACCGAATCGTCCGACCCCTGGTCGATGACCTTGACCACCTCATCCGGGCCGATCAGCGACAAGGTCAGTTGCAGGCCGCCGGTGCCGAAACCTCGCCCCATGGGCATTTCGCGCGAGGCGTAGGGGACTTGATAGCCCGGGATGGCGATGGCCTTGAGGATGGCGCGGCGCACCTCCTTCTTCGCATATTCGTCGAGGAAGCCGAAGTTGTAGGCGCTGCGGGCTGGGCCTTCGAGCATGGCGTTCATGCGGATGCTCCTGATTTTTGTTGCGTGGTGCGCAGGCGGTCCATATCCGACTGAAAGGTCACGTAGTGCGGCATCTTGTAGTGCGACGCAAACCCCATCGAATCGACGCCATCGACGTGGAGCAGCACGAATTCCGCGTCTTCCGAGGGATTGCTCGCGCCGTCCTTCGCGCCCTTTTGCAGGGCGCGGTCGAGAATGGCCATGGAGATGGCCTTGACCTCGTTGTGACCGAAACAAGCACCGTAGCCGACGGTGAACACCGGTTTGCTGCCGGTGTCGGCCTCGTACATGGCCACCACTTCACATTCGGTCATCAGCACCTCGCCCGCCTCGGTGAGTTCGCCGGTGACCGGATGGGGCAGCATGACCGGCAGGTAGCCGACCCGCAGCTCGGCGACCGTCGGATGGATGTCCCCATAGCCGCGCATGTTGGAGTAGGCCAGCGCCAGCAGCGAACCGGTTTCGGCCCGCGCCATGGTGGAGAGCTGGGCCGAACGCGGCACGGGAAAGATGAGCGGCTCGCGGGTGATGTCGAAGGGCGTTTGGCCGCGATGGTCACTGACCGGGGGCAGCAGGCCTTCGGCGCGGAGGGCATCGAGCACCTTGGGAAAGGTCTCGGGCAGCTGCGCCTCGGGACAATCGGCGAGCCACTCGCGGGCGACCCTGCGGAACGCCTGTGGCGATTCGTCCAGCAGCTCCAGGCGCAGCAGGCGCAGGGCGTAGTCCGGTGTTGGGCCCAGCATCTGACCGCCGGGGATCTCCTTGAACGCCGCCGAGATGCGGCGAATCAGGCGCATCCTCGAGGTATCCAGCGCCGGGGTCGCGCAAAGGCGCGGGCGGGTGGAACGCCAGGCGCGCAGCGCGAAGGCGGCTTCCAGGGTATCGCCCAGGCTTTGCTTGATGGCGAGCGCGGCGAATTGCGGGTGGTACACCCCGCCCTCGGAAACGACGCGATCTACCAGATAGCGCAGTTGATGAAGGATGGCGTCGATCCCGAGCGGCTCGGCGCTGTCGTTCCACAACCCCTCCTCGGTGCGCAGACATTCAGTGACGGCGGCGGCACCCGCGATGGCACGGCCACCGCCCTTGATGGCGACGTACCCCATGTCAGACAACCCCTTTTTCGGTCATGTGGACCTGCGTGGTGCGCGGCAGCGCCGCGAGTCGGCGCGCATCGCACAGCAAGAGATCGACGCCCAAGGGGAAGCCGCTCGTCCAATCGGCGCGGCGTGCCAGCCAGTCGGGATGCAGGCCCGCCAGGCACAGCGTTCGCCGGCCATCGATGCCCGGCCCGGAAAGCGCCAAGGCCGTATCCCCTTCGCCCACCCGATCGACCTGCAGCAGAACGGTCGCGCCGTACTCCGGCGACTCGAGTGTCCCCAGCATCGGTTGGAAATCGGGCGCCCGGCGCCCGTCGGCCACCACATAGCGGCTTTTTTCCGGGGATGCCGGCGAGGTCTGGAGCAAGGGCCAGTCGGTGGCGGCAATTTGGCCATGGGGGTCGGCCAGCGTCACCTCTGCATCCATCAGGGTGGCCAGCACGGCACGCAGCGCAGGGGCGCCGTCGATGTCCCCTGCCAGATCGCGGATCTCGCCGGGGCGCGAGAAGGCTTCGACCAGCTCGCGAAAGACGCGCTGCTGGATATGCGCTTGCCAGATCGCCTCAATCTTCATCGCCGCCATCGCCAGCGGTGTTGAGCATCGTAAAGTCGACCCGGGTCGCGGCGAGGATGGCCGCGCGGCGCCCATCTTCTGCCGCACGCTTTTGTGCGCCCGCTTCCACCAACGCCGATACTCGTTCCCAGCCGGGAAGCTGCGCTGCCAGGACGGCATCGAGGATGGCCAGTGAACGGGCGAGTTCGGCATCGTCTGCCATCACCTGGGCGCCCCCTGCTGCCTTTCGGCCATCGGGGCGCGTCAATTCGATCGCGCACGAGGAGAGCGGAAACTCGCCCAGGTAATAGGGTTCGTGAAAGGCACCATCGGTCAGGGTGAGCAGGCCGAGTCCGGCTTGCGGTAGGCTAGTCAGCCGGAGCTCGCAGCCCTCGGCCAGTTGGCCGGCCAGGGTCTTCAATTCGGTGGATGGGTGGGCGGTCAGCGCCCGGATCCAGCCGATGCGTTCGACAGTCATGAATGTCCCCCTCAAATCATGCGCGCCCGCAGCCGCGCCGAAATCTGGTCGAGCACGAACACCGTCAGGAAGATCACGATCAGAATAGTGGCGACGTGGCCGTACTGGAACATGTCGAAACGCCCCTTGAGCTCCTGACCGATACCCCCCGCGCCAACCAGACCGATGACCGCGGCCATACGGACGTTGCGGTCGAGGATGTAGAGGGTGTAGGCGATGTATTGCGGCGCAACTTGCGGCAGAACGGCATACCAGAGGGTCTTGAGCTTGCCCGCGCCGATGGCTTCGAGCGCCTCCTGCGGCTTCTTGTCGGCGTTTTCGATGTCTTCGGCGTAGAACTTGCCCAGAAAGCCCGCCGCGTGCAGTCCCAGGGCCAGCACGCCGGCAACCGGACCAAAGCCGAAGGCCAGCACCAGAAACAGCGCGATGATTAGTTCCGGCGTCGAACGCAGCAGGCTGATGGTGCCGCGGGCCACGGTGTAAGTGAAGCGATTGGGGCTGTAATTACGGGCCGCGTAGTAGGCCAGCGGGGCCGACAGGAGCACGGAGAGCACGGTACCCCAGAGGGCGATCTCCAGTGTCTCGAGCATCTTGATCAGCACGGTGACCAGATAGCCGACCGGTTTGACCAGCACCTCGGCGGTGACGGTTTGCTGCTCCAGTTGTAACGTCTGCGGATTGAGCCGTTGTTCGGTCTGTTGCTGTACTTCGATGTACGCAAACAACGGCAAGTCGTTTTTGTCGAGCTGGGGCAGGCGCGCGACCTCTTCCCTTTCTTCGATCACCGGCGGCCACATCGACTGGGCCACGCGCGACAGACCGCGCACCACTTGCGAATCTTCGCTGATGCCGAGGAGATGGCCGACGGCCTGTGCGCTCATCATCAGCATCCGGTCCATCTGGACGCGATGGCCCGTCACCACGAGCAGTGCGAGCGCGAACAACAAAAGGAGCAAATGGCGCGCCGAGTAGGGCGGACGAAGTTCCCACTTCAGGGGGGAGCCTGGCGGGGGAACCGGGATGGGTTTGGTATTCATCATGACCTCAGGCGATGGCGACCTTAGAACCTATCTCAAAATCGTTGTTTTGATGGACATGAGTTCCTACAATCGCAGTTGTGCTTCGTTTAAGCGACGAT
>JAIMBB010000254.1 GCA_023511655.1 Anaerolineae bacterium
GGTGCTGCCGACGATCATTTTCATCTCCGCGTTGTTCGCCATTCTGTACCACTATGGTGTGATGCAGGCAATCGTCCGCGGCCTGGCGATCGTGATGACGCGGCTGATGGGTACCAGTGGCGCCGAATCGCTGAACACCGCCGCGAACATCTTTATGGGTCAGACGGAGTCCCCGCTGGCGATTCGCCCCTACCTCTCCAAACTGACGCAGTCCGAGTTGATGCTGGTGATGACTGCGGGAATGACCACCGTCTCTGGAGCCATCCTCGGTGCCTATATCGGGATTGGCGCCCGGTCGGAATTTCTGCTCATGGCTGTGGCGATGGCGGCCCCGGCGGCGGTGGTGCTGGCGAAGATCATGGTTCCGGAGACCGAAGAGCCGCTGACGGCCGGTCAGGTGCGGCTGGTGATCGAACGGCAGGATCCGAACGTGCTCGGCGCAGCCGCACGGGGCACGACCGACGGTTTGCGCCTGGCGGTGAACGTGGGCGCCATGCTGATTGCTTTCCTGGCGCTGATCGCACTGATCAATCTGATTCTGGGGGGCGTCCACGAGTTTCTGGCGGCGCGCGGGGTCGCCTGGTTCCCGCAGAGCCTCGAGCAGCTTCTCGGGTGGCTGTTCAGCCCCGTGGCCTGGCTGCTGGGCGTGCCCTGGCACGATGCCAGCACGGTGGGCAGTCTGCTGGGTCTGCGCATGGTCACGAACGAAGTGGTCGCCTATGAAAAGTTGGTGCTGGCGCGCGAAGGATTGGACCCGCGGTCGCTTGCCATCGCCACGTTCGCTCTGTGCGGCTTTGCAAACATCGGATCGATCGGCATCCAGATCGGGGGGATCGGGGCGCTGGCCCCGGAGCGGCGCAGCGACCTAGCCCGACTCGGCTTCCGGGCCATGCTGGCGGGCACGATGGCAAACTTCATGTCGGCGGCAATTGCCGGTATGCTCTTGTAAGCGTGTTCGCTCGAATGAAATCGCTTGCGAAAACCACATCCGAGTTCACGCGCGCAGAACGTGCCGCAAAGTTCCTCCGCGCGAAAACCCGTCTGCGGCCGAAGATCGGTCTGGTCCTCGGCTCGGGTCTGGGGGCCTTTGCGGACGACTTTGAGCAGGCCACCCGCATCCCGTACCAGAAGATCCCGGGCTTCCCCGTCGCGACGGCGATCGGGCATGCGGGTCGGCTCGTCCTGGGCCTGACGGAAGATGTACCCGTCGCAGCCTTGCAGGGTCGCGTCCACTACTACGAAGGCTACTCGATGCAGCAGGTCGTCTTCCCGATTCGCGTGCTCGGCCGTTTGGGTGTTCGCGTTGTGATCCTGACCAATGCTGCGGGCGGCATCAACCGCCGCTACCGCCAAGGCTGCCTGGTTGTGCTCCGCGATCACATCAATCTGCAGGGTACCAACCCCTTGATTGGTCCCAACGACGAGCGCTTCGGCCCACGGTTTCCGGACCTGACGCAGGCGTACTGGAAACCATACGTGACCCTCGCTCTGGCCGAGGGTCGCCGCCTGGGTTTGTCCGTCTTTGAAGGTGTCTATGCCGCCCTGCCCGGCCCCAGCTACGAAACCCCAGCCGAGATCCGCTTCCTCGAGCGGATTGGTGCCGACCTGGTCGGCATGTCCACCGTGCCGGAGGTGATTGCCGCGCGCCACATGGGCTTGCGCGTGCTCGCCATCTCCTGCGTGACCAACATGGCGGCTGGCATCCTGGACCAACCCATCAGCCACGATGAAGTCCTGGCTACAGGCGAACGCGTCCGCGATGCCTTCGCGGCCCTGCTGCGCGCGGTCATCCCGCGCATTGCCCGAGATCTGTCATGAACACCGCCGAAAAACTGATTGCTGTGGCTGCTGCTGCGCGGGAAAACGCCCATGCGCCCTACTCGAACTTCCGTGTCGGCGCCGCGCTGCGCGCGCGCTCCGGGCGCGTCATCACCGGCTGCAACGTGGAGAACGCCAGCTACGGTCTGACCGTCTGTGCCGAGCGCGTCGCCCTGCTCAAGGCCATCTCCGAAGGCGAGCGCGGTTTTGAAGCCATCGCCATCGTTGCGGATACCGAACGTCTCACCCCGCCCTGCGGGGCGTGCCGCCAGCTCCTCTGGGAGTTCTGCGGCGATATCGAAGTGATCACCGCCAATTTGCACGGCCGTTCCAAAATCTTCCGCCTCGCCGAACTGTTCCCCGAACCGTTCGACGCTTCGTTCCTGTGATGCGTGCGATGCCCCAGACGAATCTGTTCTGTCGGCTTGTGGGTCTGCTGCTGGTCACCGTCGCCTGGACCGGTTGTCAGCGCGCCCCGGCCGAGCGTGCTGACCTGCTGATTGTCGGCGCCACGGTTGTCACCATGGATGCCGAGCGCCGCGTTCTCCCCGACGGTGCGCTCGCCCTGCGGGGCGATCGCATCGCCGCGATTGGCCCGCGTGCAGAGCTCGAGCACCGCTACCCGGCTGCACGCCGATTGGAGGCCCGCGGCCGCCTGCTGCTGCCCGGCCTGATCAACGCCCACACCCACGCCCCGATGACCCTGCTTCGCGGCCTGGCCGATGACCGTGCCCTGCAGGACTGGCTGGAAAATTACATCTTCCCGGCCGAGGCCCGCCACGTGAACGAAGAGTTCGTGCTGTGGGGCACGCGCCTGGCCGCGTTGGAGATGCTCCGGGGTGGCATCACCACATTCGTGGATATGTATTACTTCGAAGAGCAGGTCGCCCAAGCCACTCAACAGGCCGGCCTGCGCGCCATCCTTGGCCAGACCCTGATCGACTTCCCAGCACCCGATCACAAATCCGTCGCCGACGCCCTGGCCTACACGGAGACGTTTCTGCAGCGCTGGCAGGGCCATCCGCGCATCCGCGCTGCCGTTGCCCCTCATGCCCTCTACACCAACTCTGCCGAAACCCTGCAAGCGGCTGCGGCGCTCGCGCGTCGCTACCGTGCCCCGATTCTGATCCACCTGGCGGAAACTCGCCGCGAGCGGGAAGCCGCGCAGCGCGAGTACGGCCTTTCTCCGGTCGGCTATCTGGACCAGCTCGGCCTGCTCGGCGCAGACCTGGTTGCCGCACACTGTGTTTGGGTCGATGCCGCCGATATCGCTTTGCTCCGCGAGCGCGACGTGGGTTGTGTGCACAATCCCTCCAGCAACATGAAGCTGGCCAGTGGCACTGCTCCGGTCGTCGAAATGCTCGCGGCGGGCCTCCGCCTTGGCTTAGGCACGGACGGCCCGGCCGGCGGCGACCGCCGGCACGGCCCGCTGTCGGATTGGACACCATGATGCCTCTCGACCAGGAACCCACCGCCACCCCGGCGACCGACTCCGGGACGTCCCCCGTACCCGCGTCGGGCACGCAGCCGGACGACGGCTCCGGCGGCCCGCCCGGGACCCCGCGGGGCGCCCTGCCTTCCGGCGTGTCGGACCCTGCCGAGGTCAGCCGCCAGCGCGACGAGTACTACGAGCGGCTCCTCCGCACGGCAGCGGAGTTCGACAACTATCGCAAGCGCGTCGAGCGGGAGCGCCGCGAGTACACCGAGTATGCGACGGTCGAGCTGATCAAGGAGCTCCTGCCGCTGCTCGACGACCTCGAGCGCGCCGTCGCCGCCGAGGCCGGCGCGGGCGGCCCCGAGGCCATCCGGAAGGGCATCGAGCTCATCCACCGGCGACTGCTCGATGTGCTGGCCAGGCGCGGCGTCGCCGTCATCGACCCCGTCGGGGCCGATTTCGACCCGCACCTCCACGAGGCGGTGGCCCGCGTGC
>JAIMBB010000255.1 GCA_023511655.1 Anaerolineae bacterium
GGTTTTTGCTGGCTGTCACGACTTGGATGAGCAGCCTGCGGGAGGTTCTTGCCCCTATTGGTGAACGCACCCCGATCGGCTGTTCATGTAGAATGCGGCGGTCATGCGAACACCCGCCGGCAAGGAGTGCCGGTTTTACTACGCCGACCATTACCGCGGCAGCGAAAAGCAGGAATGCCGGTTGATCGAGCGCAACCCCGAAGGCGGGCGCTGGCGACCCAGCCATTGCAACACCTGCCCGGTGCCGGACATCCTGCGCCAGAACGCCTGCCCGCATCTGGCCCTCGAGGGCAAGGTCGAGAAGTCGTTGCTCGGGCTGCGCGAAAGGGTGAGGGTATATGCCGTGTGCACCAAACACGTGGTCGAGGTGAGCGCGCCGGAGGTCGGTTGTGGACACTGCCATGAGGAAGCCAAGAGGATAATCGGCGGGTCGTAAATCACGGACGAGGAAGAACACCGATGTCACTAAACGATCTCAAAGGCAAATGGGCGTTGATCCTTGGTGCGTCGTCGGGCTTTGGCGCGGCGACGGCCCTGGAGCTGGCGAAATATGGCGTCAACATCATCGGCCTGCACCTGGATCGTGGCGCAGCGCTGGAAGCGGTGAACGCGCTGGTGGCGCAGATCGAAGCCTGCGGCGTGCACGTGCGCTACGTGAACATGAACATCGCCAATGCCGAGAAACGCAAAGAAGCCGTGGCGCAGATCAAAACCTGGCTGGGCGACGACAGATTGCACATGGTGATGCATTCGGTCGCCTTCGGCTCGTTGCAGCCGTTCATCGGCCCCGACGCCGAGCATCAGCTCACCCAGGCGCAGATGGAAATGACGCTCGACGTGATGGCCAACAGCCTGGTGTATTGGGTGCAAGACCTGTGGCACGCCGGCCTGCTGGGCAAGGGCAGCCGCGTGTTCAGCATGACCAGCGCCGGCAGCGAAGAAGTCTTCCGCACCTATGGCGCGGTGAGCGCCGCCAAGAGCGCACTCGAAAGCCACACCCGCCAGCTCGCGCTGGAGCTGGGCAAGCACGGCGTGATGGTGAACTGCATCATGGCCGGCGTCACCGATACGCCGGCCTTGCGCAAGATTCCGGGCAACGAGGAGATCGTGGATATTGCGCTGCGCCGCAATCCCACCGGCCGGCTCACCACGACGCACGACGTCGCCGTCACCATCCGCGCCCTGTGCGATCCGGAGATCGAGCGCATCAACGGCGCAGTGATCGTGGTGGACGGCGGTGAGCGCATCTCGATGTGAAGGCTACAGCACGCCCGCGCCGCGCAACGCGGTTTCGATCACCAAACCGAGCAGGAACAGCAAGCCGAAGGCCCGGTTGTGATAGAAGGCGAACGCCGCCAGCCAGGTTGGCCAGGCGTCGGCAGGGAACCACTCGGGCCGTTCGGCCGGCTTGGGCTGCTGGAACATGCGAAAGGTGAGCGCGAAGGCGCGCAACGCCAATACCACCAGCAGCATGATCGGCGAGAAGAAGCCGGCGATCACCAGGCCAATCACCAGGGCATACTGCAACACCATGCAGCCGATGGCTACGGCGCGCGCCGGTCGGTCGCCCAAGATCACCGGCAACGTGAAGATGCGCTTCTCCTGATCTGCGGCGCGCTTGTCAATGTGCTTGCCGAAGATCACCATCGTGGTGCCCAGGGCGTAGGGCAGCCCGCCCAGCACCACGTCCCAGCTCCATTCGCCGGTTACCACGTAGTAGCCGCCGCCGATCATCAGCGGCCCCCACACCAGCAGCACAGCCACCTCGCCCAGGCCGACATACTTCAGCGGCCAGGTGTAGGCCAACACGAAGAACGCGCCGGCCAACATCAGTGGCAGGGTCAGCCCACCGCGGGCCACGACGAGAGACAAGCCGCACAGCGCCGCAATCCCACCGGTGATGATGGCGTAGCGCCAGGCGTCCTTCATCGTCCAGAAGCCAGCCTCCAGCGGCTGCACGCCGTATTGGGCGCGATAGTAGTTGCCCCGGTCCACGCCTTTGGCGTAGTCGGTCATGTCGTTTAGCAGGTTGTTGGTTGCGTGCGCCATCATCAGGCCGACCGTCATCAACGCCCACAGGCCGAAATCGAACTTGCCGGCGCGCACGGCGAAGATGCCGGCGACGGCCGCCGAGATGAACGTCATGATCAACACCGCTGCGCGCGTGGCGATGAGCCATTTGGCAACGGCGTCAAGCCCGTTCCACTCGTCCCGACTCAACCTCGGCACGCCGCGCAGGGCGCGCCCCCAAACCGATGCATTCATGATGCGCATCCTAGGCGGTTTGGATTAACCGCTCATGAGTTGACGGTTGTTCAAATCGCCAGGCGCTCGTCGCACCCCTTGCGCAATCCGCACCGCGCGCAGCGGCTGGCGTCGTTGTGATCGCGGTGGGCATCCCCGGTGGCCAGGGCAGCCCGCATGTCGTCCAGCACGCGCAACAGCGCCGACTTCAGCTCAGGAGTGTAGGGAATGGCGAACTGTTTATCGGCATAGCGCAAGATGCCGTGCGTGACGCGCGCGCCGAGGGTTTCTTCGACCAGCAGGCAGTAGGCGGCCAGTTGCAACACGTGGCCGGCCCACGGCTGCGCCGGCGCGCGCGACGACTTCACCTCCACTGGCACGATGGCGTCGCCCTGACGCACCAGGTAATCCGGCTTGCCGGCGAGGCGATAGGTAGGCGAGAACAGCGATCGCTCGTTGCGCTGCCAGGCGCCTGTGTCAGCGTAGATCACCCGGCCGGTGGGCAGGCCACTGCGCTGCTGCAGCCAGCGCGCGCAGAGCACGAGCAGCACGGCCAGGACGACCAGTACCAGGGCAGTCGCCATCACACACCCCGGGCGCGTCGCCGAAGCGCGCGCACCAGGCCGATCCAGCCGATCGCGGCGAACAGCCCGCCGATGCCTGCAAAGATGGCCGGCAGCAACCACAGGCTGATGAATGAATGGACGCGCGCCGTGCGGCGTGGAGCGGCCGGGTCGTATCGCACCTCCACCTGTTGTTCCAGGCGATAGAGCGGCGCGCTGCCCGAAGTGCTGTCCACAAACGTGATTCGCGCGCCATCCAGCGCCGTGAATTCGACCACGGCGTGGAATTGGTTGCCGCGCTGCTCATAGTCCACCACGTATCCATCGGCGCGGGTGAGATGTTGCGACTCGATCGCGAACGCAGCGCCGATGCCCAGGCCGACCAGCACAAAAAGGGTGCCCATGCAGGCGAACGGCAGCCAGCCGAGCAGAAGGGCGAGTGGCCGTGCGGAAGGGCGTTCGGGAGACATGGCAGAAAATCACAGGCAATGCGCCTCAACCGGTCCACTGCCGACCCACGTCCACGCTCCAACCGCCGTCAATCATGATCACCTGGCCGCGGATCATAGTCGCATCCGGGCTGCACAGGAAGGCGATCAGCCTGGCCACGTCTTCCGGTTCGACCAACCGGCCGGCCGGCGTGCGCTGTCGGGCCAGCGTGAGCATCAGGTCGCTGTCTTTGAAGAACTGAAGCGCGTCGGTGTGGATGATGCCGGGCGAGACGCAATTCACCACGATGTTGAGCGGCGAGAACTCGACCGCGCAGTAGCGCGTGATAGCCTCCAGCGCGCCCTTCGACGCCCCGATTACCACGTAGTCGGGCAGGGTGCGCCGGCTGCCGATGCTGCTGACGTTGACGATGGCGCCGCCGCCGCGGCGGTGCATCAACGGCGCGGCCCTTTGCGAGGTGAACAAAGC